>NZ_JBHNYO010000004.1:0-313794 GCF_054960675.1 Rhodococcus sp. PSi06
TGCGCGTAGCGCACTAGTGCCCGACGACAACCGCACCTTCGGGAGCGGTGGGCAACGGCCCCTTCTTCAAGAGCGTGGCCGAGAGCACCGCGCCCAGTAGGAAGATGCCCGACGCCCACCAGAAGGTGGTCGTATAACTGGCGATTTCGGCGTTGGCCTGCAGCAGTGCTGCATCGGTTGCCGTTGCCATGTTGGAGCTGACATAGCTGGTGGCGGCGTTGGCTGCCACGGTGCTCAGCAGCGCGGTACCGATCGAGCCACCCACCTGCTGCATCGTGTTCACCGTTGCCGACGCGACGCCGGAGTCGTCCGGGTTCACACCCGAGATCGCGCCCTGCATGGCCGGTGCCATCGTGGCACCGAGGCCGAGACCCATGATGATCAGACCGGGCAGGATGTGCGTGACATAGCTGCTGTCCAGATCGATCTGCGTCAGCAGCCCCATTCCGATGGACGCCACGATCAGGCCGGTCGTCATCAGGATGCGCGGTCCGAATCGGGGGAGGATCAGTGCCGTCGAGAGCGTCGCGGTGAGGATCAGCGACGCGATCATCGGCATGAACGCGAACCCGGTGGTGATCGGGGTGTACTTCAAGGTGCTCTGCAGGTAGTACGTGAGGAACAGGAACACTGCGAACATGCCGGCACCGGTGACGAATACAGCCAGGAAAGATCCGGCCCGAGTGCGGTTCATGACGATGCGCAGCGGCAGCAACGGGTGTTCGACGCGGTTCTGGATGGTCACGAACACCGCGAGCAGTACGACACCTGCAACCAGGAAGCCCAGGGTGACGGGATTGCTCCAGCCGTCGGACTCTGCGTGGGCGAAGCCGTAGACGATCGAGAACAGGGCAGCGGAGACGACGATGGTGCCGGGGATGTCGAGCTTGGGCCGGACGTCGACCTTGTGCTTGGCCAGGAACAGGAAGCCGCCGACGAAGGCGAGCGCAGCGAAGATCAGGTTGACGTACAGGCTCCAGCGCCAGTTGGCCCACTCGGTGAGCATGCCGCCGAGCAGCAGGCCGAGTGCGCCGCCGCCGCCTGCGATGGCACCGAAGATGCCGAATGCCTTGGCGCGCTCTTTGGTGTCGGTGAAGGTGGTCGCCAACAGTGACAGTGCAGCAGGCGCGAGCAACGCACCGAACAGGCCCTGGCCGGCTCGTGCTGCGACGAGCATGCCGAAGTTGACGGCCGCGCCGCCCACTGCGGACATCAGCGCGAAGCCGACGAGGCCGATGAGGAAGGTGTTGCGGCGGCCGAAGAGGTCGCTCAGTCGTCCGCCGAGAAGCAGCAGGCTGCCGAACGCGAGTGCGTAGGCGGTGACCACCCAGGAGCGGTCGGCGTTGTCGAAGCCCAGGTCGAGCTGGGCGGCGGGCAGTGCGATGTTCACGATGGTCGCGTCGAGCACGACCATGAGCTGGGCCAGTCCGAGAGTGGCGAGAATCAACCAGCGATTCCGGTGCGCTCGCTCGTCCGCCGGCGTCGTGGTCGACGTCGCGTCGCCCACGTTCTCCGATGAAAGGGTGGTCATGGTGTCCTCGGTTCGACTATGCGGAGGTGTATCCTCCGGTTGTAGGGCCAAGGTAGCAGCTAAGTGGAGGAATGTCCTCCGCTTATCGGGTGAAACGGACATCGAATGAGTGTGAGAGCCGACACAACGGCCGCGAAGCCCCTCCGGGCGGACGCCGAGCGCAACCGCCGTCGCATCGTGGATGCAGCGCGCGAGCTGTTCGCATCCCGCGGTATCGACATCACCCTCGACGACGTCGCCGCGCATGCCAAGGTGGGCATCGGCACCGTGTATCGCCGCTTCTCGTGCAAGGAAGAACTGATCGACGGCGTCTTCGAGCAGCGTCTCGAGGGCATGCTCGACAGTGCCGAACGCGCTCTCGACTCCGACGATCCGTGGGACGGGTTGGTGGGATTTCTGTCCGATGTGTGCGAGGAGATGGCGTCCGATCGCGGCCTGGGCGACGTGGTCCTCGGATCGGACGAAGGCTGCCGCGGCATCGCAGAGGTACGTCGACGGATCGATCCGTTCTTCGCGAAGATCGTCGATCGAGCCCTCGAATCCGGTCAGCTGCGTCCCGATGTTGCCGTCACCGATTTCTATCCTGTGCTGGGGATGATCGGCTCGACCGTCGAATTCTCCAGTCATGTCGATCCGGCGAACTGGCGTAGGTACTTCACGATGGTGCTCGACGGCCTACGTGGTGATTCGGTACCCCGGTCGGAGCTTCCCGGCCGTCCGTTCACCGACGACGAAGTCGACACCGCCAAGGCGGCCATGCACGGTCGCCGCCGCTGACTGGTGAATCTTCCAACTCGACTCTGTACGTTGTGTGCGTCGTCACGTAAGGTGCGTCACGGTAAGTGCTACGCGGGGTAGCGCACACCTGGCAGCAGGTGTTCAGAAGTTGGGGGTTCGATTTTGCGTTCGACGCGTGTCTTCGGTTCGGCCGTAGCAGTGATGGCAGTGTTCATGGGGGTGACTGCACCGGCCGTGTCGGCAGCACCGTCGACGGGTTCCACCGTCGAATCGGATTTCTACCTACCGCCGAGTCCGCTACCCGCCGGTTCGCCGGGTGACGTGATCCGTTCGGAGCCTTCGCATCTCGCTCTGTCGGTACCCGGTATCGGTGGCCCGCTCCCGGGTGCCGCTACGCGAATCATGTACCGCAGCAACGACTCCAACGACGAAGCCAATGCCGTCACCGGTACCTACATCGATCCGGCCGCCGACTGGACGGGCCCGGGACCGCGTCCGCTCGTGGTGCTCGCGCCGGGCACGCAGGGACAGGGCGATCAGTGCGCGCCGTCCAAGATGCTCAACAACGTGATCACCTACACCCCGCCACTCGGGTTCATGGTCGAGTACGAGGTTCTCGCTGCGTATTCTCTGCTGTCGCAGGGGTACGGCGTCGTCATCACCGACTACGAGGGTCTTGGCACTCCCGGTGCCCATACCTATGTCAACCGAGCGTCGGAAGCTCACGCTGTGCTCGACGCGGCCCGCGCGGCCCAGCAGCTGCAGGGCACGAAGATTTCCGCGGATGGACCGGTAGCCGCGTACGGCTACTCCCAGGGTGGCGGCGCGGCCGCTGCCGCAGCGGAACTCGCGGGCGAGTACGCACCCGAGATGAACCTCGTGGGCACCTACGCAGGCGCACCCCCAGCGGATCTGAAGGCCACTCTCGAGCAGGTCGATGGCACCATCCTCACGGGCGTCATCGGCTACACCCTCAACGGTCTGCTCAATTCCGACCCCGAGCTACAGCCGATCATCGACGAGAACATCAACGACGCGGGTCGTGCGATGCTGAATCTGGTCGCGAATCAGTGTGTCGGAGAGACCATTCTGAACGTCGGACTGCACCGCACCAACGAGTACACCAAGACCGGTGAGCCGCTGTCGGTGGTACTCGACCGACTGCCGAAGGCTCAGGAGATTCTGGCCAAGAACAAGATCGGTGAGCGCACGCCGAACGCTCCGGTGCTGATCCAGTCCGGTACGTCCGACGACATCGTGCCTCACGGGCAGGCCGTCGGCCTGGCCGGTGACTGGTGCGGCGACGGCGCGACCGTGCAGTTGAGTTCAGCGCAGGTTCCGGCAATCGTGCCAGGATCCGGCGCAGGACACCTGATTCCGGACATCCTGGGTCTCGGCGAGGCGCAGAGCTGGATCAAGGACCGGTTCTACGGAGTGCCTGCACCGTCGAACTGCTGATCGGTTCGGTACGGCCCGTGTAATTCAGCGCGGGCCGTACATGATCACCGCGACACCGATCAAGGCAATCGAGGCGCCGGTGATGTCCCAGCGATCGGGCCGAAAGCCGTCGACCACCATCGCCCAGAGCAATGATCCTGCAACGAACACCCCGCCGTATGCGGCGAGGATGCGGCCGAAGTTCGCGTCGTGTTGCAGGGTAGCGACGAATCCGTAGGCACCGAGGGCGATCACGCCGGCTCCGGCCCACACCCATCCTCGGTGCTCGCGCACTCCCTGCCACACCAACCATGCTCCGCCGATCTCGAACAGGGCGGCGATGCCGAACAGCGCGATCGACTTCAACACAGTCATGGCGTTCAGAGTCCCACAGCCGCGGCGAAGGTGTAGAAACATGTGTTCGGGGGTAAGGCCCACAGGCGCGCTGGGGTCGAACGGTAGGGGTTGAGTAATTTATGCGGGACAGTTACGCCGAGGCGCTGGATTCGTTGGCGTCGAGTCTGTCCGAAATTTCGCGCATTGCAGAGAAGGCCATGGCGGATGCCACTCGCTCTTTGCTGACAGCGGACATCGTTCTTGCCGAACAGACCATCGAGTACCGCGAAGAGATCGACATGCTCGCCATCGAGTGGGAGCACGCAGCCTTCGGCTTCCTCGCGCTTCAGGCACCGGTCGCACACGACCTACGTCGCGTCGTGTCGGGAATCAACATCGTCGCCGACCTGCAGCGCATGGGTGGACTGGCCGTTCACATCGCCGAGTTGGCGCGTCGACGACATCCAGCTCACGTTCTGCCGCCCGAGGTCGAGGACGTGTTCGCGGAGATGGGCCGCGTGGCCGTCGCCCAGGCCGCGGTGACCCAGCGCGTGCTCGAGACCCGGGACGCAGAGCTCGCCGCGAGCCTGCGCATCCAGGACGCGGAGATGGACGAGCTGCATCGAAGCCTGTTCCAGCTGACCTCCGCACCCGACTGGCCGCACGGGGTGCCCGCAGCGGTGGACATCACGCTGCTCGGCCGGTTCTACGAGCGCTATGCCGATCACACGGTCGAGGTCGCCAAGCGGGTCATATTCCTCGTGACGGGTGAACGTCTCACCGACGAGTCATGATCTGCGGGAACGGCTCGGAGATGGCAGGATCGGCACGATGAAACGTGACGTCTCCGCGTACCTCGATGTCGACGTGACCGAGGCCAGCACCCTCGAGTTCCAGATCGCGATCGCGCCGCATCCGGGTACCGAAGTGTGGGAAGCACTCTCGTTCACCCTCGATGGTCAACCGGTCGAAGCGCAGGAGATCAGCGGCGCGCACGGCACCCGCATCCACAAGCTGTACGCCGGGGTCGGCAAGCTCGAGGCGTCGTACTCGGCGACGATCTACGGCAACACCGAGCCGGCACCGGTGTCCGATTACGATCTGTCGCTGTACCTGCGACCCAGCCGCTACGCCGAAGCAGACAAGTTCTTCGGCTTCGCGGCAACGGAATTCGGCTCCTACCCACCGTCGGAGAAGTTGCTGGCCGAGGTGTCCTCGTGGGTCGGTGCGCGGCTGAGCTACGTGCCCGGCAGCAGCGACCCCATCGACGGCGCTGTCGACACCCTCCTCGCCGGTGCCGGAGTGTGCCGGGATTACACCCACCTCGTGGTCGCCCTGCTGCGCGCAGTCAATGTTCCGGCTCGGCTGGTCGCGGTGTACGCGCCGGGCTGCGATCCCATGGACTTCCACGCGGTCGCCGAAGCATTCGTCGAAGGACAATGGCGAGTGGTGGACGCGACATGCCTCGCACCGCGATCCACCCTGGTGCGTATCGCCACCGGGCGCGACGCGGCAGACACGGCATTCCTCGACAACCACGGCGGATCGATCATCCTCAACAGCGCCGTCGTCGGAGCCGTCGTCGACGGGCCCCTGCCCTTCGACGACATCACTCAGCTGGTGTCGATTACCTGAGCGAATCCCACTAGGCTGCGGCCGTGCGATTGTCTCTGCGGCGTGGTGGCGTGTGGGCCGATGGGGTGGTCGCCGGCGTTGTCGTAGCCGTCGGTGTTGTTACCGCAGGTCTTACTCACCAGCCGATGGGGCAGTCGGAATCTGCATATCTCAGTGAGCCCGTCGAGTACCCCGTCGACATTCCTGGGTGTGAATCCGTGGAGCCGCCGGAGGAAGAGCAGTTCTACGAAGTGCTGACCGCGAGCGGTGAGGGGTACGACAATCCCGACTACCCCTGGTTGACGTCTACGAAGGCGAACGCGATGTCGATCGCGTTGCGCGAGGCCCTTCCCGAGCAGATCGAAGTAGTCGCCGATCCGTCGTTCCGGTTCGGCCATGATCCGCTGATTTTTCAACCGGTAGGAATCGCGGACGCCGAATACGACCCCGGCACCACCGCGGATGGGATGGTCTCGCGCGATGGCGTCGAAGGTTCGCTGACGGTCAACGTCACCCGCATCGACGACGGTCCCAAGCCGTGTCAGGCAGGCTGGCTCGACGCCCGTGACACTCTCCCCGATGGAACCGTCGTCGACACGAGGGACACCTGGGACGAGTTCGACGGCGATCGCTCCCACTCCAACATCGTGCGCGTGTACGCGCGCGACGGTTCCGTCGTTCTAGCGGCGTCATCGGACAGGAACGCCGACTACGAGTCCACCGGTTCGGTGCCTCTGTCGATCGAGGAGTTGCGCACGATTGCGCTGCGGCCGGAGCTGCTCTCGACCACACCTGTTCCGGACGGGACACTTCCGGTTCCGATGCCGTGCGATACGAGATCCGAGGGTGCAGGGCAATTCTCGTCCGAGGCCGTGGATCGCCTCAACGCTGCACTGGACGAGTTCTGGCGAGCGGCCGCGGCCCCAGCAGAACTCGACAGACCGCTCGGCTCGATGCGAACCTCCCCGTCGGGACCGGCCGGAGCGTGCGGAGCTGTGATGGCCGACGACGGTACCCTGACGATCAGGGTGATCGACGCAGACTACGAGCCCTCCGAGAACCCCTGGGATGCACAGACTTTGCCGGACGGATCGCAATTTCGTGTCGACAACCCCGGCGTGACCGTAACGACCTCCGACGGAGACCCGATCGACAGCGTCACGCTGGTAAAACCGTCGGGCACCCGGGTGGACGTGCAGATCGCTTCTGCTGCAACCATTGTGGACGATGCCTTTTTGCAGGCAATCGCGTTGGCTGTAGCCGGTTCGGTCGACTGAAGCATGATTTACATTGCCGTATTAATGTTCATGGTGGTGGTATCGATATCGGCTGTTCGTTCACGTGACGGCCTGTCCAAGGCCGCCGTCGCGCTGGTGTGGCTTCCCCTCGGCGTTGCCTTCCTGACCTTGTGGGTTTTCAGTAATCGGTGGCGATCTGGTTGTCGCGAAGCCTTTCCCGAGCATTTCGGTTACCGTCCACCGGATTACGAGGTGGCACCCTTCCCCGTCGAGGACCGGCAGACGTGGTGGCCGCTCGGTCGAGAATGCGTCGGCCGCGACTCCGATACCGGAACAGTTGTTGTCGAGCACACTGGCTGGGTAACAACGATGATCGTGTACCCAACCGTGACCTGTGCGGTGGTGGCATTGGCCGTCGTCGTAGGGAGAACGGCGCTTCTCGGACTCCGCGACTTTCGTGCGCGGTCGTGAGCTCGGCGCATAACACGACGCCTCCCGGGGGAATTGTTATCCGGCGTGGACGGTGCATGGCAGGATCGAGGTCATGTCTCGCACACTGCACCTCGTCGGCGATCCGGAGGCCGATGCACTGCTCGCCGAGGATCCGTTCGCCCTGTTGATCGGCATGCTGCTCGATCAGCAGGTGCCGATGGAATCCGCCTTCGCCGGGCCGAAGAAGCTCGTCGACCGTCTCGGTGATCTGAAAGTGGACACCGTCGCCGATGCAGATCCGGACGAGTTCGCGGCCTTGTGCTCACAGACTCCCGCGGTGCACCGGTTCCCGGGGTCGATGGCCAAGCGCATTCAGGGGTTGGCGGCATTTCTGGTCGAGAACTACGACGGAAAGCCGCAGGAGATCTGGACCCGTGAGAACCCCGACGGTGCCGAGGTGCTGAAGCGTCTCAAAGCGCTTCCCGGATACGGCGATCAGAAGGCGCGCATCTTCCTGGCGTTGCTCGGTAAGCAGATGGGCGTGACGCCCGACGGGTGGCGCGAGGCCGCCGGAGCATACGGCGACGAGGATGCGCGTCGATCCATCGCCGACGTCGTGGACGAAAAATCCCTGCTCGAGGTACGCGAGTTCAAGAAGGCAGCGAAAGCGGCAGCCAAGAAGAAGTAACTCTGTCGGCACCCGTCGGTACGTTGTGGCAGAACATTCACCGGGGGGATGAGATGACGGAAGAGATCCAGACGTACGAGGGGTGGCTGGCCACGCTCGACGAGGACGAGCTGACCGGGCTGCTGCGCCGTCGACCGGACGTGGTCACCGACCCGCCGCCGCGATTGTTCGGCTTGCTCGCACAGTTGCTCGCCTCGCCGAGGCGGGTGGCGGCGCTGCCTCGAAAGCTGGATCGTGGTGCGCTCGATCTGCTCGAATTGTTCGCCCTGATGGGCGATCTCAGTAGAGCCGAGGTCGGTCACTGGGCCTGCGAGGGCACCGTGAACCGCACGCCGCACATCGACGCCGCGCTGGCCGAGCTGACGTCCTATGGGCTCATTCGACCGCACACTGCTGCGGGCTCCGACACGGTCGAATACCTGCCCGTCGATCTGTCGGGGGTGTTCTCGCATCCGTTCGGTCTGGCGCTGCGGCAGCGAAAGTTGTTCCTGCGCTGCGCCGTCGAGCAGGACAGGTCGTCGCTACTGGCCCGTCTCGGTATCGACCCCACCCTCGACAGGGCGGCACGTGCGGACGCCGTCGCGGCCGCGATGACCCCGGAACGTATTCGTGAGTTGTTCGACGACGGCCCTGCCGACATGCGAGAGATGCTCTCGCGCTTCGTCGATGGCAATCCGGTATCGCTCGTTTTCGATGTACCGGAGTCCGCGGGCACTGCCGCTTTCGAGCGGGGATTGCTGTATCGACTCGATGGACATCGGGTGGAGATGCCGTTGGAGGTGAGCATCGCGCTGCGAGGGGAGGGTTGGCGCTTGCCCATCGAGCTCGGTCCGCCGAGCTTTCCGACGCGTGCGCTGTCCCGTGACGGCGTGCGGCGCACCCGTTCCATTGCCCTGCTGCAGTTCTGCGAGCACATGCAGGCGTTGCTGACGGCCGTCGACATCGACGGCCTCACCATGATGAAGACCGGCGGAATCAGCGCCAAAGAGCTTCGTTCGCTGACGACGAGGCTGGGTTTTGCCGACGAGCACGACACCGCGCTGATGCTGATGCTGGCGCGTGAGGCCGGGTTACTCGCCGAGCGAGGGAAGACCGGTATGGCATTGACCTCGACGTACGAAACATGGTCGGCAAGCACGCGAGCCGAGCAGGCGGCGGCGTTGGTGGCCGCCTGGTGGTGTTCACCGTTCACGCCCACCCATCGAGTGCCGCGAAGCTCCCAGAAGACCGTGCCGGTGCTCAAGAAGATGCTCGACGATCCCGCGGCTGCGGACCTCCGCGCGACGGCGCTGACGGCACTACTGCGGGACGGTGATCGGGGCGAACGGCCGGTGCTGCCCGGTCCGGACGAGTTCGTCCGCTACCTCGACTGGCACATTCCGGTCGTCTCGACGAGTGCCGGGCCGGGTCATGCGGGGTCGCTCTGGACCGAGGCCACTCGACTCGGGGTGTTGGCCGACGGCGTACCGACCGATCTGTGCAGCGTGCTCGCGGATTTCCCCGTCGGTCGAGACGGCGATCGGAGCCGGATCGCCTCGGCGCTGACCGAGCAGCTACGGGATATGGCCGACCTGGTGCCGTTCTCGGTGCGATTGCTTCCAGACTCGACGGCGGTGGTGACCGGACCCCCGAGCACCGAGGTGGCATCGATACTCGGGGCGTCCGCGCAGCCCGAGTCGAGGGAGGTGGCGTCGGTCTGGCGGTTCACTCCTGCGACGATCCGTGGCTTCTTCGACACCGGTGGTACCGGCGACGAGCTGATCGAGGCTTTGATCGGGATGGCCGGGGGCGACGTTCCCCAGGCGCTGGCGTACACGATTCGAGACTGTTGGCGTACTTACGGTGCGCTCGCCGTACGCAAGATTCCCTGCGCCATCGTCTCCGACGACCTCGTACTGCTCACGACCATCGCAGAAGACGAGGCGTTGGCGGTGCTCGAGTTCCATCGGCTCGCCCCCACGGTCCTGATCAGCTCCGCGACACCGATCGACACGATCGCAGTGCTCCGCAGGCACGGGTACTCGCCGGTGCGACACTCCGACACCGGGCAGCTCGAACTCGAGAGCGCACCCCGGGCGCGCGCGGTATCCGATCGGACAACGTCGCCGGCCGCCCACCGCGCACGCCAGCGACGCGATCCACGCGAGCTGGCCCGGCTGTTGCGCACCGGCGACGCGGCCGGAGTCGACCGGGCGCGAGTGCGAGCGTCGCTGCAACAGCACAGTCGACTGATGCCGGGGGAGCTCGACGTCCTCACCGACGCCGCAGCTCGAGGCACGTCCGTCTCGATCGACTACCAGAACTCCAAGGGGGCCATAGTGCGGCACGCGATCTCGGATGCGCTGCAGGACGGCAACTGGCTCTTCGCACTCTCGGATTCCACCGGTACCAGGGAGAGCTTCGCGATCATGAACATCAGAGCGGTCTCCACCGGCTCACGGTGACGCGCGATGCAAGTGTGTCCGTGGTCGCCGGTACCCTTTCGGGCGTGGCCCTCTACCGGAAGTACCGTCCAGCGACGTTCGCCGAAGTCGTCGGCCAGGAGCACGTCACCGAGCCGATCAGCGTGGCGCTCGATTCCAACAGGATCAACCACGCCTACCTCTTCTCCGGCCCTCGTGGCTGCGGAAAGACGTCCTCGGCGCGCATCCTCGCCCGCTCGCTGAACTGCGCCGAAGGGCCGACCTCCACTCCCTGTGGAGTGTGCAACTCCTGCGTGGCACTGGCTCCCGGGGGCCCCGGCAACTTCGACGTCGTGGAGATGGACGCGGCCAGCCACGGCGGCGTCGACGACGCCCGAGATCTGCGCGACAAAGCCGTCTACGCCCCGGCCGAATCGCGCTACGTCATCTTCATCATCGACGAGGCGCACATGGTGACCCCGGCGGGCTTCAACGCGCTGCTCAAGGTCGTCGAGGAGCCACCGGAGCATCTGGTCTTCATCTTCGCGACCACCGAGCCCGAGAAGGTGCTCCCCACCATCCGCTCGCGTACCCACCACTACCCCTTCCGGCTGCTCGCGCCGTCGACGATGCGCGTACTGCTGGAAAAGATCTGCGGCCAGGAGCAGGTCCCGGTCGAAGATGCGGTCTACCCGCTGGTCATCCGCGCGGGCGGCGGTTCGCCCCGTGACTCGCTCAGCGTCATGGATCAGCTGCTGGCCGGGGCCGGGCCCGAGGGCGTCACGTACCCGCGGGCGCTGTCGCTGCTCGGCGTCACCGACGTCGCACTCATCGACGAGGCCGTGGACGCATTGGCCGCGGGCGATGGCGGCGCACTGTTCGGCACCGTCGACAAGGTGATGGACGCCGGCCACGACCCACGCCGCTTCGCCGTCGACCTCCTCGATCGGCTGCGGGATCTGATCCTGATGAAGGCCGTGCCCGACGCCGGAGAGCGCGGTCTGGTCGACGTGCCAGGCGACGTACTCGAGCGGCTGCGCGACGAGGCGGATCTGCTCGGTTCGGCAACGCTGACCCGCTATGCCGAAATCGTGCACTCGGGCCTGGGTGAGATGCGTGGGGCAACCGCGCCGCGCCTGCTGCTCGAGGTGATGTGCGCCCGGATGCTGCTGCCCTCGGCGTCGGACGCGGAATCTGCTGTACTGCAACGACTCGAGCGGGTGGAGCGCCGACTCGACGTCACCCTCCCGGCGGGAGAGCAGGCAGCCGTCGCGCAAGCCGCCGCAGATCCGACGCGACCGCAGCTGCAGGCCCACGACGAGCCTGCGCCCTCCGGTCCGGCCCCGGTGAACAAATTCCAACGTCCCTCGCAGCGGCCACCCGCCGCTGAATCCGTACCGGCACCTACACCTGCGCCATTGAGCGCGGCACCCGCACCTGCGGCTCCCGTATCGCGTGAACCTGCTGTGACGCCCGAGCCAGTGGCAGCCCCCGAACCCACTCCGCCGCCGCAGCCCACGGTGTCTGCACCGGCTGCGCCGCCTACGCCGTCCGAACCGACTCCGACGCCCGAGCCGCTAGCCCCCGAGCCGCCTCCCACCCCCGAGCCGGCAGCGACGACACAGACACCGACGACGGAACCCGCACCCGAGCCGATTGCGGTCGCGTCGGATCATGTTGCAGTGCAGCCGGATTCGAGCCCGACGTCGCACGAGGATTTTCCGCCGGAGCCCGAGGACGACTACGGCCCCGAACCGGAGCCCGTCTTCGCGTCGGAACCGGAACCGGTGGCAACTCCCGCTGCCGCGTCGAACGAGCCCGACGCAGCGGCGGTGCGCGCGGTGTGGTCCGAGGTTCGCACCAAGGTGCGAGACCGGAGCAGGACCGTCGAGGTGATGCTGTCCGGAGCGTCGGTGCGCACCGTGGAGAACGGCACCATCACCCTCGGCCACGACTCGGCCCCATTGGCCAAGCGACTGGAAGAGCCGCGCAACGCCGATGTCATTCGCGACGCCCTGCGTGATGTGTTCGGCGTCGAATGGTCGGTGGTCTGTCTGGTCGGTGCGGCGGCACCCCCGGAACAGTCATCAGCAAAAAAAGATGAACCGGCAGCGAAACCCGCGTCGCTGCCGAAGTTCTCGAGGCCGAGCCAGGCAGGGGCTCCCCGTCCCACGTCGGACGGCTTCGGATCAGCGGGCGACGGATCGGCCGGCGACACCGATATACCGATGCCCGAGGCACCGGACTATCCCGACGAGCCGGAGCCGGTAGGACCACCGCCGCCGGAGACGCCGGAAGACGAAGAAGAGCTGCTCAAGGCTGCAGCCGAGCCGGCGGATCCGACGGTTCGCCGCGATCCGGAAACGGTGGCGATGGAGCTGTTGGTCAGCGAACTGGGAGCGGTACCGCTCAAGGAGAACTGAGAGCGGTTCCGCTCGGGGAGAACTGAGAGCGCGTCAGAGAACGGTGAGGTCGTCGGTGTCGGCGAATACCAGTCGTCCGCTGTCCAGGGCAACTGCCCAGCGCTTGGCGACGGCCCATTCCCTCGACGTGGTCTCGGGTGGCTGCACGCCGAAGTCCTCGACGATCGCGCCGGTATGGACCGCGTTCGTGCCCGAGTTCTCGTCGCTGCGAGTGCGCACCTCGACGCGAGCGCCCACAGTCAAGTCGTTGTCGGTTTTCATAGTGGGTCTTCTTTCGCCCTCGGTAGATCTGACAAGCCGTAATTTCCCGTGACGGGGTAGTTCAAACCCGAACCTTCGGACGAGTCATGCGAAACGCTCGTTTCGGTCCTTACGTCGGGTCTGCGTGCCGACCTACTGTGGCATGAGCTGAGGTCTGCCATGGCCTCGCACCGATGCGGTCGGCCGCGACGGCGACCGCGAGAAGATCGAGTATCTGGAAGGAACTGCGCGCTGTGACTACAGAGGCATTCATTTACGAGGCCATCAGGACTCCCCGAGGCAAGGGCAAGAACGGCTCCCTGCACTCGGTGAAGCCGATTTCCCTGGTGACCGGCCTGATCGACGAGCTTCGTCGACGTTTCCCGGACATGGACGAGAACCGGATCTCCGACCTCATTCTCGGAGTCGTCTCACCCGTCGGAGATCAGGGTGCCGACATCGCTCGTACGGCCGTGCTGGCTGCGAAAATGCCCGACACCGTCGGCGGCTTTCAGCTGAACCGCTTCTGCGCGTCCGGCCTCGAAGCGGTCAACCTGGCAGCGCAGAAGGTGCGCTCGGGCTGGGACGAACTGGTCGTTGCCGGCGGCGTCGAGTCGATGTCGCGCGTGCCGATGGGCAGCGACGGCGGCGCGTGGGCGATGGACCCCGTCACCAACTACGACACCTACTTCGCCCCGCAGGGCATCGGTGCCGATCTCATCGCGACGATCGAGGGATTCACCCGCGAGGACGTCGACGCCTACGCCGTCCAGTCCCAGGAACGTGCCGCGGCAGCGTGGTCCGGTGGCTACTTCACCAAGTCCGTTGTTCCGGTGACGGACCAGAACGGTCTGCTGATCCTCGATCACGACGAGCACATGCGTCCGGGTAGCACCGTCGAATCGCTCGGCAAGCTGAACCCGGCGTTCACCGGCATCGCGGCCATGGGCGGGTTCGACGACGTCGCGCTGCAGAAGTACCACTGGATCGAGAAGATCGAGCACGTCCACACCGGCGGCAACAGCTCCGGCATCGTCGACGGCGCAGCCCTCGTCCTCGTCGGCAGCGAGCAGGCCGGTAAGGACCTGAACATGGTCCCTCGCGCCCGCATCGTCGCGACGGCCACCAGCGGTGCCGACACGACCATCATGCTCACCGGACCGACTCCGGCGTCGAAGAAGGTTCTCGCCACAGCCGGCCTGACCGTCGACGACATCGATCTGTTCGAGCTCAACGAGGCGTTCGCCTCCGTCGTGCTGCGCTTCCAGAAGGATCTGAAGATCCCGAACGAGAAGCTCAACGTCAACGGCGGCGCCATCGCCATGGGCCACCCGCTCGGTGCCACCGGAGCCATGATCACCGGAACCGTGCTCGACGAGCTCGAGCGCCGCGGCGGCCGGTACGCCCTGATCACCCTGTGCATCGGCGGCGGCATGGGCGTCGCCACCATCATCGAGCGAGTCTGAGGTAGAACGATGTCTGACAACATGATTCAGTGGGACCAGGACGCCGACGGCATCGTCGTCCTGACGATGGACGACCCCAACCAGGGTGCCAACACGATGAACCAGCTGTACAAGGACTCGATGGGCGCGACGGTCGACCGCCTCGAGGCCGAGAAGGACAGCATCACCGGTGTCGTCATCACGTCTGCGAAGAAGACCTTCTTCGCCGGCGGTGACCTCAACAGCCTGATCTCCGCGCAGCCCGAGGACGCCCAGCGTGTGTTCGACGAGGTGCAGGAAGTCAAGGCTCAGCTGCGTCGCCTCGAGAAGCTCGGCAAGCCGGTCGTGTCCGCCATCAACGGTGCCGCTCTCGGCGGTGGCCTCGAGATCGCGCTCGCGACGCATCACCGCATCGCGGCGAACGTCTCGGGCGTGCAGATCGGTCTGCCCGAGGTATCGCTCGGCCTGCTGCCCGGCGGCGGCGGAGTCACCCGCATCACGCGGCTGCTCGGCATCCAGACCGGCTTCATGACCGTCCTCGCGCAGGGCACTAGGTTCCGTCCGGAGAAGGCTCTGGAAATCGGTCTGGTGCACGAGTTGGTCGGCAGCATCGACGAATTGGTGCCCACCGCGAAGGCGTGGATCAAGGCCAACCCCGAGGGTGGCGTCGCACCGTGGGACGTCAAGGGCTACAAGATTCCCGGCGGCACGCCGTCGAATCCGAAGCTCGCGCAGATCCTGCCTGCCTTCCCGTCCAACCTGCGCAAGCAGATCAAGGGCGCTCCGATGCCGGCCCCGCGCGCAATTCTGGCCGCGGCGGTCGAGGGTGCGCAGGTCGATTTCGACAATGCGTCCACCATCGAGTCGCGGTACTTCACCGAGCTGGTCACCGGGCCGGTGTCCAAGAACATGATTCAGGCGTTCTTCTTCGACCTGCAGGCGATCAACGCCGGTAAGTCCCGTCCCGACGGCATCGAGAAGACCACCTTCACCAAGGTCGCAGTGCTCGGCGCAGGCATGATGGGCGCGGGCATCGCGTACGTGTGTGCCAAGGCCGGAATCGATGTGGTGCTCAAGGACGTTGCCCTCGAGTCGGCGCAGAAGGGCAAGGCGTACTCCGAGGCCATCGAGGCCAAGGCACTCTCGCGTGGCAAGACCACCCAGGAGAAGTCCGACGCTCTGCTCGCACGCATCCACCCGACGGCCGATGCCAAGGACGTCGAAGGTGCCGACCTCGTCATCGAGGCCGTCTTCGAGTCGGAAGAGTTGAAGCAGAAGGTCTTCCAGGAGATCGAGGATCTCGTCGATCCGGCGGCGCTGCTCGGTTCCAACACCTCGACGCTGCCCATCACGAGCCTCGCTCAGGGCATCAAGCGTCAGGAAGACTTCATCGGCATCCACTTCTTCTCGCCCGTCGACAAGATGCCGCTGGTGGAGATCATTCGCGGCGAGAAGACGTCGGATGCGGCCTTGGCCAAGGCATTCGACCTGGTGCAGATCATCAAGAAAACCCCGATCGTCGTCAACGACAGTCGCGGCTTCTTCACCTCTCGTGTGATCGGCACGTTCATCAACGAGGCCATCGCGATGTTGGGCGAGGGCGTCGAGCCGTCGACCATCGAGCAGGCCGGTCTGCAGGCCGGCTACCCCGCTGCGCCACTGCAGCTTTCGGACGAGCTCACGCTCAACCTGATGCAGAAGATCCGCAAGGAGACCTACGACGCCATCAAGGCTGCCGGCGGAACTCCGCCCGAGGATCCGGCCGGCGAGGTCATCGACAAGATGGTCGACGAGTTCGAGCGTCCGTCGAAGGCCAAGGGTGCGGGCTTCTACGAGTACGAGGACGGCAAGCGCACCGGGCTGTGGCCCGGACTGCTTGACGCGTTCAAGTCGGGTTCGGCGGACATCCCGTTCGAGGACCTCAAGGAGCGCATGCTGTTCATCGAGGCCATCGAGACACAGAAGTGCTTCGACGAGGGTGTCCTGAACACCACCGCCGACGCCAACATCGGCTCGATCTTCGGCATCGGCTTCCCGGCGTGGACGGGCGGCGTGCACCAGTACGTCGTCGGCTACCCGGGTGGTCAGGCCGGATTCGTCGCTCGTGCAGACGAATTGGCCAAGAAGTACGGCGAGCGTTTCCAGGTTCCGGCCTCGCTGCGCTGACCCCATGTGAGTGGAAACGCGTAGCAGGCTACGAGTTTCCACTCACATGCGCGTAGCGCTCAACCGCGGTGCGCGATCAACCTCTCGGCGCCGTCTGTGAATTGTTGCTTCATCAATTCGCAGGCGGCGTCGATGTCGTTTCGAGTCAGCGCTTCGATGAGGTCCTCGTGATTGCGCACTGCTGCTCGTCCCCACTCGCGATCGCTCGCGTAGAGCCGGGTGGGGGTGTAGCGGGTGGCATTGTTGAGAAACCATGCCAGTTTCGCGGATTCGGCGAGGCGGTTCAGCACTCGGTGGAACTCGAATTCGTACGTCTCGACGTCGTCGGCTCGGGCGTTCTCGACAGCGACCGACAGAGCAGCGGTGAGCTCGGTGAGTCGGTCGAGTTCGACCTCGGTGATCTTCGGGGCTGCGCGGCGCACCAGTTCCACTGCAATCCGGCCCTGCAACCAGAAGATGTCGACGATGTCGTTCGGCGTCAGCGGAGAGACCACATAGCCGCGGTGCGGGACGAGCTCGACCATGCCCTCGCCGCGCAGCGTCAGCAGTGCCTCGCGCACGGGGGTGACGCTCACCCCGAGTTCGGCGGCGGTCTCGTCCAGCCGGATGAAGTCTCCCGGTCTCACTTCGCCGGACATCACTCGGTGCCGGACGTGGCTGGCGACCTCCTCGGACAGCTGGGGCCGTCGCCTCAGAGCCGTCCGTTTCTCCGCCATGTCGAAAAGCCAATCACACCGCGGGCTTGGTACGCAGCACGACCTTGGCGACGGGTTCGACGACGCGGGCGGCTATCGGTCCCAGGATCGCCATCAGCAGTACGTACGCCGTCGCCAGAGCCGCCAGCTCGCCTTCCACCGCGCCTGCGGCCACGGCGAGCCCGGCGATGACGATCGAGAATTCTCCGCGCGCCACCAGCGCAGCACCCGCGCGTAATCGTCCCGGCCGGCCGATTCCCTGCCGTCCTGCCGCCCACCAGCCGGTCGCGATCTTGGTGGCCGCGGTGGTGACGGCGAGCACGACGGCCCAGCCGAGCACGGGCGGGATGCTCGACGGGTCGGTGCCCAGGCCGAACACGACGAAGAACATCGCGGCGAACAGGTCACGGAGTGGTTCGAGAACACGGGTCGCGTTGTCGGCCGTCGACCCGGAGATCGCAATGCCGAGCAGGAACGCGCCGACTGCCGCCGACACCTGCAGTTCCGACGCGATGCCGGCGACCAGCAGAGCCGATCCGAGGACTTTGAGCAGGACGATCTCGCGGTCGGGGCTGTCGACGATCGCCGAGACGAACCGGCCGTAGCGCAGCGCGACGACCAAGACGAACGTGATGACGAACAGGGAGATGCCGAGGGCCTCGAGTCCGCCGAGGAAGCTGACTCCGCTCAGGACGGCGGTGAGGATCGGCAGATAGATGGCCATCGCGAGGTCCTCGAAGACCAGGATCGACAACACGACCGGGGTCTCGCGGTTGCCCAGGCGGCCCAGATCGGTGAGGACTTTGGCGATGATGCCGGACGACGAGATGTAGGTGACGCCGCCCATCACGAGGGCACCGACTCCGCCCCAGCCGAGCAGCAGCGCGACGACGGCTCCGGGCGCGAAGTTGAGGACGATGTCGACCAGACCGGCCATCCACGATCGACGCAGGCCGGTGACCAGCTCGGTGGCGGTGTATTCGAGGCCGAGCAGGAGCAGGAGCAGGATGACGCCGATTTCGCTGGCGATCTCGCTGAACTCGTCGATGCCGCCGAGGTTGACGATGCCGCCGTTCCCGAAGGCGAGTCCACCGAGCAGATAGAACGGGATGGGGGAGACGCCGATGCGTCCGGCGAGACGAGCGAGTAATCCGAGAACGAAGAACACCGCGCCCAGCTCGGTGAGGGCCAGTGCGCTCTCGGCCACTGCTCAGCCCCGACTGATCTCAGGCATTGCCGAGCAACTTGGCTGCTGCGTCGAGTCCGTCCGCGGTGCCGACGGCGACCAGCAGGTCTCCAGCGGCCAGCGTGAAATCGGGAGTGGGTGACGGTTGTACCTGGCCGGCGCGCATGACAGCGACGACGGATACTCCGGTCTTGGTGCGCATGGTGGTGTCGCCGAGTGTTCGGCTGACAAACCGTGAATTGGCGCGAATGGGGAGTTGACGAGTGTTGATGCCGGGGAGGTCGCGATGCTCTTCCCCGAGCTGAGCGATGAGTTGCGGCGACCCGAGCAGATTGCCCAGAGCCGCCGCTTCCTCATTGCTCAGCGTGATCGATGCCTGCATCGCATCGGGGTCGTCCTTGCGCGAGACGATCAACTCGTTCGCGCCGTCCTTGCGGGTGATGACGCCTATGCGTCGCCCGGAAGCGAGGGCGAAGTCCTTCCGCACCCCGATCCCGGGCAGCAGGGTCACTTCGACGTTCATGGTCGAAATGCTAGCCCTGCAGGTAGCGCGTTATCGCAGGATCAGGATGCGACGGCAGCGAGCAGCGCTTCGCGCTGGTTCGCGCCGAGGCCGCCGATGCGGCGGGTGTCTGCGATGGACAGCTGCTCGAGCAGCTGAGCGGCGCGCACGGATCCAACGCCCGGCAGGGCCTTGATCAGGGCGGACACCTTGGTCTTCTTGACGATCTCGTCGTTCTCCGCCTTGGCGAGAACGTCAGCGACGCTGAGTTCGCCGGACTTGACGGATGCGAGCAGCTTGGACCGCGCAGTGCGTGCCTCGGCCGCCTTGGCCAGCGCCGCGGTGCGCTGTTCCGGTGTCAATACTGGTAAAGCCATGGCCTGTTCTCCTCGATTGTGGTGACCCGTCGCTCGTTGACAGGTCTCGACCCTCTTGCATCGTGCCTGGTGGCTCTTCCAATCTAACCGAACAACACGGATGTCATTCACGGTCGAACCACCGAACCTTCCAAGCCAGGCTACGTCCTGGCCGATTCGCGGTGTGCCCCGACCAGCACTTCGGCCGATCCGGACCCGTCCACCGCGACCGCTCGACACTACGGATCGGAGTCGTCGAACGCACTATCGGGGCGGTCGGATTGTTACCCTGGCGGCATGCTGCGTACCAGGGGACTGCTGGCCGGACTGGCCGCGTCGATACTGCTTCTCGTCGGCGCGGGTACCGCGCCCGCTGCTCCGATCAATGTGCCGTGGTCGCCGGACGACGCGCTCGACTCCGACGTGACCTTCGAGTCCGGGGGCATCACCTTCTACGGCAGCCTTCGCATGCCGGCCGGCGAAACACGCGGCGTCGCTTTGGTGCTGCCGGGCAGTGGGCCGACCGATCGCAACGGCAACTCGGGCGATCTGCACCTGAACACGACTGCGTACGTTGCCGACGAGCTGTCCAGGCGCGGTATTGCAAGCCTGCGATTCGACAAGGTCGGTAGCGGCCGCACCGGGACTGCCGGAGTGGATCCGAACAACCCGCCCGGCTTCGACGCGCAGGTCCGCAATGCCGCCGACGCGCTCGCATTCCTGCAGCAGCAGACGGGTGTCGGGGCGGATCGCACGACGGTGATCGGGCACAGTGAGGGCGCACTGACGGCGCTGCGCCTGGCCGATGCAGACAGTGCGGCGTTCACCCATGTCGGTCTGCTCGAGCCGTTGTCGATTCGCTACCTCGACCTGCTGACCGCACAGGTCGATCGCAACATCGACCAGGCTGTGGCGGTCGGTCAGTTCACCGAGGAGCAGGCCGCGACGTCGCGGGATCGCTTCGCCCAGGCCGTCGCCGACATTCGCGCGGGACGGCCCTTGTCCGCCGAGCCCGACCCGATCGTCGACGGTCTGGGACTGCGGCAGAACGCCACGTTCCTGCGCGAAGCCGATGCCACGGACCCGTCGAATCTGGCTGCCGCACTCCCGGACTCGTACTCCTCGTTCGTGACCTGCTCGGACAAGGACCTCAACGTCTCCTGCGGGCAGGTCGAGAACGTGCGAACGGCCCTGGGGCACACGGACCTCGACTACGCACACTTCGCCAACAGCTCACACATGTTGGGCGAGCTCGGCCCTCTACCTGCTGATCCGAACACCGCGCTGGCACCGTTGCCGCTGTCGTGGGAGTTCCGCGATGCGTTCGGCCGGTGGGTAGACGGACTCTGATCTGCCGAGTGCGCAGCTACGTGGTCGTCACCGGACAACCGCGAACGCGCGGTGCTGCGAGGGTGCCCAGTTCGCTCGGCGCATAGCCGACGGGGTAACCGGGGTAGGTCTTGTTGGCCGCGTCGGAGGTGGTCCGCGACCGTGTCCGCTTGGGGAAGAACCGCTCGACGCGAGCCCTGGCTCGTAGGGCTCCGACGGCGATCCGTTCGATCGTCGTCGAACCCGCCGGGAAGCCGAATGCATGGGCCATCCGGTCGTCGAGCAATGCGAATACACCCTGCTTCACGGCGGGGGTCAGCGCAGCGGGGAACCAGGAACAGTAGAGATCGAGGGTGTACGTGCCGATGCGTCGATTGTCTTCGTCGAAGCGGAACGTGCGCTCCTCGTAGTCGAGCTTGAACTGCGCGAACTCGGTGTACGACTCGGGGATGTGTTTGATGCCCATTCGCTTTCCCACTTCGTTGTAGAAGTGGAACGCGGCGAGGCGCTCCTTGGGATGCAGCCGACGCCACCCGTAGGTGTCGATCCACTCGATGGGCTCGTAGATGAACGTCGTCAGCACGTAGAGCATGTCGTCGTTCGAGATGTCGTACTGCGCGTGCATCCGATTGACCGTACGAAGCGATTCGCGGCCCCGCTCAGACTCGTAGCCGTGCTCGACGATCTCGGCCATCAGCAATGCGGTGTCGTCGTAGCGTTTCTGGGGGCGTTTCTCGAACTCGCCGGTCGCGGCGAGCAACCCGGAGATCGTCGGCACGCAGTAGGTGCGGAACAGTGCGAATTCGAGGGCACGCTGGTAATCCCACGGGAACTCGTACCCGGCGGTGATGCGGTGAATCGCATGGCAATCCCGCACCGGATCGAGTTCCTCGATTCGGGCCAGCCAGCCGAAGCGCCCCTTCTTCGGCGTGAGGTCCATGGTCAGCCCCGTCCGTGCCGAAGCCTCAGTGCCAGAACGGAGAGCTTCATGTTTCGGGCCTTGCGTTTCATCGTCAACAGATTCACCGGAGCTGCGAAGCTCTGCACCGTCATCGACTTGACGGTGCTGAACTCACGAAGACCGTCGGCACCGTGAATCCGGCCGAAACCCGAATCGCCGGTGCCACCGAACGGCAACGCCGGCACCCCGGCGAAGCCGAGCACCGAATTGACCGTCACCACACCGCAGTCGAGCTTCTCTGCAGCCCGTCGACCCACTGTGCCGTCCTTGGTGAAGACCGACGCGCCGAGTCCGTACTTGGAGGCATTGGCTCGCTCGATGGCCTCGTCCAGATCTCGCACCTTGTTGACGACGACCGTCGGACCGAAGGTCTCGTCGGTGATGGCCGTGGAATCCTCGGGAACGTCGGTCAGCACCACCGGGTCGATGTACGGCCCGTGCAGCGAATCGAGCCCGCCGACAACGGCTTTGCCGCCCTTGGCCAACGCGTCCTCGATCTGGCCGCGCACGATCTCGCTCTGCTTGCCCAGAGTCATCGGTCCGTAGGACGATGTCTTCGTTCCGCCGGGCTTCAACGCCTTGACCGCGGCGGTGAATTCGCCGACGAATCGGTCGTACACGGGAGCTGCGACGTAAATGCGTTCGACACCCGCGCACGTCTGACCGGCATTGCCCATCGCACCGAACGTTGCGAACTCCACTGCCGCAGTGATGTCGGCGTCCGAGTCGACGAGCATGGCATCCTTGCCGCCGCACTCGGCGACCAACGGCGTCAACGACGTCGCGCACGTGGCCATCACTTTCTTGGCGGTGGCGGTGGAGCCGGTGAACGCGATCTTGTCGACGCCGGATTGGACCAGGGCCGTGCCGGTGGACCCGTCGCCGGTCACGGTCTGGAAGACGGGATGCGGAACGGCCAGCGAGGCCCACTTCTCGGCCAGCCAGACTCCGACGCCCGGGGTGAGTTCGCTGGGCTTGAACACCACGGTGTTGCCGGCGGCAAGTGCGTACGCGATCGAACCCATCGGGGTGTAGAGCGGGTAGTTCCACGGTCCGATGACCCCGACGACGCCGAACGGGCGGTAACCCACGTAGGCCTTCTGGTTGACGGCCAGCAGGCCCGATCCGACCTTGCGCTGCCGCAGAGTCTTCTCGGCATTGCGCGCGGCCCAATCGAGATGTTCGACGCCCAACATCACTTCGAGCAGCGAGTCCTCGTCGGGCTTACCCGTTTCGGCGGCGATGACCGTAGCCAGGCTCTGGGCGTCGCGGGCAATGGCGGATTTGAATTCCAGCAGCCACCGCTTGCGGCCGGCGAAACCCTGGGCGTCCCACCACCGCGCGGCCGATCGAGCGCGTGTGACGGCTGCGGCCACCTCGGTTGCGTCCGCGACCGGATAGGTGGCCAGGGTGATACCCGTTCGGGGGTCGAGGCTGTCGAAGGTGGCGTCGGTCGTTCGTTCGATCTGGTCCGTCACGGGTTCAATCCTCCAGCAGATCGCATCACATATATTTGATGTGATTCAATGTTGTCCAGGCCACACTATGCGTCACCGTCGGTTGCTACAACCCCGCCGCCCGGCCGCGCAGGAGCAGGATTGTCATGAGTATCGCCATTCCGCGTCGGCCACAGTTGTCCGAGGACGTCGCCGGGAGCATTCGTCAGCAGATCGTCACGGGAACTCTGAAACCCGGCACGTTCGTACGGATCGAGGAAGCGGCGGTGGAACTCGGTGTCAGCGCCACGCCGGTTCGGGAAGCACTCGTCGCATTGCGCGGTGAGGGACTGGTGGAGCAGGTGCCGCACCGTGGCTACCGCGTGAACGAGTTGTCGCCGCAGGACGTGGACGACATCTTTTGGTTACAGGGCACCATCGCCGGCACGCTTGCCGGGCGCGCGGCGACGGCCATCACGGGCGAACACCTGGACCGGTTGACTGCACTCAACGACGGCCTGCGCGACGCCGTCTCCCGAGCGGACACCGAATCGGTGGAGTACTACGAGTTCGAGTTCCACAAGTGCGTCAACAAGGTCGCTGGGGGAACCAAACTGGCGTGGTTCCTGCTCGGCGCGATCAAGTACATCCCGCGGCTGTACGCGACCGACCGGGCATGGGGCGAGGACGCAGTGCGCAGTCACGAACAGCTGATCGACGCCTTCGAGCGACGCGACTCGACGGCCGCCACCGCTGTGATGCGCCGCCAGTTCCGGAAGTGGGACATTCGGTAGAACGGCCCACTTCCGACCGGTCAGCTCAAGTGGTGTGGCTGAGGATGCGACTTGTGCCCCTCGTCGGATCCCTCGTTGTCCTGATGACCGCCTGCGGTACCGGTCGCCCCTGCTCCGGCCGGGACCATCGAGATGATCACGGACTTCGACGTAGGGCAATTGCTCTGCAGCGCAGTCGAATCCAAGGGAATCAACGGATTGGTTTCCGGGTAGTACGCGGCGGCCGATCCGCGTGGGGTGTCGTATTCGACGATGCGGAACGACGGAGCGCATCGTTCGACGTCGTCGTCGTCCCATCTGGTGACGAGATCGACCATGTCGCCGTTGCGGAAGCCGAGCGTGGAGATGTCTTCGCGATGCACGAAGATGACGCGTCGGCCGTTCTCGATTCCGCGGTACCGATCGCTGAGGCCGTAGATCGTGGTGTTGAACTGATCGTGGCTACGCAGGGTCTGCAGAATCAGATGGCCCGGCGGAACCTGCAGTACGTCGATCGGCGAGACAGCGAATTCGCCACGGCCACTCTTGGTTTCGAATGTCCGACTGTCGCGGGGTGGGTGGGGCAGGATGAAGCCGCCGGGGCGTCGAACATTTACCTCGTAGCCCTCGCAGCCGGCGACGACACGCGAGATGTGCTGACGAATGTTGCGGTAGTCGTCGCGGTAGCCCTTCCAGTCGAGGCCGTATCGGTCGCCCAGTGTCGCCTCGGCGATTCCGGAGACGATCGCGACCTCCGAGCGCAGGTACGGGCTGGCGGGCTTGAGAGGACCGCGCGACGAGTGCACCGAGCAGGTGGAGTCCTCGACCGAAATCCACTGCTCACCACTGGCTTGCACGTCCTTCTCGGTGCGTCCCAGAGTGGGGAGAATCAAGGCGGTCTCACCGCAGACGAGGTGGGATCGATTGATCTTGGTGGAGATCTGCACCGTCATGCGCATCTTGCGCAGCGCCTGGAACGTGACGTCACTGTCCGGCGTCGCCTGGACGAAGTTGCCGCCGAGTCCCAGGAAGAAATGCGCCTTGCCGTCGCGCATGGCACGAATGGAATCGACGGTGTCCAAGCCGTTCTCGCGCGGCGGCTCGAAGTCGAACTCAGCGGCCATCGCGTCGAGGAAGGCCACCGGAGGGCGCTCCCAGATGCCCATCGTTCGGTCGCCCTGCACGTTCGAGTGGCCGCGCACCGGCAGCAGACCGGCACCCGACTTACCGATATTGCCCTGGGCGAACGCGAGATTGGTGACTTCCTTGATGGTGGCGACGGCGTTGCGGTGCTGCGTCAAGCCCATCGCCCAGCAGAAGACGGTGGCCTTGGAGTCGCGCAGCATTTCGGCGGCCTCGGTGATCTGCGCTACCGACAATCCGGTGACCTCGGTGACGAGATCCCAGTCGACCTCGGCAACATGTGCCTTCCAGGCGTCGAAGCCGACGGTGTAGTTGTCGAGGAACTCGTGATCGAGTGCATCCCACTTGACCAGCAAGGAGCCGAGGGCCTGGAACAGCGCGAGATCGCCGTTGAGCTTGATGGGCAGGTGCAGATCCGAGAGGTCCGTGCCCGGTCCCACCATGCCGCGCGGGGTCTGTGGGTTCTTGAAATTGAGCAGCCCGGCTTCGCGAAGGGGGTTGATGGACAGAATCTTTGCGCCGTTCTGCTTCGCCATTTCCAGGGCCGAGAGCATACGGGGATGATTGGTGCCGGGGTTCTGACCGGCCAGGATGATGAGTTCTGCAGTGTGAACGTCGTCGAGCGTGACGCTCGCCTTGCCGATTCCGATGGACTCCTGCAACGCGATGGACGTCGACTCGTGACACATGTTGGAGCAGTCGGGCATGTTGTTGGTGCCGTACGCCCTGGCGAACAACTGGTACGTGAACGCGGACTCGTTCGAGGCGCGACCCGAGGTGTAGAAGATGGCCTCGTCCGGGCTGGCCAGGCTCTTCAGCTCGTCACCGATCAAACGGAACGCGTCGTCCCATTCGATGGGCTCGTAATGGCTGCCACCGGGCAGCTTGATCATCGGATGCGTGATGCGGCCCTGCTGGCCGAGCCAGTGCTCGGTGTGGGAGTCGAGCTCGGCAATGCTGTGCTGCGCGAAGAACTCCGGAGTTGCGCGCGTGGTCGTCGCCTCTTCGGCGACGGCCTTGGCACCGTTCTCGCAGAACTCCGCGGCATGCCGATGACCGGGATCGGGGTCCGGCCACGCACAGCTCATGCAGTCGAAGCCCTCGGCCTGGTTGAGCTTGAGCAGCGTCTGCGCCGTGCGCACCGGACCCATGTGTCCCAGCGCGCGCTTCATCGAGACCGCGACGGCGGTAGCGCCCGCCGCATGGGTCTTCGGCTTCTCGATATCGAGATCGGCCTCGTCGACGTCGCTGTCGGTGCGTCTCATGCGGGTCCCTTCGTTGCGTTAACCCCCGCACTCGACCATAGCCGTTGGCTCAGCCGGCGAGGAGCTTGGTCACCAGATCCACGTACTGCTGCTTCGCCGAATCCTGGCTCGTACCTTCGAGCTTCGCCCAGGCATCGAACTTCGCACGGTTCACCATGTCCAGCCGCCCGGGACGCTTACCCGTGACGTCTCCGATCGAACCCTGCTTGTAGAGCGAGTACAGGCTCAGCAGATCGTCGTTGCTCGGCTTGGACGTGAGCTTCTTGACGTCTACCTGAGCATCGGCGAACGACTGATCGAGATCGGACATGGAAGAGCTCCTTCGGTTAGAGGTGGTGTCATCCTCGCACGGAGGCCTCGGAAATCAGCCGAATGCAATGTGCCACGAGGGCTTCACGGGTGACGGTGACAGTGCCGTCGAGGTAGCCGATGAACAGGGCGGTCAGAGCGCCGACGGTTCCGACGGCGATCAGCTGTCGGTCGTCGGTGTCCGGCAGCTGTGACTGCACCAGCTCGACGAAACCGGGAAGCAGGTCGAGGCCACGTCGGCTCAGCGCCGGTTCCGCCAACGGCGCGATGAGCAGCACCCGACCCGTTCGCGGTTCGTCGATGATGAGTTCGACGAACGCTCGGACGGGCGCGGCGATGGTCTCCGCGGGCGAGCTGTCCGAGAGGGCGTCCTCGAGGGCGGTCCGCGCCCGCGCGCCCACCCAGGCGTACACCGCGCGAACGAACGTGTCCCGGTCGGCGAAGCTCTCGTAGAAGTACCGTTCGGTCAGGCCGGCGGTTCGACAGACGGCGCGCACGTTGACGGCCGGACCGTCCGCGGAGCCGAGGAGCTCGACCCCCGCGGCGAGAAGCGCGTCGTATCGCTTGGATCTGCGCTCTTCCAGCTGTTGACTACGCATGTTGTCAACCCTAGTCTGACAACATGCGTAGTCAGAGTGACCGCCCAATCCCGCTCGGTCCCGACTCGCTCACCTGGAAGTACTTCGGTGACTGGCGCGGGATGCTGCAGGGCGTCTGGGCGGGATCCATGCAGAACATGCACCCCGGCCTCGGAGCGGGCGTCGAGCAGCATTCGACGTTCTTCGACGAGCGATGGCAACGCCTCTACCGCTCCCTGTATCCCATCGGCGGAGTGGTGTTCGACGGCGACCGCGCCGAGGAAACAGCCCTGGCGGTGCGCGGCTACCACCACGACATCAAAGGAATCGACGCCAAGGGGCGCACGTATCACGCACTCGATCCCGAGACGTTCTACTGGGCGCACGCCACCTTCTTCATGGGCACGGTGCTCACCGCCGACCGCTTCATGGGCGGGCTGACCGAGGCGCAGAAAGTACAACTGTTCGACGAGCACGTGCAGTGGTATCGGCTCTACGGCATGAGTATGCGTCCGGTTCCCGCGACGTGGCCCGAGTTCCAGACGTACTGGGATCACATGTGCCGAAACGTGTTGGAAGACAACATGGCTGCCCGCGGGGTGCTCGATCTGTCGAAGTTGGGGCCACCGCCGTACGCAGCGTGGGTGCCGCCACGAGTGTGGACGGTGCTGCGGCGTCCGGTGGCAGCGCTGATGGTCTGGATCACCGTCGGGCTCTACGACGAGCCGGTGCGTGAACTCCTCGGCTATCGCTGGTCTGCCCGCGACGAGCAACGCTTCGCGCTGTTCGGTAGGGCGGTGAACCTCGCGTTCGGGCTGGTGCCGCGGCGTCGCCGACTGCACCCACGTGGCCGGGCCGGATGGGATCGCGCCCAGGGGCGAATTCCAGCCACGGCGCCGCTGGTGCACACCCCGGCTCGCAATCTGCCACCGGCACATCGGCGGTCGAACCCGTCGCACTACAGCCCGAATGTGTAGATCGACGGTCCAGGGGTACATGCCGGGGTATGTACAACCTCAGAACCGGACGCGGTAAGCCGCTTGTTCTCGTGCACGGGCTCGGATCCTCGCACCGAAACTGGGATCCGATCGTTCCCGCGCTCGCCGCGCACCGAGAGGTGATCGCCCTGGATCTGCCCGGATTCGGGCAGACACCGCCACTGCCCGAGGTCTCGATCGCGACGCTCACCGATTCGGTGCGCGACTTCCTCGACGAAGAAGGACTGTCCGACGCCGATCTTGTCGGCAGTTCGATGGGTGCGCGCATGGTCGTCGAACTTGCGCGCCGGGGTCACCGCGGTTCGATGGTCGCCCTCGACCCGGGCGGCTTCTGGAACGACCGCCAGGTTCGGATATTCGGAGCAACCATTACGGCATCGCTGGCATTGATGAAGCGGGCGCAACCGCTGGTGCCGTTCCTGGCCGGTAATCCGGTGACGAGAACTGTTGCGCTGGCTCAGTTCTCGGCTGCACCGTGGAAATTGCCGAGTGGATTGGTGGAGCGGGAGCTGAAGGGCTTCTCGGCCCGGACCTCACCGTCACTGGACGCCGCTCGTAAGGCATTGATCCACGGACCCAGGCAGCTCGGTGCCGCGAAGGGATCGCTGAACGGGTCACTGCTCATCGGCTGGGGTCGTCAGGACAAGGTGACGACTCCCAGCCAGGCCGACGTGGCGTCGGAACGATTCCCCGACGCCACCGTGCACTGGTTCGACAAGTGTGGACACTTCCCGCACTGGGATCAGCCCGTCGAGACGGCTCGAGTGATCCTGCGGGCGACAGGTCGCTGACGCTCCCATGTGCACGGAACTTCGTAGTCCACTACGAAGTTCCGCTCACATCGATCAGCCGTTCCACCACGGACGCAGCGGTACGTCGGCCTGCCCCTTCGGTCCGAGCTTGACGGCCAGAACCTGATGCAGCTGAACCACATTGCGCTCGAATCCCAAGCGGGATCCGGCCATGTACAAGCCCCAGACCCGGGCCGTTCCCTCGCCTGCTTCGGCGACGCACGCGTCCCAGTTGTCCACGAGGTTGCGGCACCATCCGGCGAGAGTGAGCGCATAGTGCTCGCGCAGATTCTCCTCGTGCCGGACTTCGAGACCGACATCCTGGATCTCGGTGATGATGCGTCCGGATCCGGTGAGCTCCCCGTCGGGGAAGACGTAGCGGTCGATGAAGCTGCCCGCCTTGGCATGAGCGCGATTGTCCGGCCGGGTGATCGAGTGATTGAGCAGTCGACCGCCGTCACGCAATTTGGACTGGATGAACGAGAAGTACGACGGGTAGTTGTGCACACCGATGTGCTCGGTCAATCCGATCGACGAGATGGCGTCGAAGTTGGTCTCGGCCACGTCGCGGTAATCGGAGAAGCGCACCTCGGCCAGGTCGGAGAGTCCCTCGTCGGCGATGGCCTTCTGCGCCCACGAGGCCTGCTCCTGAGAAAGGGTCACGCCGATCACGTGGACGCCGCGGCGCGCGGCATAACGCACCATCGAACCCCAGCCGCAGCCGATGTCGAGGAGGCGATCGCCGGGCTTCAGACCGAGCTTGTCGAACACCAGGCGATACTTGTTCTCCTGCGCACCTTCGAGCGACTGGTCCGCTGCCTCGAACGCCGCGCACGTGTACGTCATCGACGGGCCCAGCACCATCTCGTAGAAGGCATTGGACACGTCGTAGTGGTGATGGATCGCTTCGGCATCACGGGTCTTGGAATGCCGCAGACCTTCGGCAATGCGACGCCACCGCGGAATCGCCTCCTGGGGTGGAGGAGCGATGGGCCGCAGTACATCCCAGCCGAGTGACCGGGCGATCGAGGTCAGGGTCATGGCCGACGGGCGGCGAAAGTGGAGCTCGTCGCCCATCAGGGCGAGCAGTTCGTAAGGATCGCCGGGATGGACGCCGGTAGCCTCGAGATCGCCGGAGACGTAGGCGCGGGCCATACCGAGATCGCCGGGAGCTGTTGCGAGATAAGTGGTTCCGCGTGGACTCTTGAGGTTGAGACCGATCTTCGCATCCTCGGGTCCAGCGGCACTGCCGTCGTACGCGGTGAAACGCAGCGGAATGTTGCCGTCGGAGATCAGTTCCAGAATCTCCGAGATCTTGAGCTTCTGGCTGCCGTTCGCCGTGCGATTACCTGAGTCCTTGAACGTCGTCATTTGCGTTGCACCGCCTTCGAGTACAAATCCAACAATCTGGTGTCGGGATCATATTTGTTTTTCAGTTCGATATATCTGTCGCCGCCGTACAGCACGGCGAATTCGTCCTCGGTGTAGTAAGCGTCCGAGTACAGCGATTTATGCCCGGCGAAGTCGGTGACCTTCTTCTCGATCGCGCGGTTCGCGGCACCCTCGGGTTCGCCGGCGACGATGGGGACGGACGACCAGAAGCCGATGTTGACGTAGGTCCGTTTCGGTTCGAGCGGATACAGCGGCCACGGGCGCGCCGGATTGGCTCCGGCGGCCGCGGGCTCGCGAAGTCGCAACGGGCACAACCACAACGGCTCGATAGGAACGTTGCCCAGGAACCACGAGACGAAGCCTGCGGTGTGTTCGATCGGAACCTCGACGTCCTGCACGACGCGTTCACGCGGCGGATTCCCCTTGCGCTTCTCGAGCCGGTCGGCGATGTCGTACTTGCGATCGAGCCCGATCAGCTTCCAGTAGAAACTGCTGCGTCGGTACTTACGCGGCCAGAAGCGTCGAATCTTCGGGTTCTGGGTTCCGAATGCGCGGGAACACCAGAACCAGTCGGTGTCCCAACGCCACAGATAGTCGTGAATGGTCAGCCGATCGGTTTTCGGTGTGTCCGAATCGTGCTGTATCGAGCGGTAGAAGATGTCTGCGCCGGTGTAGTCGCTGACGGGTCCGGGTTCGTCGGTCTGAACTCCCAGCGTCAGATAGCTTTCATCGGCGCTGAAGACCACCCCGTCGAGGTACTGGACGGCTATACCGTCGTACTCGCGTCGGGTGACAATCGCGTCCATCGTGGATTGGAGCGTCTCGAGGTCGTGGAATCTCAAGTGACGCAACGCGACATAGGGCAGGACGGGCTCGAGCTGAATTCTCAGCCGGGTCGAATAGCCGAGGGTGCCGTAGGAATTGGGGAAGCCCCAGTACAGATCGGCATGTTCGCCTTCGGGTGTTGCGGTGACGATCTCGCCGCTACCGGTGAGAACGTCCATCTCGAGGACCGACTCGTGCGGTAGTCCACTGCGAAACGACGTCGACTCGATGCCGAGCCCGGTGACTGCGCCGCCGAGGGTGATCGTCTTGAGCTGCGGGACGACGAGGGGGGCCAGGCCGTACGGAAGCGTCGCGTCGACGAGGTCCTCGTAGGTACACATACCGGCGACATCGGCGGTACCTGCCGCCGGGTCCACGGTGATGACCTTGCTCAAGCCGGACACGTCGAGGCCGGGAGTATTCGATGTCGTCCTGGCCCGAAACAGGTTGGACGTCTTCTTCGCCAGACGCACCGTCGCAGCGGAGGGGATCGCTCGATAGCTGCGAAGCAACTGCTCGACACCCGACCGGTGCGCTGCGTAACCGCTCTCCCTCGGTTCTGGCCGTCGTCCGAGAAGAGCATTCACTGAAGCCACGTGCAAACGCTATATCTCGTATCCCTCGGTATCCACCGGCGTGGGCGTCCCACCGGTGAAACTTCACGCAACTGTTGCCGAAACCGGGCACGGAATCGGACCAATTCGGACAAAATGGTTGCATCATGCATGTGTTTTCAGCGTGCGAACTTTTTTTGTGAGGCACGACACATGCCGTCCGGCACGATGCCGAACCCGACCGCGCGACGAGGCAGGATGGACGCACATCTTGTTCGCAATCGAAGGAGTACGTTCCGTGGCTCAGGTCAGTGCATCCAGTTCCGTCACCATCGCCACCACGCCGGATCGGGTGCTCGCCGCTCTCGCCGACTACGAGACTGTCCGACCTCGCATCCTGCCCCAGCAGTACCGCGACTACGAGGTGGTTAAGGGCGGTCAGGGCGACGGAACAGTGGCGAAGTGGACCCTGCAGGCCACCGAGAAGCGGGTGCGCAACGTTGCCGCGACCGTCACCGTATCCGGATCGACGATCACCGAGCGGGATGCCAACTCGTCCATGGTCACCACCTGGTCGGTAGCCCCGGACGGATCCGGTACTTCGGTCACCACGACGACGGAATGGACGGGCGCGGGCGGAATCGGTGGATTCTTCGAGAAGACGTTCGCACCGCTCGGGCTGAAGAAAATTCAGGCCGCGACACTGGACAACCTGCGCCGCGAGTTGATCTAGTACTGCTCGAAGTCGGGATCCTGGATGAGCGCCAGGGTTCCGACCACCACGGTGCGCATCGACCACAGGAACATGCCGTCGGGGCCGCGATCGTTGTTGTCGTGCGCCTCGGGCAATGTGTCGAGATCGGAACCCTCAGCGATCTCGGCATCGAGTTCGGGTGGCCGCCCGCCGGCGTGGTGAACCATGGCCCCCAGCGCGAGCGCATGTTCGGCGACATTGGTGACGGCCCAGGTGGCCTGCTTGGCCGTGAGACCGTAGCGAACCCGATAGCGAGTGTGCACCGCATCGATCATTCGAATCGTGTCCACTGCACTGGGCGTCAAACCGAGCAGATACTCCGCGATGCCGGGGTTCTGGTGTACCTGATCGCGCATCGCAACGCTGAACCGCAGCAACGCATCGTGCATCGACTCGTCGTCGGCGGGAAGCGGCGGCGACCAACGGCGCAGAATTTCCTCTGCCACCAGGGCCTTCAGAGCGTTCACATCGTCGATGTTGTTGTAAATCGCGACGATCGACACACCCAGGCTCTGGGCCACCGACTTCACCGTCACCTTCTGCAGAGTGATCGCGATGCCTGCCTGGGCCATGGTCTCGGGAGTCACCCGGCGCTTGCGAGGAGTGTGGCTCGCCGGCTGATCCATGCCGTCAGACTACGGCCCCTCAGTAATGACGGAAGCTCAGTCGCCGGGCCTTACTAGAATCGCGTCGTGTTCTTCGCTTCCGCGCGACCCGTGACCGACGGGGATCGGACCCTGGTCGAAACAGCCAGACAAACAATCGATGCGACGACGGATGCGGGCCCTGGTGAGGACGGAATCCATACGATGGGTGCCGCGGTGCGAGTGTCGGACGGCCGCACCTTCGCCGGGGTCAACCTCTATCACTTCACCGGTGGCCCATGCGCAGAGACCGTCGCGCTGGCGGCGGCGCGGGCAGCCGGTGCTACTGAGCCGACGCTCATCGTGGCGGTCGGCAACCACGGGCGCGGGGTGAAGAGCCCGTGCGGCAAGGACCGTCAGATCTTCGCCGACCTCTACCCCTCGATGCGCGTCATCATCGATACCCCCGACGGCCTCGTCAGCGTCCTCGCCGGCGAACTCCTGCCCGCCGGTTACGACCATCACGCGGAGCAACGCTGATCCTCGTTCGGTTCGGCTGTGCTGAGTGTCCACTATTCGTGGCTGCAGGCGCGATCCCGTGTGTGCGGTCAAATTGTGGACAGTGAGCTGGGCTGTTGGGTTCGACTGTGCTGAGTGTCCACTATTCGTGGCTGCGGACGTGATCCCGTGTGTGCGGTCAAATTGTGGACGGTGAGCTCGGTAGTGGCGATTCGACGCACGGTGAATCGCAGCCATCGAAGGTACGACTACGCTGGAGGGCGCTTTCGACCCACGCGAGAGGACGGCACAGTGCAACCCGGTGAGCAGCCAGACATGGCATCGATTCTGCAGCAGGCTCAGCAGATGCAGCAGCAGTTGATGGCGGCGCAGGCAGAGATCGCGGAGACCGAAGTGACCGGCCAGGCCGGCGGTGGACTCGTCGTCGCCACCGTCAAAGGGACCGGTGAGGTGGTCGGACTTACCATCGACCCCAAGGTCGTCGACCCCGAGGACATCGAGACCCTCCAGGACTTGGTGATCGGTGCTATCGCCGATGCGTCGAAGGCAGCGCAGAACGTTGCGAGCGAGAAGCTCGGCCCCCTCGCCGGCGGTCTCGGCGGCGGCTCACTCGGACTACCCGGCTTCTAGGCGAGAAGAGTGTACGAAGGTCCGGTACAGGATCTGATCGACGAACTGGGAAAGTTCCCCGGAGTCGGTCCGAAAAGCGCTCAGCGCATTGCCTTTCATCTCTTGGGCGTCGAGCCACCCGAGGTGGATCGGCTCATGCGCGCGCTGCAGCGCATCCGCGACGGCGTGCAGTTCTGCATAGTCTGCGGGACCGTCTCGGACAAGGAACTGTGCCGGATCTGCGCCGACTCACGACGCGACAGGTCCATGATCTGCGTCGTCGAAGAGCCCAAAGATGTTCAGGCCGTGGAACGTACGCGCGAATTCAAAGGTCGCTACCACGTACTCGGGGGCGCGCTCGATCCCCTCAATGGAGTGGGTCCCGATCAGCTGCGGATCCGGGAGTTGTTGACCCGTGTGGGAACTCAGGACGACGGCGTCGACGTCACCGAGGTCATCATCGCCACCGACCCCAACACCGAGGGTGAAGCAACTGCCACCTACCTGGTCCGCATGATGCGCGATTTCCCCGGTCTGGCCATCACCCGTCTCGCCTCCGGTCTGCCGATGGGCGGAGACCTCGAGTTCGCCGACGAACTCACTCTCGGCAGGGCTCTTACCGGACGGCGACGTATGTGAGTGCCTGCCGCAGGTGCTAGCGGAGCCGCTCCTTGCGAAGTTGCGCCACCTCGGGCAGTTCGAGGGGAGCGAGAGTGGTGCCCAACGCACGCTCGAGCAAGTAGTCCGCCAACTCCGGGTTTCGGGCGAGTACGGGCCCGTGCATGTACGTGCCCAGTACCGAACCTTGTACGACGCCTTCGCGTCCGTCGCCGACGCCGTTGCCCACACCGTGTGTGACCTTCGCGAGTGGGGACGCGTCGGGCCCGAGTGTCGTTCCGCCGCGGTGGTTCTCGAAGCCGGTGAGTTTCTGCGTGAGGCCGTCCAGCGCGGGCTCGGTGACGACCTCGCCGATCGAACGTGTGGCCTGCGGCGCGGTGGTGACATCGAACAGTGAGATGCCATCGACGCGTTCGCCGGCGGAGGTCTCGTACCAGTGACCGAGTACCTGGATCGCGGCACAGATGGCCAGCACGGGAGCGCCACGAGCCGCGGCGTTCTGCAATCCGGGGTACCGGGTGAGGTGACGCGTCGCCAGGCGTTGCGCTGAATCCTCGGCTCCACCAAGGGTGTACACATCGAGTGAATCGGGAACCGGATCGCTGAGCGTGATCTGCACGACCTCGGCGTCGATATCGCGCATGCGCAGCCGCTGTCGGAGAATCAGTGCGTTGCCGTTGTCGCCGTATGTGCCCATGACGTCGGGCAGAACGAGGCCGATGCGAACGGTGGACTCAGACATCTTTCACCTCACGTGCCAGCGCGCGACCGAGATCGCGGAACGCGGTGTAGTTGGCGAGTACCTCGACGCGTCCAGGCGGGCAGGAAGCAATGGCCTGCAACGGATCTGCGACGGTTGTGTGCTTCGAGCCCGCGTAGAGCAGGCGTACCCCGAGGTCGGTTGCCCGCTCGCCGGCAGCGACCACGGCGACGTTCTCGAAGTGCTCGAAGCGAACGTCCCACAGCCACGACAGGTCTTCGCCGTCGGGCACCTGACCGTTGACGGCGATGACGAGCCCGTCGCAGGTGGGGTCGATCATCGACAGCGCTTCTTGCCAGCCGGCGGGATTCTTGGCGAGAAGCATTCGGACGGAATGGGATCCGTACTGGACGGTGGAGTAGCGTCCAGCCACCTCGTCGACGCCCGACGCGGCTGCGACGGCATCTTCTGCACTGGCACCGAGGGTCACCGCAGCGGCGACGGCCTGAGCTGCGTTGCCGCGGTTGGCTTTTCCGGGGAGCGCGAGTTTCATCGGCAGAACGAGTCCGTCGGGGCCGTAGAGATTCTCGTCGTCGAGCCACCAGTCGGGCGTCGGCCGCTTGAAATCACTGCCGGTGCTGTACCAGTGCTCGCCCTCCCACAGGATGGGCTCGCCCGTGCGGGGGCAGCTGACCGAGTCGCCCGCCCACCCGCCACCGGCGGCGACCCAGACCACGTTGGGGGCATCGAATGCAGCTGAAGTGACCAGTACGTCATCGCAGTTGGCGATGACGACGGTCTCGGGGTGCCGGGCCAATCCTGCACGAAGCTTGCGTTCGATCATGTTGATTTCGCCCACACGGTCGAGCTGATCGCGGCTGAGGTTGAGCAGCACGATGGCTGCCGGGTCCACCGCGTCGGACACATGAGGAACGTGCAGTTCGTCGACCTCGAGAGCGGCCAACTCCGCGTCGAAATGTGCGTGCAATGCCGCGACGATGCCGGCGTCCATGTTCGCGCCGTCCGCCTGGGTGGCGACGTCGCCGAGAGTGGACAGGGCCGCCGCCGTCATCCGTGTGGTGGTGGACTTGCCATTGGTGCCGGTGACGATGACGGTGCGTCGACCACGTCCGAGCCCGCCGAGGATATTCGGGTCGATCTTCAGCGCGACGAGTCCACCGATCATCGAGCCCTTGCCCCGGCCTGCCTTGCGAGACGCCCAGGTCGCCAGCTCCGCCGCGCGCAATGCCACGCGGCCCCGCGCGCCGATCTTCCTGCGCTCACCCACATCAACCATCCGCCGAGTCTGGCACAGAAGAGCGCGCAGTTTCACGTCGGTAGTGGCCGGTCACACCGGTGCTTTCTCCAACACTTCGACAGGTCTGCGCGCTGCCATACCGCCCAGGCAGCCGCCGATGACGATCACTCCGCCGACGAGGGCGAACAGTGACGGAGTTTCGTCGAGAAAGGCCCAGGCACCGGCAATGCCCACGACGGGAACCAGGAGAGAGAAGGGCGCGACGAGCCCCGCCGGGTTGCGGCTCATCAGAATGGTCCACAGCCCGCTGCCCAGGATCGTGGCGAGAATCACGGTGTACGCCAACGCGACCAGAGCAGGCCAACCTTGCGGGCCGAACGAACCTGCCAGCGCGTGCCAGCCCGTGGTCGGGCCCTCGACGGCGGCCGACAGTGCCAGCATCGGCACAGGGGGCACGACGGTCATCCACAGCATCAGCGTCATCGGGGAATCGGACTTGGCGAGTCGGTTTCCTAGATTGCCGAAGGCCCAGCCGAGTCCTCCCAGCAGGGTGAGGATGACCGGCAGGAGGGTGGCGTTCTGAGCACGGTCCCATCCGATCAGCACCATGCCGAACACGGCGACCGCAATGCCGATGGTCTGCCTGCGGGTGACGTGTTCGCGCAGCAGAATCGCGCCGAGAACGACGGTGAACGGCGCGGACGACTGCAGCACGAGCGACGCCAACCCGGTGGGCATGCCGGTCGCCATCGCCGCGAACAGGAAGGCGAACTGAAGGAAGCCGAATCCGAAGCCGTACAGCAGCAACCACTTCAGTGGCACTTTCGGTCGCGGCACGAACACGATGACGGGAATGGCGATGACCAGGAACCGGATCGCGGCGAAGAAAAAGGGTGGGAGGTGATCCAGCCCGACGCGAATGGCGAGGAAGTTCAACCCCCACAGCACGGCGACGGTCAAACCGAGGATGCGGTCGCGGGTGGTCATGCCGTCAATCGTGACCCGTGCCAATGATGAGCACAATCGAATAAATCCGCAGCAACAGTTAAGGTTTTCTACATGAACGTGGAGCGTCTCCGGATTCTTCGAGAACTGGCCGATCGCGGGACCGTCGCCGCCGTCGCGGACGCGATGTCCATGACTCCGTCGGCCGTATCCCAGCAACTCAAGCTGTTGGCCAGAGAAGCCGGCGTGACGCTTCTCGAGCCCGATGGTCGTCGCCTCCGTCTCACCGACGCGGGACGCGCCTTGGTGCTGCGAACCGACGATGTCCTCGCGGCTCTGGCCCGCGCCGGAGCGGAAATGAACCGATACCGAGCCTCCCCGCAGGGACGCGTGCGTGTGGCCCTGTTCCCGTCGGGCGCGGCACTGCTGCTGCCTGGAGTGCTGACGCGGCTCGCAGACTCGGACGTCGATATCGACGCCCGCGACGAAGATCTGCCCGCCTCCTCGGTGCCCGAACTACTTGCCGATTACGACGTGGTGCTCACTCATCGCGACGAGCGGGCGCCGTCGACCGCAGGCCCCCGCATCGAGGTGACGGCGTTGATGCGAGAACCCATCGACTTGGTACTGCCTCCCGATCACCCCTTGGCGCAGCACGGCTCGGTTGACCTGAGGGACCTCGTCGACGAGCGCTGGATCAGCGTTCGTGGTGGGTTTCCCGTCGACGACGTGCTGTTGTCGGTGGCCGCCGCGACGGGCGTACAGCCGCGAGTGATGCAACGTATCAACGACTTTCGAGTGACCGAGACCCTCGTCGCCGCCGGACACGGAGTCGCGCTCATGCCCAGATATGCCGTCGTGCATCCCGATCTGGTGCGCCGGGAGCTCTCCGGCGTCAGGGCGGGTCGCATCTACGAACTGGCAACGCGGCCCGATGCGCGTCGACTGCCCGCAATTGCTGCGGTGACGGACGCCTTCGAGGCGGAGGCGAAAGCAACGACCAGAAATTAGCGGGACCGCACCGCCGCCAGATGCGTTAGCATCGGTAACGATCCTGATCGACGAACCAGGGGAGGCGTGATGAAGTTGCTCGTGGCCGGCGGCGTGTACACCGTTCTGATGTTCGCCGCGTTCGTGTTTTTCGACGACAGCGCTGTATGGAAGTCCCTGCTGGGGGCATTGGTGGCGGGAGCGCTGTTCACGCTGCTGACATGGCTCTACGAACGACGTGCCCCGACCGGCAGCTCTGCCCGACAGCGGTCCTGAAACGAAAAGCCGCCCATTCGCATCGAGTGGGCGGCTTTTTCGTCGAGCAGGGGAACTTACTTCATTGCCCGGTTCCGACGCCCCTGGTGTTGGGATCGCCGAGTTCGCGGGTGTCTGAATTGGTAGCGGCGCATAGATCCAATCGCAACCCGATGTGGTGCCAGAATCCATACATCTGGCTCGCACCACAGGCCGCACAACCGGAGGTTCTGCAATGGGACATCTCTCAGCGAGTTCAGAGTCGGTCCTTCGGTTCCTGAGCCGAGGCAGGATCGCTGCCGGCGTACGGGACCGCTGCCTTCCGCGATGTGGTTTCCGTGGCGACCCGTCATACGGGAGCGCGGACGCTGCGGCCCCAGCACGTGCGGCGGATTCGGACGCTCGATTCCGGTCGCTCGGATCTGCGGTCGCCGCTTCCCGTGCCTGCGGTGTCGTGGCATTGATAGTTCTGGCGCTGGCGGGGTGCTCGAATCCCCCTGAGCAGGACGCCCCTTCCGGCATGACCGCCTCGGCCTACCGGTCGCGCGTCGACGACGCGATCGGTGGCCAGTTCCAGATCACAATCGCCAACACTGGTAACCGACCGATTGCGGTGCACACCATCGCACTCGCCTCTCCTGGATTTGCACCCGTCGCTCCTACGGTGCGCGAGATCGAGCTGCAGAAGGGCGGCCGGATCGATATTCCGACTCCATACGGCGCGGCTCGATGTGACTCGACTGTAGGACCCTTGGCCGCGCGCCTGTCCGTGACCCGCGAAGGCGAACGGGAGCAGGACGTCGAGGTTCCGCTCGCGCAACCGTACGACATCATCGACCGCATCCATTCGGAAGAGTGCACGGCCGAGCAAGTTTTGTCGAAAGTGTCGATGACGCTGTCGCTTTCGTCGCCCCCGCCTGTCTCGACCGATCCTTGGTCCGCCAGTCTGCTGGTGTCTCGCGAGTCTTTCGACGGACCGATTCGGGTCGACGAACTGCGGGGCAGCGTCCTCTACGACGTGACCGGTGTGCTCCCCCGAACGCTGCAGTCCGACAGTGATTCCCTGGCCGTTCCGCTCACCATCACCACAGCGTCGTGTGAAGCGCACGCGATCGCGGACTCGAAGAAGCCATTCGTCTTTCCGATCTACCTTGCCTTCGGCGACGAAAAGCCGGTGTACGCGCGGATCCCGGTGCCGACCGAAACGCAGAAGCAATTGGTCGCGTATCAGGGCGCAGCCTGTATGCGCTAGCTGGTTGTCCCGGTCCGGCATCGAAAAAGCCGCCCATTCGCATCGAATGGGCGGCTTTTTCGTCGAGCAGGGAAAGTTACTTCATCGCGCGGTTCACAGCCGATACCACCGCACGCAGTGACGCTGTGGTGATCGAGGTCGCGATTCCCACGCCCCAGACGGTGGTGGCGACGCCGGACGGCGAGGTGACCGATGCCTCGACGTAGGCCGCGGCCTGAGCGTCGTCGCCTGCCGACAGTGCGTGCTCGGAGTAGTCGAGGACACTCACGTCGTAACCGATGGTGGACAGCGCGTCGACGAACGAGGCGAGCGGCCCGTTGCCGGAGCCGGAGATTTCCTGCTCGACGCCGTCGACCTTGACCGTCGCGGTGATAGTGTCGGTACCGCCGTCGTGCTCGGCCGCGACCACCGACTGCTTGATGCGCTCGAGCGGACGGATCGGGGTCAGGTACTCCTCGGCGAAGACGTCCCACATTTCCTTGGGCGAGACCTCGCCGCCCTCACCGTCGGTGATGCGCTGGACGGCCTGGGAGAATTCGATCTGCAGGCGACGCGGCAGGTTCAGTCCGTGATCGGACTTCATGATGTACGCGACGCCGCCCTTGCCGGACTGCGAGTTGACGCGGATGACGGCCTCGTAGGTGCGGCCGACGTCCTTGGGGTCGATGGGCAGGTACGGTACCTGCCACGTGATGTCGCCGATGTCCGAACCCTGTTCGTCCGCAGTGACTTTCATGGCGTCGAGGCCCTTGTTGATCGCGTCCTGATGGCTGCCGGAGAACGCGGTGTACACCAGATCGCCGCCGTAGGGGTGACGCTCGGCGACGGGAAGTTGGTTGCAGTACTCCACCGTTCGGCGGATCTCGTCGATGTTGGAGAAGTCGATCTGCGGATCCACACCGCGAGTGAACATGTTCAGGCCGAGCGTGACCAGGCAGACGTTGCCGGTGCGCTCACCGTTGCCGAACAGGCATCCCTCGATGCGGTCGGCACCGGCCTGGTAGCCGAGTTCTGCTGCGGCAACGCCGGTTCCGCGATCGTTGTGCGGGTGCAGTGAGAGCACGATGCTGTCGCGGCGGTCGAGATTGCGGCTCATCCACTCGATCGAGTCGGCGTAGACGTTCGGCGTCGCCATCTCGACGGTGGCGGGCAGGTTCAGGATCAGCGGCTTCTCGGGCGTCGGATCGATGACGGCGGTGACGGCGTCGCACACCTCTTTGGCGTAGCTGAGCTCGGTACCGGTATAGGACTCGGGGGAGTACTCGTAACGCCAGTCGGTATCGGGGAACTTGGCTGCTTCTGCGAGAACCTTACGGGCACCGTCGGTCGCGATCTTCTTGATGACCTCACGATCGGCCCGGAACACCACCTTGCGCTGCAGGATCGACGTCGAGTTGTAGAAGTGCACGATGACGCTGCGAGCGCCCTCGCACGCGACGAACGTGCGCTCGATCAGTTCGGGACGGCACTGCGTCAGAACCTGGATGGTGACGTCGTCGGGAATCGCGCCGTCCTCGATGATCTCGCGGACGAAGTCGAAGTCGGTCTGGCTGGCAGACGGGAAGCCGACCTCGATCTGCTTGTAGCCCATCCGAACAAGCAGATCGAACATGCGGCGCTTGCGCGCGGGGCTCATCGGATCGATCAGCGCCTGATTGCCGTCGCGCAGATCGACGGCACACCACTGCGGCGTCCGGTCGATGATCTTGTCCGGCCAGGTGCGGTCCGGGAGGGTGACGGGCTCCACTTCCTCGGCGAACGGCCGATAACGGAACGTGGGCATCGAGGAGTTCTTCTGGGTGTTCCACACGGGCTGGTCGCTGGGCGCGGGCCGTGAGGGCGGGGTGATGGTGCGAGATCCCGAGGTGAATGCGTCGGCTGGTGACATGGTCTTCGTCTCTCCGTACAGATCAAAACAATGTGTTCGACCGGCGCAACGAACCCCGCGACGGGAAGCCAGTCTGGTCTCAGACCCCGTCGCGGCTGTTAAGAAGGAGAGCTCGCAGCATGGGCTGAGTGTACTACCGCAGACCGACCACTCACCCCAGGGTTCGGGACTCGAATTTTTCGGCCACAGCGTCGTGCCTGCGCTGCCACTGATCGATGTCGTTCAGTCGTCCGACATCGGCGGCGGTCCAACACCGCGCGAGGAGTTCGTATCCGAGGTGATCGACCTCCGCATGCCGATCCCACACTCGATGCGCCCAGCGGCGATCGTTGTGCGCCGCTTCGGCTCCCGCGAGCGCGGCACCGACCAGCTCGAACTGCACGTCCCGTCGAAGTTCCAAACTCAGTGCTGCCGTTGCCTTCTCGGTCCGCAGGGTCGTCAGCAAGCGGTCCGTCAAGTGCAGAACCCGCCGATCGGACCACAGCAGCGCGCGCCGAAAGGCACCGGGCATCAACAGCCACAGCGCCGCCAACGCCAGGGCGACACCCACCGCCGTTTCGACCACCCGATCCACGACGATGCCGCCGAGCGGAGCTCCCGGATGCGAGATGGTGCCCATCAACAACGCGAGCGGGGTGATGAAGGTGACGGCGAGACCGTAATTGCGAGCAATACTCATCTCGATCGCGAACTGCAGCACCATCAACACCACGATCACGGCAAGACCGGTCAGCGGCGAGAGGGAGATCGCGGCGAACAGGACCACTCCGGCGAGAGTTCCGCCGAGACGTTGCATGCCGCGGTACGTCCCGTGGACGCGATCCGGGCCCTGTTGCAGCACGAGTACTGCGCCGAGGATCGCCCAATCCGGCCTGCTCAGATCCAGCGCCACACTGATTCCGCCTGCCGCGGCGGCGGCGCAGAACACGCGGATCGCCGTCGACGCAGCGTGGGCGTCGCGATGCAACGACCGAACCAACCGATACCCGACGCCGGGACGCGCCAACGGCAGCTGGTCCTGTGGCGTTTCCACAGCGGCGTCCGGGTCGGGCAGCGTGCCGGCGCGCGCCGATGTGCTCGTCGCAAACGCGCGATGCGCGTCGAACAGGGTTTGTACGAGCGCCGGGCGCGAGGCCAACCGAGCCGATCCGGCCTCGTGCAGCGCGGCCCAGGCAGCGTGCAGACGCGAGGCCGCAGCATGTCGATCGGCCACGGAAGGCGTCGGCGATGTGGTGTATTTCTCGATGGCGGCCACCGCCGCGCCGACGGCAGTCCGTTCGGGCCCCCTCGAGTCTCGAACTACCCCCGACATCGCGATCACCAGGGCAGACGCCACCCCGATCGCCGCGCACAGGGCACCGCGAGTCGCGCTGATATCGGCAACCGGGAGGTACGACGCCACCGCGCACACCAGGACGAAGAAGAAGGCTCCCGGCGGGCCGAGTCGCAGCGCAGCCACGACATACACCGCGATGAGGGCGAGAACCGACAGCACCAAGACCGGGATCATCCGCGCCCAGCCGGTCTCGCCGAAGTCGAGAGAGAGCCGACCGGCCGTCGCGCCGAGCCACACCGACGCCACCAGGGCGGCTCCTGCGGTCAGGACCACCCACCAGCGCGAACGGTAGGGACGGCCTTCGCCGTAGATGACGGCGAAACTGCCCGAGACCACCAGCAATGCCTCGGTATGGAACCCGAGCAGCCACGCCAGGATCGCCGGAACACCGAACGCCAGGGCCGAACGCAGACCACCGGGCCAGCGACGGCCGACGGCGGGGAGCCCGAAGAGCACCCGCAGACCTCGGGCCGGCGGTGGTGGGCGATGTTCGGGAACGGTCACTCGAACATGTTAGGACAGGCGAAGCCGCAGGCAGACCACCCTGAAGTCCCAGCTCGGAGCTACCCGGACCACTGTTCGGGCCGCTCTCTCGGTAAGGTGACCGCGGACAATCGAACGGTTGTCGGCTATCCAGCGGAGGTAATACGCGTGGCTCTCATCGTCCAGAAGTACGGTGGATCGTCGGTGGGGACCGCCGAACGTATCCGACGCGTCGCTGAACGAATCGTCGAGACCAAGAAGGCGGGCAACGACGTCGTCGTCGTCGTATCGGCGATGGGCGACACCACCGACGAACTGCTCGACCTGGCCCAGCAGGTGTGCCCGGCTCCGCCTGCTCGCGAGATGGACATGTTGCTCACCTCCGGCGAACGTATCTCCAACGCCCTCGTCGCAATGGCGATCCACTCGCTCGGTGCCGAGGCGCGCTCGTTCACCGGTTCGCAGGCAGGCGTCGTGACCACGAGCGTGCACGGCAACGCCAAGATCATCGATGTCACGCCTGGCCGCGTCCGTAGCGCGCTCGACGAAGGCTCGATCGTCCTCGTCGCCGGCTTCCAGGGCGTCAGCCAGGACAGCAAGGATGTCACCACCCTCGGCCGCGGTGGATCCGACACCACTGCCGTCGCGCTCGCCGCGGCATTGAACGCCGACGTCTGCGAGATCTACACCGACGTCGACGGCATCTTCACCGCCGATCCGCGCATCGTCCCCAACGCCCAGAAGCTCGACACCGTCTCGTTCGAGGAGATGCTCGAAATGGCGGCCTGCGGCGCGAAGGTGCTCATGCTGCGCTGCGTCGAATATGCCCGTCGCTACAACGTTCCCGTTCACGTGCGCTCGTCGTACACCACCAAACCCGGAACGATCGTCTCCGGATCTATGGAGGACATTCCAGTGGAAGAAGCAATTCTCACCGGCGTCGCACACGATCGCAGCGAGGCGAAGGTCACCGTCGTCGGTCTGCCCGACACACCCGGCTACGCCGCCAAGGTCTTTCGCGCAGTGGCGGATTCGGAAATCAACATCGACATGGTATTGCAGAACGTCTCCAAGATCGACACCGGCAAGACCGACATCACCTTCACCTGCCCCAAGGCCGACGGCCCGACGGCAGTGGAGAAGCTCACCAAGTTGCAGGGTGAGATCGGCTTCGCACAGGTGCTCTACGACGATCACATCGGCAAGGTCTCGCTCGTCGGTGCCGGTATGAAGAGCCACCCCGGCGTCACCGCGACGTTCTGTGAGGCCCTCGCGGACGCAGGAATCAACATCGACCTCATCAGCACCTCGGAGATCCGTATCTCCGTGCTGTGCAGCGACACCGAGCTCGACGACGCGGTACGCGCGCTGCACGCAGCCTTCGACCTCGGCGGCGACGAAGAAGCAGTTGTACACGCAGGAACAGGACGATAGCCATGACCACAGTTGCAGTCGTAGGAGCCACCGGCCAGGTCGGCGCCGTCATGCGAACCCTGTTGGAGGAGCGCAACTTCCCCGCCGACACCGTTCGCTTTTTCGCCTCCGCGCGCTCGGCGGGCAAGAAGCTGCCGTTCCGCGGCGAGGAGATCATCGTCGAGGACGCCTCCACCGCGGACCTCGCCGGTATCGACATCGCACTCTTCTCGGCCGGGGCCACGCTCTCCCGCGAGCAGGCACCGCGATTCGCCGCAGCCGGCGCGGTCGTCATCGACAACTCGTCGGCGTTCCGCAAGGACTCCGACGTGCCGCTGGTCGTCAGCGAAGTGAACCCCGAGGCGGCGAAGAACCCGCCGCGCGGCATCATCGCCAACCCCAACTGCACCACCATGGCCGCGATGCCGGTACTCAAGGTACTGCACGACGAAGCAGGCCTGCAGCGGCTGATCGTCTCGAGCTACCAGGCCGTCTCCGGTAGCGGTCTCGCCGGCGTCGACGAGCTCGCTACCCAGGCCCGCGCCGTCATCGACGACGTCGAAAAACTGGTGCACGACGGTTCGTCGGTGGATTTCCCGGCCCCGAACAAGTACGTCGCGCCCATCGCCTTCAACGTCCTGCCGCTGGCCGGCGCGTTGGTGGACGACGGATCCGGCGAGACGGACGAGGACCAGAAGCTGCGCAACGAATCGCGCAAGATCCTCGGACTGCCGGACCTGCTGGTCAGCGGCACCTGCGTGCGCGTGCCGGTGTTCACCGGTCACTCGTTGTCGATCAACGCCGAGTTCGCTTCGCCGTTGTCGGTCGAGCGAGCCCGCGAGTTGCTGGCCTCGGCACCGGGCGTTTCGTTGGTCGACGTCCCGACACCGCTCGACGCTGCAGGCAAGGACGAGTCCCTCGTCGGACGCATCCGCCAGGATCCGGGCGTCCCCGAGGGCCGCGGATTGGCGCTGTTCGTCTCCGGCGACAACCTGCGTAAGGGTGCCGCACTCAACACTATTCAAATAGCCGAGCTGCTGGTCTGACCTGCGTGCGCGTTGTGCTGTGCACAACGCGCACGTTGGGTCAGTTCAGCCGATGACCCTCGGCGGACGCGTCGAAGATGTGGGCGTGCGCGTCGTCGATTCGGACGTGAACGCGGTCGCCCTTCTCGGGCGGGCTACGCCAATCGGCCCGAGCGACAATTGTTTCGGTCTTGCCGTTGATGTCCGCGCGTCCGAACACGAAGGCCTCGGAACCGAGTTCTTCCACGACGTCGATCTCCAGTGCGATTCCGCTGCTTGCGATCTCGATGTGCTCGGGCCGAATGCCGAACATCACCTCGGTGGCCGAACCGAGGGTCTGACGCGGAACCGGAATGACCTGATCGGCCAGTTGGACGCCGCCGTCGGTGACCGGAGCACGGAACAGGTTCATCGACGGTGAGCCCATGAACCCGGCGACAAACGAGTTGACCGGGGTGCGGTAGAGCTCACGTGGTGTGGCGCACTGTTGCAGCACACCACCTTTGAGCACCGCGACACGGTCACCCATCGTCATGGCCTCCACCTGATCGTGGGTGACGTAGACGGTCGTCGTGCCGAGCCGGCGCTGCAACTGCGCAATCTGCGTCCTCGTCTGGACGCGGAGTTTCGCGTCCAGGTTGGACAACGGCTCGTCCATCAGGAACACCTGCGGCTGCCGAACGATGGCGCGGCCCATGGCAACTCGCTGGCGCTGCCCACCGGAGAGGGCCTTCGGCTTGCGATCGAGGTACGGCTCGAGATCGAGCAGCTTGGCTGCCTCCTCGACACGGGTGCGAATGTCTTCCTTGTTCGCCTTCGCCAACTTGAGGGCGAACCCCATGTTCTCGGCGACAGTCATGTGTGGGTACAGCGCGTAGTTCTGGAACACCATCGCGATATCGCGATCCTTCGGTTCGGAATTGGTGACGTCCTTGCCGCCGATGAGGATGCGTCCCGAGTTGACCTCCTCGAGGCCCGCGAGCATCCGGAGCGACGTCGACTTGCCACAGCCCGAGGGGCCGACCAGAACGAGGAACTCACCGTCCTCGATCTGCAGGTCGAGCTGATTCACCGCGGGGGTGTCGGAGCCGGGAAAAAGCCTGGTCGTGCGCTCGAACGAGATTGTTGCCATGACGAAATAGATCCCTCCACCGGCAGGAACGTGCCGGACGATCCGAGTGTGGGGTGACGGCTGGTGCCGACCAGCACATAGTATGGGCCCAATCACAACCAGGAAGGAAGGTGGCCGGGTGAGCGGCGCTGTATCCAGACGAACCGCCCTACGTGGGCTGGCGGCCGCCGCAGTGGCGGTAGGTGCGGCGGCAATCCCGGTGGCGTCGACGACGCGTCGAGCACTGGCCGACGACTTTCTCCGTGGTCAGAGCCCACTGCTGTTTCATTCGCCGCCGCTGACGCCGTTCCGTGACGAGCTGCCTCGGTTGCCGCTCATCAGCGGTACCGAGATCTCGCTCGACGCGCACAGCGCCACCCACGCGTTCCACGCCGATCTCCGGCCCGCACCGACGTTCGGCTACGGGCAGTGCGACTACCTCGGGCCGACCATCGAATCGCAGACCGGTCAGCCCTGGACGTTGAAGTACTCCAACACGACCGCCGGCAATCCTCTCGCCGCCGACGTCGACACCTCGCTGCACGGCATGAGCGAGATGGACCGCACGATGACGCCGACAGCGCTGCATTTCCATGGCAGTATCACCGAGCCGGCCAGCGACGGGCACTCCGAGATGCTGGTGCGCCCCGGTGAGGCGATGACGCACAACTTCTCCGGGCTCAACGATGCTGCCGGGTTGTGGTACCACGACCACGCCATGTCGATGACGCGCATCAACGTCTACGCGGGCCTGCTCGGTATGAACCTCGTCCGAGACCGTTGGGACACCGGCACATCGGACAACGCCCTCGGTCTGCCCTCGGGTGAATTCGAGTTGCCGTTGGTGCTGCAGGAAAAGATCATGAATCCCGACGGCAGCATGAGCATCCGCTCCAATATCACTGTGCCGCAAGGTAAGTGGGAAGGCGGCGGCACCGGAGACGTGGGCGTCGTCAACGGCAAGATCTGGCCGACGATGGAAGTGGCCCGAGGCATGTACCGGCTGCGGCTGGTCAACGCCGGCTCGTACAGTGTGTGGAACCTGTTCTTCACCAACAAACTTCGCTTCTGGGTCATCGGAACCGACGGCGGATTGCTCGACGCGCCGGTGGAAACCACCAGCATCCGACTCGCGCCCGCCGAGCGCGCGGACATCCTCGTCGACTTCGGAGCCGTCGAAGCGGGTGCCCTCGTCGAACTGCTCAACGACGAGCCGCCACCGGCGCAGGCCGCGTCCCTCGGGGCCGTCCCGATGCCGATGTTCTGCCAGTTCCGCGTGGCGTCGGCGGCGGGGTTCCGCGGCGGGATGCCGTCGTTGCTGCGCGGCGGAAAAGGCCAGCCGGATCTGTTGCCCGCGTTGCCCACCCCCACTTTCACGCGCACAGTCACCGTCAATCAGCCGTCCGGCGGGTTGAACCTGGACATGACGCTGATGAACCTGAACAACCTGCGGTACTCCGACCCGGACATCGAAATGCCCAAGCAGGGCACGGTGGAGATGTGGAACATCGTCAACACGACGGTGGAGCCGCACCCGATTCACCTGCACCTGGCGCACTTTCGGACGCTGGGACGCATCCCCATCGACCTCGCCGCCTACCAGCGCGACTTCCCGCGGCCGACGTTCGGCGCCAAATGGGCACCGCCGGTGGAGAAGTTCCTCACCGGGCCCTCGGTGCCGCCGGCGACCTGGGAAGCCGGATGGAAGGACACCGTCAACACGTACCCGGGCACCGTCACCCAGATCCTCGTCCGATTCCCGACGGCCGACGAACTCGGCTTCGATCCCGACGCCACCTTCGCGGGACCTGCCGCGCACCACGGCGGTCACGACATGAGTGGTCACGACATGGGTGGTCACGACATGCCTGCTGCTGGGCCGACCGAGTTGCAGGGATACATGTGGCACTGCCACATGCTCGACCACGAGGACCACGAAATGATGCTGCGGTACCGCACTGTCGCTCCGTGAGCTGGATGTAATCGCCGGCCGACCCTGTAGTGCGGCGCACTCGACCCCGGAACGGACTTGGCCAATGACCGGCAGCGGAACCACATCCGACCCCTGGGCACTCGCGACCGCCCCCGGCACGTCGGAGTACACCATGTACCGAGATCTCGGCCACGAGCCGCCTGCCCTGGTGTGTCAGGTGGGGTCGACGACCCTGAGGTACCGCATTGAGGCAATCGAGGATCTCCACGGTTGGCTGACGACGCGTGCCGACTGGGTGCTGCTCGGTGCCGCGGACGAGAAGAAGCCGGCTGCGCCGGACACGGTCGAGGCGTGGGGGCGCTCGCCCGACAACCCGGTCGGCGGATGGTACGGGCTCAGGAACGGTTACCGCGGCCGGTTCGGGATGTACTTGCCGCCGCTACTCGAACGGCTCGGCCTGGCCGAACTCACCCATAACGCCCGGAACAACAGCATGCGCGCCCTGTAGGGAGTCGTCGACAAAGTTTGTCGGTGGGTGGGTATAGCTTTCGTGGGGTGAAGACATGGGGGGATGTGTTCGGGCTCGGGGACCAGGAATTGGTCACCGAGCTGGTCGACGTGACCTCGCATGAGAGCGCTTTGGCGGCAACGAGGTTGACGTTGCTCGCCGAGATCGACCGACGCGGGTTGGCGATGAAGCTGGGGCATTCGTCCGTCGCTCGCTGGTACGCCCGATCGGTTCGGATCGCCGACGGATCAGCGGTCCGCCAGAACGCACTGGGGTACTGGCTGGGTGATCACCACACTGTGCTCGACGCCCTCGCCTGCGGTGAGATCCACGCCGCGCATGCGGTGGCGATCGCCGAGGGATACGACGTCGTCCTGGTAGCGGACCCGACGTTGGGTGAGGATCGACGCGCAGGGGTGGTAGCCGAACTGCTCGACACTGCGTTGCGCAGCACCGCCGGCCAGGTCACCTCTCGCGCGCAGGCCTTGGCCTATTCCGCATCCGAAGACGCTCGTGCTCGTCACGAGAAGGCGGAGAAGGCACGCCGCGACCACGAACGGCAGGAACAAGAACGGCGTAGTGATGATGCAGTGACCTCTAGCGGTCGGCTGCCTGATCCGGAACCGCCTGCGCCCGAGCCTGTTCCGCCGAGGCCGGCGCCGCGACCGATGTCGGAGAATCCGGACCTGAACCGATTCGATCTGCATCCGCTGGCCAACGGTCGCTATCAGGTCGGCGGCGACGTCGACCGGTTGCTGGCGGAGAAGTTGCTCACGGCCTTGTCGGGGTTGACTGCGCCGCGGCCCGGTCCCGGTGGTGAACGTGATCCGCGTACCCCGTCGAAGCGGCGGGCCGATGCCCTCGATCAGATCCTCGACCGGCACCTGCGCGGCGGTAGCAGTGGGTCAGGGGGTGGGTCGCGGGCGTCGGTGCACCTGATCGTTCCATTGCGGGACCTGCTCGCCCACGGCAAGGAGGAAACCGGCAGCGCGACAACGGATTCGACCGGAAAGGGTGTGCCTACCGGGAACTCCGCGAACGGCGGTGGCGGCACCGTCAGTACCGGTCCGCGTCCTGACGGTGCCGCCCGAGGCGGTGCCGATACTGGCGGCACAGCAACCGGTGCCGGGCATAAGTCCGGGCCCGGGTCGGGCGACGCTGATCCGGGCGGCGGCAGTAGTGATGCCGGCGATAGGGGTGCGGGGCAGACGTCTGCCGCCGAGCGGGTCGCCGCTGACGCTCGCCGCGAAGCTGCAACCGAAGCCGGACAGGAGTCAGCGCCCGAGCCTGGGGCCACCGCGGCTCACGGCGAAGCAACCGCCGGCGGCGGTAAAGGTGGTGCCGGTTGTAGTGATGCCGTGCAGATGTCTGCCTCCGAGCGGCTGGCCGCCGATGCTCGCGGAGAAGCAGTCGCCGGTGGTATGGGCCGTAGGGGGCAGAAGTCTGCGCCTGAGCCGGGCGATCCCGACTGGCCGTTCCACCTCGACTGGACCGGCCCGATCAGTCGCTCCCTCGCCGAGCTACTCACCTGCGACGCAGACCTGACCCCCGTCATCGTCGACCACAACGGCGTCCCACTCGCCCTCGGACGCACCACCAGACTGGCCAGCGCCGACCAACGCATCGCCCTGAGCATCCGCGACACCTGCTGCGTCATGTGCGGTCGCCCCGCACAGTGGTGCCAGGCCCACCACGTGAAGTTCTGGGAAGACGGCGGCCACACCGATCTGAACAACCTCGCGCTCGTCTGCGGAGAATGCCACCGACTCGTCCACCACGGTGACTGGCAGATGATCATGGGCGACGACGGCCACCCCTACGCCATCCCACCCGAAACCGTCGACCCCACAAGACAACTCATCCCCAGCTACCACCGACGAAAACAGCGAGCTGCCTGACTGCACGGCAATTGTGGTGCTGCCGACCTATCGGCTGGGAGCTACAACCGTGCGGTAGTGGGCCGCGATGTCGCCCGGGGTGGTGAACCAGACGCCGTCGCTGTTGTCGGTCATGTGACTCAGTGCGGCTCGGAACCGGCGCAATCGGTAGGGCTGTCCTGTCAGGAAGGTATGCACGGAGATAGCGAGCACCACCGGTTGTCTCGCCGAATTCTCCTTCAGCTCGTCGAAGCTGCCGATGATGTTGCGCTCGAACGCTTCTGCGGTCTGATGATGATGGACGAACATCGGCAGGTCGTTGATCTCGTGGGGATACGGGACGCTGAGCAGAGGACCGCCGCGGGTCCCGAGCCACACAGGTTGGTCGTCGACCGGCCAGTCCAACGTGTACTGGTAACCGCGCTCCGCGAGGAGGTCCTCGGTGACGCGGCTCGGGTTGGCACCGGGGCTCATCCAGCCTCGGGGCGGAGCGCCCTCGTGGCGCTCGATAGCCGTCGCCACCTCGTCGATCGAGCGGCGTTCGGCGTCCTCGTCTTGATCGTTCGGTTGCACCGCGTTCGTTCGGCCGTGCGCGACCACTTCCGCACCCACACCGCGGAACGTGGCGGCCAGTTGCGGGGCGTGCTCGTACACTTCGGTGTTGATCAATAACGTCGGCCGAATCCCGCACTGCTGCAATGTCTCTGCGATACGGAAGCCGCCGACACGGTTGCCGTACTCGCGCCAGCCCCAGTTGTACGTGTTGGGTTGGTCCATCGCCGGCGTGTAACCGAGGCCGGGCTGCCCGTCGTCGTACGGGAAGTGCTCGCAGTTGACCGCGACATACACCGCGAGACGCGCGCCGCCCGGCCACTCGAACTGCGGTCGATCCACGATGGGGGAGTACTCGAAGCGGCCGTGTGAGGGGAGGGGCATGGCCGGGGTATTGCCCGCGGCGAGACTGGGCAAACTGGCGTCAGTTCTCCTGCACGACGGCACGGACCAGGTGCGCGATCTGCGGGTCTCGGGGCTCGAACACCTCGAATATCCCGATCGCTGCGAGCTGTGGTGCCAGGTCTTTCAGAGTCGCGACCACTTCGTCGTGGGCCTCGGTTCCGGGTTCCACGTCGCGGAGTGCCTGCGCATTCGCGACGAACGCCGCCACGGTGCCCTTCCGTATCGGGCGGCCGTCGAACGTGGCTCGTTCGGCTCCGTCGGGAAGTATGTCTTCGGGGCGTACCGAGTGGCTTGTCATTGTGTCGTCCTTTCGTCGAAGTAGCGTGCGCACGCCAGTGTGGCCGATGTCAGCGCGCTGATGTGGTGCCACGGTTGGCCGCCATACGTGCCTTGTTCTGCCGGTTGCCGCACGTGTTCATGTCGCACCACTTTCGGCTTCGGCTCTGGCTGATGTCGAAGAACGCTGCGTGACAACCCTAGAGTTCGACCGCGATCGCATCGCCTACGCGACACTGCAGGCGACGCAGCCGCAGACGATCGGGTATTCGCTCGTCGATTCCCCTGTCGGATTGCTGGCCTGGATCCTCGACAAGTTCGCGGAGTGGACCGACACCGAGGGCAGTCCGTTCGAGACGATCTCCCGCACCGCATTGTTCGACAACGTCACCCTGTACTGGCTGACACGTAGCGGGGCGTCGTCGGCCCGCATCTACTTCGAAAGCCATCACTCGCTCGACCCAGAGCTCCGCGTCGATGTCCCGGCAGCGATCACCACGTATCCGCGCGACATCGCGAAGTGTCCGCGGCCGTGGGCAGAGCAGAGATATCGGCACATCGTCCGGTGGCGGGAACCCGACGTCGGCGGGCACTTTCCCTCCCTCGAGCAGGCCGAGTTCTTCGTCCGAGATCTTCGCGCGGGTCTGTCTGCTGTTCTGCAAGCGGATCGACGCAGCGATCGAACTTAAAGTCAGGCTGGACTGTTTGTTGTTTTGACGCTACTGTGCGAAGTGTGACTACCGACACAGAGCTCAGCGAAGGCGCGCCGACCCAGCGCCGCACGCAGGCCGAACGCACCGCGGGGACCCGCGCGAAATTGCTCGATGCTGCGGTGGAGTGCCTCGTCGAGCTGGGTTTCGCCAAGACCAGCACGCAGGAGATCGCGCGGCGCGCCGGAGTGTCTCGTGGAGCGCAGCTGCACCACTTCCCGACCAAGGAGTCGTTGGTGATCGCGGCTGTCGAGCATCTCGTCGACCGACGGCTCTCGGAGATTCTCGAGGCCGAGCCCGACCCGGAGCGCGGCCCCGAAATTCTGGTCGATGCGTTCTCGGGCCCGCTTTTCTACGCCGCCCTCGAACTGTGGGTCGCGGCCCGCACCGATCCGTCGCTGCACGAGGCAATGATCCCTCTCGAGCGACGCGTCGCCGAGGCAATACAGAGCGGCGCTCAGATCGTCATGGGTAGTCGAATGTCCGCCGAGTCGATCGAGCTCAGCGTCGAACTCGCTCGTGGGCTCGCTGTTTCGGCGCTGTTCCGTACCCCCGAAGCCGACGCGCAGCTGCGCGGACGGCTCCTTCCCGTTTGGTCCGAAAAGGTGATGGACTCGTGAATTCTGCACTGCCTCAACAACTCGACGTGCTGGTAGTCGGAGCCGGGTTCGCCGGCCTCGCCGCGGTGGCGAAGATCCTTGCCGACGATCCCAGTGCCGACGTGACCGTCATCGAGCGGGCATCGGAGGTGGGCGGCACGTGGCGGGACAACACCTACCCCGGGTGCGCGTGCGACGTACCGACGTCGCTGTACTCGTTCTCGTTCGCGCCGAGCCCGAAGTGGAGCCACACCTTCGCGCGCCAACCGGAGCTGTTCGACTACCTCCGGTCCGTGGTCGATCGTTTGAACCTCCGCAATCGCATCGTCACCGATTGTGAACTGCTGTCTGCAGACTGGAGCGAGACGGATCAGCGCTGGTCGGTGCAGACGTCGCAGGGTGCGACCAGCGTCAGAGTCCTCGTGGCCGCGACCGGTGCGTTGTCTACGCCCAAGATCCCGAACGTGCCGGGCATAGACACGTTCCGAGGAACGGTGTTCCATTCCGCGACGTGGAACCACGAGCACGATCTCACCGGGGAGCGCGTCGCCGTGATCGGTACCGGTGCGTCGGCGGTGCAGTTCGTGCCCGAGATCGTCGACAAAGCCCAGCGGCTCACAGTGTTTCAGCGCACCCCCGCCTGGGTGATCCCTCGGCTGGACCGCACCATCGGCCGGTTGGAGAGAACGCTGTACGAGAAGGTGCCTGCAGCCCACCGGGCAGTGCGCGGCGTCATCTACGGGTACCGCGAGGCCTACGTGACCGTGTTGGCCGACAACCCGTGGATGCTCCCCGCGGTGAAGGCCTTCGCCAAGGCCAACCTGAAGCGTCAGGTCAAGAACCCCACAACCCGGGCGGCGTTGACTCCCGACTACGCTCCCGGCTGCAAACGCCTTCTGCTGTCCAATGATTGGCTGCGAACGCTGGATCGATCCGATGTGGATCTGGTGACCTCGGGACTCGAGTCGGTGACCGAGAACGGTGTGGTCGACGCCTCCGGCCGTAATCACGAGGTGGATACCATCATCTTCGCGACGGGGTTCACACCCACCGAACCACCGGTGTCGCATCTGTTGCGCGGCAACGACGGTCGGACCCTGGCAGAGCGTTGGGGTGGGAGTCCGCAGGCTCATCTCGGGACGACCGTCGCCGGATTCCCGAATCTCTTCCTGATGTACGGTCCCAACACCAATCTCGGGCACAGCTCCATCGTGTACATGCTCGAGTCGCAGGCCAACTACGTGGTGTCCGCGCTGAACGACATGAAGCATCGCAGCATCTCGGCCGTCGAGGTCACCGAATCGGCTCAGCGGCAGCACAATTCATGGGTCGACTCATCCCTCGATGGAACCGTGTGGAACGCGGGTGGCTGCTCGAGCTGGTACCTCGACGCCAACGGGCGCAACTCCACGATGTGGCCCACGTACACGTTCCGCTTCCGCAACAAGACGCGTGAGTTCGACGCCGCGAACTACCGACTCGTATCCGGCACCAACGAATCAGACAAGAAGGCGGTATCCGCATGAGCGACTACGACGTACTGATCATCGGCTCCGGTTTCGGCGGCAGCGTCGCGGCGCTGCGGGCCGTGGAGAAGGGCTATCGGGTGGCCGTACTGGAATCCGGCCGGCGGTTCGAGGACCACGAACTACCCAAGACCAGCTGGCGGTTGCGCAAGTACCTGTGGGCCCCGGCGTTGGGATGCTATGGCGTGCAGCGCATCCACCTACTACCCGACGTGCTGGTGATGGCGGGAGCCGGCGTGGGCGGCGGTTCTCTGAACTACGCGAACACGCTGTACCAGCCGCCGGCGAAGTTCTTCGAAGACCCGCAGTGGGGCTCGATCACCGACTGGCAGCGCGAGTTGAACCCGTACTACGACCAGGCGCGTCGGATGCTCGGTGTCGAGACCAACCCGACGATCACTCCGTCGGACAAGGTCATGAAGGAAGTTGCCGAGGACATGGGTGTGGGCGATACGTTCACCTCGACTCCGGTCGGCGTCTACTTCGGTGACCGTGGCAAGACCGCACCCGACCCCTTCTTCGGTGGTGCCGGTCCGGAGCGAACCGGATGCACCGAGTGTGGTTCGTGCATGACGGGCTGCCGCGTCGGCGCGAAGAACACGCTCGTCAAGAATTACCTGTACTTGGCCGAACATGCAGGCGCGCACGTCCTTCCGTTGACCACCGTGGTGGACGTGCGGCCGAACGGCGCAGGCTACGACGTGGTGACGCGTCGGACCGGGGGCAAGCTGCGTCGCAAGGAAAAGACGATCACGGCCGATCAGGTCATCTTCTCGGCCGGCACGTACGGCACGCAGAAGTTGATGCTCGCAGCAAAGGAGAAGGGATCCCTGCCGCGGTTGTCGGACAGGATCGGCTCCCTGGTGCGCACCAATTCCGAGGCCGTCCTCGCCGCGACCGCCCGTGGTCGTGAGGTCGATTACCACGAGGGTGTGGCCATCACGTCGTCGTTCCATCCCGATGACCACACGCACATCGAACCGGTGCGATACGGCAAGGGCAGCAACGCGATCGGGCTGTTGCAGACCGTGTTGAGCGACGGCGGCGGCAAGATGCCCCGCTTGCTCAAGACTCTCGGGGTCGCGCTGCGTCATCCCGGCGCTGCGGTGCGGAGCCTGTCGGTTCACCGATGGTCGGAGCGCACCGTGATCGCGTTGGTGATGCAGACCGACGACAACTCTCTCGAACTCGGTTCCAAGAAGGGCCCGTTCGGTCGTCGGCTCACCAGCAGGCCCGGCGCGGGCGACCCACCGCCGCAGTGGATTCCGCAGGGACACACGGCCATCAGGTTGCTCGCCGACAAGATCGGTGGCGACCCGGGCGGGTCGATCGCCGAGATCGTCAACATCCCGATGACTGCGCACTTCCTCGGTGGCTGCGCCATCGGTGACTCACCGAAGACCGGTGTGATCGACGGCTATCAGCGCGTCTACGGCTATGACGGACTGCACGTGCTCGACGGTTCCGCCGTCAGCGCCAACCTCGGTGTCAATCCGTCTCTGACCATCACCGCGCAGGCCGAGCGCGCAATGGCGTTGTGGCCCAACAAGGGTGAGCCGGACCGTAGGCCCGCCGTCGGCTCGAGCTACACCGAGGTGGCACCTGTGCAGCCGTCGAACCCGGTGGTGCCGGTGACGGCGCCCGGCGCTCTGCGTCTGCCGCTGACCGTCGTGGGGAGGGATTCCTGATGTGGAGTGTCGCCGAGTCCGAGACCGAGCGCACCGACTGGCCGGTCAGCCCTGCCGCGCCGTGGCCTGCGAACGTTCGAGCCACGATCTGGTGGCATCGCGCCCGGTCATCGGAATTCGCGCCCGCCGGTGCGAAGACGCTGCCGATCACGATGTGCATGGTCGTCGACTACACGACGTCGCCGGTCGGCCCCTACCGGGAGATACTCGCGAGTCCGGTGATGCGCCGGGACGTCGGAAAGATTCCGCGGATGGCGGTCCCGTTCATCGCCGTCGACTCCGCCACGTCGGTGCACGGCGGCCGAACGAACTGGCATCTGCCCAAGGTGTTGGCCGAGTTCGACGGTGACGTTCTTGGTCAGGCCGGGGCGCGTGGTGAGGAGTGGTCGGTGCGGACAGATTCGCGCGGGTTCGGGCCGCAGTTCCCGATGCTCGGTTCCATCGGGTTCGCGCAGCCGGTGACCGGCGGGTCGTCCGTCGGTGTCTCGAGCTTGAAGGGGAAGGCCAGGTTGGCCCGGGTCGAGGTGGACTCGAAGGGGCCGACGCTCAGCAGCTGGTTGCCGTCCGGCACGTATTTCGGCCTGCAGATCGTCTCCGGTTCGATGCGGACGGGCGAGGCGCGTCTGGTGCCCTGAGGGGTTCACGAAAAGGCTTTTCTTGACTTAGTACAGATCAGTGGCATGCTGGTGGTCGATCTCAGGGGTTTATGCCGCGTGAGTACGGGCATCCCCAATGAGAAACCGGGTCTTGCCCCAGGCCCCACAGTTCTCGTTCGAGACAGCCCTTTCGGACTCGACACAGCCATCAGGAGGCTTCGTATGACCAAGCCGACCACCAGCAAGCCCACCACCAGCAATTCGGGAATCCCCGTCGCCAGTGACGACCAGTCGCTCACCGCAGGCGCGCAGGGCCCGATCCTGCTCCACGATCACTACCTGATCGAGAAGATGGCGCAGTTCAACCGCGAGCGAGTCCCGGAGCGTGTGGTCCACGCCAAGGGTGCAGGCGCGTTCGGTGAACTCGAGATCACCGGAGACATCAGCAAGTACACCAAGGCGAAGGTGCTGCAGCCCGGTGCCAAGACCGAGATGCTCGCACGCTTCTCCACCGTCGCCGGCGAGCAAGGTAGCCCGGACACCTGGCGCGATCCGCGCGGCTTCTCGCTGAAGTTCTACACCGACGAGGGCAACTGGGATCTGGTCGGCAACAACACGCCGATCTTCTTCGTCAAGGACCCGATCAAGTTCCAGGACTTCATCCGCAGCCAGAAGCGGATGCCTGATTCCGGCCTGCGTGACAACAACATGCAGTGGGATTTCTGGACCCTTTCGCCCGAGTCGGCACACCAGGTGACTTGGCTCATGGGTGACCGCGGTATCCCGAAGTCGTTCCGCCACATGGACGGATTCGGTTCGCACACTTACCAGCTCATCGCCGAGGACGGCACCAAGACCTGGGTGAAGTTCCACTTCAAGACCGACCAGGGCATCGACTACCTGACGCAGGACAAGGCCGACGAAGTTGCGGGCACGTCACCCGATCACCACCGTCAGGACCTGTTCGGATCCATCAAGAACGGCGACTTCCCCAGCTGGACCCTCAAGGTGCAGCTCATGCCGTACGACGAGGCCGAGAACTACAAGTACAACCCGTTCGACCTCACCAAGGTCTGGTCGCAGAAGGACTACCCGCTGATCGAGGTCGGCAAGATGACCTTGAACCGCAACCCGGAGAACTTCTTCGCGCAGATCGAGCAGAGCTCGTTCGAGCCGTCGAACACCGTGCCCGGTATCGGCTTCAGCCCGGACAAGATGCTGCTCGGCCGTGTGTTCTCCTACGCGGACGCACACCGGTATCGCATCGGAGCGAACTACGCGCAGTTGCCGGTCAACGCCCCCAAGTCCGAGGTCAACTCGTACTCCAAGGACGGCAACATGCGGTACTCGTTCAACTCCCCGCAGACGCCCGTCTACGCGCCGAACTCGTTCGGCGGCCCGTCGGCCGATACGAACAAGTACGGCGACGACGGCGCGTGGGACTTCGAGCCTCGTTTCGTCCGTACCGGATACATCGAGCACCCCGAGGACGGCGACTTCGTCCAGGCGGGAGCGTTGGTTCGCGAGGTCATGGACGACGCGCAGCGTGAGCGTCTCGTCGGAAACATCGTGGGGCACGTCCTCAACGGCGTCAGCGAGCCCGTTCTGAGTCGCGTGTTCGAGTACTGGACCAACGTCGACCCCGAGCTCGGTAAGAAGGTCGAGGAAGGTGTTCGGTCGCAGCAGGACGAGACTGCGCCGACCACCGGTGCAGGCGCGGTCGACGATCCCGCCGACGAGGCCGCCAAGGTCTGATGGGAGGGATCGGCATCACAGCAATGGTGGCGCTGATCAGGAACAACGTGAGCCGACCTGCCGTTGTGTAGTACAGACCAAGGAACAATAATGGCGTGCGATGCACATCGTCGTCGCCAACGGCAGGGAGGCCACCTCATGACGAACCCCATCACCAGCACCCTCGATGCAGGTCAGCAGAAGATCGCAGGCGATGCGTTGCAGGGCACCGTCGTCGACTTGATCGACCTCTCGCTCATCGCGAAGCAGGCGCACTGGAACGTGATCGGTAAGAACTTCCGCTCCGTCCACCTCGAGCTCGACGAACTGGTCACTGCTGCACGTGAATTCACCGATCAGGCAGCCGAGCGCGCGACGGCCATCGGAGTGAGTCCCGACGGCCGCGCAGCCACCGTCTCCTCGACGGCGGGCACCAAGGGCTTCGGTGCCGGGTGGACTCAGGACAGTGAGGTCGTACCGGCCGTGGTCGACAACATCGCCGCCATCGTCGAACGTCTTCGCGGACGCGTCGCCGATACCGCCGAAGCCGACCCGGTGACGCAGGACCTGCTCATCGCCATCACGGCGCGACTCGAGCAGCTGCACTGGATGTGGCAGGCTCAAGCCAGCTGAGCTTTTTCACCTCGACAGGCCCCTCGCGTACTGCGAGGGGCCTGTTGTTTTCTCCGTCGACTGTTTGCGTGTATCGACCATGGGTATCCGACGGTCATGCTTGTTTCCACGCCGACGGTCGACGCTGTCCTGTTCGACATCGATGGCACGCTCGTCGATTCCAACTACGTGCATGTGGACGCGTGGTCCCGCGCGTTCCGGGAGGCCGGCCGAAAAGTTCCATCGTGGCGTATTCACCGCAGCATCGGGATGGACGGATCGAAGCTGCTCGAGGCGCTCGTCGGGTCGTCCGACAGCGCGGTAGCGCAGGAAGCGAAGAAGCTGCACGGCGAGCACTACGCCGATGCCTCGTCCGATCTCGAAGTGTTGCCGGGTGCCCGTGAACTGTTGGCGGACTTGGGCTCTCGCGGGATCACCGTGGTGCTCGCGACCTCGGCCCCCGAGAGCGAACTCGCGACTCTGCGTGATCTGCTCGACGTCGAGGACTCGGTTGCCGTCGTGACGTCCGGTGAAGATGCCGACGTGGCCAAGCCCGAGCCGGACATCGTCGCGGTGGCGCTCGAGCGTGCCGGTGTTCGAGCGGAGCGTGCCCTGATGGTCGGCGACAGTGTGTGGGACATCGAATCGGCCGGACGCGCGGGAGTGCGCGCCATCGGTGTTTTGAGCGGCGGGATCTCGCGCAGCGAATTGCTCGACGCGGGAGCGGTGGCCGTGTTCGACGACCCAGCAGATCTGCTGGCGAACATCGAGAACAGTCCCATCTACTCCAACGAAAAGGCAAGTGCTTGAGCGAGTTCCGCAAGCCGCACCCCCGGGTCGACGGTTACGTCCCCATCGAGAGCTACGGCGCGATCGGTGACGGTCGGACCGTGGCGATGATCGCCGACGACGGGCGCATCGACTGGTTTCCCGTTCCGAATCTCGATTCACCGCCCCCGTTCGCGGCGCTGCTCGACGCCCCACACGGCGGCTACATCGAACTCGCGCCCCGGGAAGAATTCACCGTCGAGCGCGAATTCGTCTCCGGCACCAACGTTCTGAGCACCACGTTCCGAACCGACTCCGGCACCGTGCGGATCACCGACTCACTGAACACCGGCGTCGCCGGACGGTTGCCGTGGGTGGAGCTGGCGCGTCGCGTCGACGGTCTCGACGGCGAGGTCGAGCTGACGTGGGCGGTCGCGCCGGGCACCATGCTCGGTGTCGCCTCCCCGTGGGCGTACGACACCGAGCACGGCACCGTCCTACGCGTCGACGGATTGACCTTGGCGGTCAGGACATTGGGTATCGAGAACGTGCAGCTCGCCGACCGCGACATCAGCGGTGTCTTCACCACCCAACCAGGCTCCCGGCACGTACTCGGCGTAGTGGGCACCGAGAACGAACCGCTGCCGCTGCCGGATCCGCAGCACGTCGACGAGGGAATCGACCGCACCATCGCCAATTGGCGGGTGTGGTCCGACGAGTTCTCCTACGAGGGCCCATGGGCCGAGCACGTGGCTCGCAGTGCCCTGGCACTGAAGCTGTTGCTGCACAGCCCGTCCGGTGCCATTGCCGCCGCCGCGACGACCTCACTGCCCGAGAACCGGACCGGCGGGAAGAACTGGGACTATCGGTACGCGTGGGTTCGCGACACTGCCTACACTATTCGTGCGTTGCAGCGGTTCGGTCTTCGTGAAGAGATCCATGCTGCGGTGGCGTGGCTGCTGAAAGTCATCCGCTCCAATGATCCGTTGGTCAACGTCTTCTACACGCTCGGTGGTGAATTGCCCGGCGGGACGGAACAACCCGACGTGCCCGGTTGGAAGGGCATCGGGCCGGTGGTGAACGGCAACGCCGCGGCGGACCAACTCCAGCTGATGATCTTCGGCGACCTGTTCTCGATCATCCGGCAGTACGTCGACGCGGGGAACATCCTCGACGCGCAGACCGGCCGACTGCTGGCGTCCATCGCGGACGAGGCGTGTGATTCGTGGCAGCGCAAGGACGCCGGTATCTGGGAGCTCGAGGACGAGCAGCACTACACCAGTTCCAAACTCGGTTGCTGGCAGGCGCTCGACTGCGCCGTGCACCTGGCGGAAGCGGGGGAGATCCCCGGTATCCCGGATCGATGGAAGGCCGAGAAAGAATGCATTCGGCGCTACATCGAAACCGAGTGCTGGTCCGACGAGCGGCAGGCCTACCTCGCCTACCCGGGTGCCGACGGGCTCGACGCGTCGGTTCTGCTGGCCGCCGAGATGAATTTCGATCGTGGAGAACGACTCTCGTCGACCATCGATGCACTCGTCGACGAGCTCGGTACGGGGCCCCTGATGTACCGCTACAGCGGAGTCGCCCAGGAAGAGGTGACGTTCGTGGCCTGCGCCTTCTGGCGGGTGTCGGCGTTGTCGTGTGTCGGCCGAGACGACGAGGCCAAGGCTCTGATGGACGAGTTGGTGGAGCTGTCCAACGACGTCGGGTTGTACAGCGAAATGATCGATGCTTCGGATGGGTCCTTTCTGGGTAACTTCCCGCAGGGCTTGAGCCACCTGGCCCTGGTGAACGCGGCGCTGACCATTGCGCGCTCTCACGACGCCACAGCCTGACAGCACTCTCTTGGACAAGGTGGGATTTCATGGATTTGGGAATCGACGGTAAGACAGCACTGGTGACCGGAGCAGACTCCGGCATCGGCTGGCACACGGCGAAAATGCTGCTCGCCGAGGGTGTTCGGGTAGTGATCAGCGACAAGGATCAGAATGCGCTCGACGACGCAGCAACGAAACTGGGCGCAGCCGATGGGCAGTTGTTCGCCTTCGCTGCGGACGTGACCGACACTGCGGCCGTCGAACACTTGGCGGCGCAGACGCAGCAGGCCGTGGGCGACATCGACATTCTCGTCCAATCATCGGGAGTGACGGGCGCGCAGGGACTGTTCCATGAGATCGACGAGGAAGGGTGGAGCTCCACCCTCGACATCGATCTCATGGGCCCCGTTCGACTGTTGCGGGCATTTCTGCCGGCCCTCCGGCGCGGCGGCTGGGGACGCATCGTGTTGCTGACCTCCGAGGACGCAGTGCAGCCGTACGACGACGAATTGCCCTACTGCGCAGCCAAAGCCGGTGTGCTGGCCCTGGCCAAGGGACTCTCGCGCAGTTATGCGTCGGAGGGCTTGCTGGTCAACGCGGTCTCGCCGGCATTCATTCACACCCCGATGACCGACGCGATGATGGACAAGCGCGCCGAGGAGAAGGGCACCGATCGCGACGGTGCCATCGAGAGTTTCCTCGACGAGGAGCGTCCGTACATGGAGCTGGGACGTCGAGGTGAGCCCGAGGAGGTCGCCTCGGTGATCACGTTCCTGTGCTCGGATCGCGCGTCCTTCGTCAACGGATCCAACTATCGAGTCGACGCCGGTTCCGTCGCAACAATTTAGGAGAACAGCATGACCAATTTCGGATATACGTTGATGACCGAGCAGAGCGGCCCGAAAGAGCTGGTGAAGTACGCCGTCGGAGCCGAGAAGGTCGGCTTCGACTTCGAGGTCAGCAGTGATCACTACTCACCGTGGCTCTCGTCCATGGGTCACTCGCCTTACGCATGGACGACGCTGGGTGCGGTGGCTCAGGCCACCGAACGCGTCGAGCTGATGACGTACGTGACGTGCCCGATCATTCGGTACCACCCGGCCGTCGTCGCCCAGAAGGCTGCGACGCTGCAGATCCTGGCCGACGGACGCTTTACCCTCGGCCTCGGTAGTGGGGAGAACCTCAACGAGCACGTTGTGGGTGAAGGATGGCCGTCGATCGACAAGCGGCAGGACATGTTCGTCGAGGCCCTCGAGATCATCCGCGCACTGCACGCCGGTGGCCTGGTCACGTACGAGGGCAAGCACTTTCGCGTCGACTCCGCACGCATCTGGGATCTGCCCGAGGGTGGCGTGCCGATCGGCATCGCAGCCGGCGGTGAGAAGGCCGTGGCGCGGTTCGCCGAGTACGGCGATCACCTCATCGCCACCGAGCCGGACGCCGATCTCGTCAAGGCATGGTCCGACAACCACGAGGGCCCGGCGCGTTCCATCGGCCAGATCCCCATTTCCTGGGATCCGGACAAGGACGCCGCCATCGATCGCGCACACGATCGCTTCCGCTGGTTCGCGGGCGGCTGGGCCGTCAATGCGGATCTTCCGACGACGGCCGGATTCGCTGGAGCCACGAAGTTCGTGCGCAAAGAGGATGTGGCCGAAACGATTCCGTGCGGACCTGATCTCGACGCCATCGTCGAGGCCGTCAAGCCGTACTGGGAGGCCGGGTACACCGACATCGCACTCGTGCAGGTAGGCGACGAAACCCAGGAGCGCTTCCTCGCCGAGGCCGCAGGCCCGCTGTTGGAGAAACTGCGCGCCGCGTCCAGCTGAGCTTGTCCGCACGCTGAACAACCCCGACCGAAGTCTTCGGTCGGGGTTGTTCGCGTCGGGCGGTCCTCCCACGGTATGACTCCACGTCCGTCCGCCGCAGGACAGAAATCGTCGACGGGCAGGACGCGACGAGAGTTCCCGCGCGGCAGAGTGGTTCACATCGAAAGAGCAGAACACTCACCCCAGGGAGGCGGACGATGAACACGCGAGATGCTGTCGAGGCGGGTGGCCGCTCGTTTTTCGTCGCGCTCCCCGATACGCCCCGCGCAGGCGCGTTGGCGGCCCGGTTGGGGCAGGTATCGACGACTCGGATCACTCACGACTCGGGGCGTCCGTGGCTTCTCGGGCATCTCACGACCGACCGACTCGTCACCGCACAGGTTGGACGCACGACCATCGCAGTCGTCGGCAGGTCCGATGCGACCGAGTCTCGTCTACGGAGACTTGCCGAGGACATTTCGGTGCCGTCGCAGGCGACTATCGTAGCGTCGAATTTTCACGGCAGCTATGCGGCGATCGCGTCGGTCGATGGACAGATCTATGCCAGCGCCGCGGCAATGGAGACCCGCAGAATATGGTCTGCGCGCATCGACGGCGTGGTGGTACTCAGCGACCGTGCCGATGTGCTGGCCGACCTGGGGGATTTCGACGTCGACCCAGCGGCCGTCACCATACGACTACTCGGTGCCATGCCACACCCACTCGATCGCGTCCCGTTGTGGACGGAGGTCGAACCGCTTGCCGGAGATCGATACATCACCGTCGACAGAAGCGGAGAGCGACGCCGGACCGGAACGTGGTGGCACGCGCCACAGGCCGACACCTCGAGGTCCGATGGCGCAGTTCTCTTCAGATCGGCTGTCGAGGGTTCGGTTCGAGCTCGCACCGCAACCGGAGATCCGGTGGCCTGCGACCTGTCCGGTGGACTGGATTCGACTCCGCTGTGCTACTTCGCAGCACACGCTCAGCAGGGAGTTCTTGCGCGCACGCTCTTCAACGACGACCCAGGCGGACGCGAGGATCTCCACTGGGCTCGCCGGGCGATCAAGAGCATGCCCGGAGTGCATACGCACGAGGTGACGTCTACGGACGACATGCAGGACTTCTACGAGGGCGTCGACGGGCTCGATGTTCGACTCGACGAGCCGACACAGGCTGCGACCGCCGGGCCGCGGATCGTACGAATGTTGGCCGACGATCGCCGCAAGGGAATCCGGACGCATATCACCGGTCTCGGAGGGGACCATATCCTGCGCGGCGTCAATGCGTGGGAGCACACGATCGTCAGGGCACGTCCGTGGGTCGGCTGGAACAGAGCCAGGGCGCAGCACATTCCCGCGGGAATCGGATTGCTGACGACGGTGCGAGAGTTGGCTGACAGACGAACATACCGACAGTGGTTCGCGGACACGATGCGTGATGCTCTCGCCGGAGCTCCTCACCCCGAGGTGCCGCGGATGAACGATTGGTCCAGTCCGCCCGTCGTGCCACCGTGGCTGACTCCGCACGCTCGCGAACTGCTCCGGAGCAAGATCGATTCCGCGCTCGATGCAGCAGAGCCGCTCGACCGAACCGTTGCCGGTCACATCGATCTGTACTTTGCGCGCGACGCAGCTCGACTGATCCGCGGAACAGCACAACTGGGTCAGCCTCTCGGAGTGTCCTACGATTCGCCCCTGCTCGACGACAGAGTGGTGGAGGCCGCCTTGTCGGTTCGACGCGATGAACGGGATACCCCACTCGAATGGAAGCCTCTCATGAAGGACGCGATGCGCGGATTGCTACCGAACGACTATCTGATGCGAACGAACAAAATCGGCGGTGGACCGCAGTCCGTACGCGGGTACGCCCGCCACTACGGACGACTGCTCGAGTTGATGGACGAGGCACGGCTGTTCGATACCGGACTGGTCGATCGAACAGAATTCGTTGAATCGACGTCGCCGCGAGCTCGTGAGGTACCGGTCGGACATGTTCACCAAGCCATCAATGCCTCGGTATTCCTTGCAGCTCAACGAAATCGGACCGATATATCTGTGTGATCGATCCATTCCGGGCCTACCGAAGAAGGAGAAACCTATGTTCTGGAAGACCAAGGACACTGCTGCGCAGCGAAAGTCGGGTCGTTCCAGCAGGACGAGGCACCTCGACACGGTGACAACCGAGTACGGTCACGTCGTTCTCGACGGTGCAGCAGGCCGATATTGGCACCTCAACGACAGTGCGCTGATAGTGTCACGTTGCCTGCGGGAGGGTGGCAGTCGCGAGGACGCGGCCGCTGCGTTGGTCGACACGTACGCCATCGACCCGGCACTGGCGAGACGCGACGTCGACGCTGCCTACCGGCAACTCGAAGGGGTCGGTCTGCTGTGAGTGACGTACTGCCACACATTCCTTCGACCCTCGGTCCGCTCCCCACCCTCGGCATCAAGGCGAGCGTCGGATTTGCCAAGGGCCTGAGCCGAATGCCGCCGAATTCCCTGCGTTCGGTGCTCGAACGAATCGCAGCCGGTGCTCGGCCGGCGACGTACGAGGAGGCGCGTCTGGCTCGAGACGCGGTCCTGACCGCCAGCCCCTACAGCAGAGGTGGATCAGCCTGTCTGCCTCGATCCCTCGCGACAGCGTTGGTGTGCCGTGCGCGAGGCACGTGGCCACAATGGTGTGTGGGCGTACTCTCATCGCCGCCGTTCACCGCCCATGCGTGGATCGAGGTCGACGGAGTGATCGTCGATGAACCGATGGCCAAGTCCGATTTCTCGACGTTCTTCTCGGTCCCCTCGAAATCGGCACTGCCGCAGTCTTTGTGAGCTGCAATTCTAGGCGTGCCGCATGAACTCGGGACGTCGGCCGTCGACCGCCGTCGATCCCGTACCCGGGGGACCCGATACGGGCCCCGGAGTGAATCGACCGATCCCCTGAGTATGCGAAAGGAGGTGTGACACATGACCGAGGATTACCAAGCCCCGACCATCGTCGACCTGGGTAGCTTCCAGGACGAGACCGGTTTCGGCATCGGTGGCCAGGCCGAGGGCTGGAACCCGATCGCCGATCGCAAGAACTGACGCCGGATCTCAGAAGCTCGACAGGACAGAATCGAAAGGAAATACCGCCATGACCAAGGATTACGAATCTCCCGCCGTCGTCGACCTGGGTAGCTTCCAGGACGAGACCGGTTTCGGCATCGGTGGCCAGTCCGAAGGCTGGAACCCCATCGCCGATCGCAAGAACTGATCGTCGCCGCCGCGAACATCGCCGCATGATCAACCTCGGAAAGGAGGTGTAACGCACATGTCGAAGGCATACGAAACACCTGCTGTTGCAGATCTGGGCCGTTTCCAGGACGAGACCGGAGAGTTCATCGGTCCGCACACCGAAGCGATCCTGCCGTTCGAGGATCACTCCAAGGAGTGAATTCGTCAGTCATACATGGTAATTCGAGACATCTCGACAATCCAGCGAGGAGTTGCATCGTGAACAAGGCATACGAAACACCTGCTGTTGCAGATCTGGGCCGTTTCCAGGACGAGACCGGAGAGTTCATCGGTCCGCACACCGAAGCGATCCTGCCGTTCGAGGACCACTCCAAGGAGTGAGACTGCACCCGGTACGGCGACCCGGCACGATCATGTGCCGGGTCGCCGGTCCGGGGTCCGATTCCGTTTCGTACCGAACTCTTGTGGCAGCAACGTAGAAGGAGCGTCGATGACGATGGCACTGCACGAGCAGTCGAACGACTCCGTTGACACATCCGTCTACCCGAACCGATCCGACGTACCGGCCCTCGAGGCCAGGGACGTGCGGATGCGCTACGGGTCGATCGATGTGTTGACCGGGGTCGATCTGCGTGTCGAGGCGGGCGAAGTGGTTGCATTGCTCGGGCCGAACGGCGCGGGTAAGACGACCACCATCGAAATTCTCGAGGGAATTCGCCGCCGGTCGAGTGGGTACGTGCGTGTGTTGGGAGTCGACCCCGCCCACGGCGACGAAGAATGGCAGTCGCGCATCGGCGTCGTGCTGCAGTCGTGGCGAGACCATCGTCGGTGGAAAGTTCGAGAGTTGTTGCTGCACTTCGCACAGCACTATCGAGTACTCGGGCCGTCGGGTGGCCGACTGCCGTACGACACGGACGAGTTGCTCGATGCTGTCGGGCTGACCGACCGGGCCGAGACCAAGGTCGGTCGACTCTCCGGAGGCCAACGGCGTCGTCTCGACGTCGCGATCGGACTCGTCGGCAATCCCGAACTGTTGTTCTTGGACGAACCGACAGTCGGGTTCGATCCCGAAGCGCGCCAGGACTTTCACGACCTCATCGGCTCGATCACCCGTACACGGCGAACGGCCGTCGTGCTGACCACCCACGATCTGGTCGAGGCCGAGCTTCTCGCAGATTCGGTGGCGATTCTGGTGGATGGACGTGTCGTCGCACGTGGAACCACCGAGCAGCTCGCCCGCCGGTACGCCTGGGGTACCGCGGTCTCGTATCGGCTCCGTGGACGTTCACAGACGGCGACGGTCGACAACGCCACCGAGTTCGTCCGTGAACTGTTGGCATCGGGGGGCTCCGACGTGACCGATCTCGTCGTCCGGCCACTGAATCTGCAGGACGCCTACCTGCGCATGATTCGAAGTGCCGATCCTGTTGCCGCCGAGCTCGATCCGAGCCCAGATGAAGGAAAGGTGCTCTTTCATGCTCATTGATACCGTTCGCCTCGGCCTCGGCCGCGGGCTGATCGAATTCAGACAGAGCCTTACCCTCGTCCTCAACTACATCTTCTTTCCGTGCATCGCACTGATCGTGATGTATTTCCTTCGAGGAGTGGAGGTGTCGGGCTCCGGAACCTCGCTCGGTAGCTTCGCCATTCCCGGAGTGCTCGCGATCAACGTGCTGTTCAGCGGACTGATGGGGTTGGCCACCAACCTCATTGCCGAGCGTGAAGACGGTAGTCTGCTGCGCGTGAAATCTTTGCCCTACGGTATTCACACCTATCTCGTCGGAAAGATCAGCAGCCAGGTGGCCCTGACGTTCATCACCTTCTGCGTCGTACTGATCGGAGCAAGTGCGCTGTTCGGGCAGTTCGTCTCCGCCGATCCGATCGAACTCGCGAACCTCGTGTGGATTCTGCCCCTCGGTATGACGGCCACCCTCCCGTTCGGCGCGATCCTGGGTTCGCTCGTCAAGAACCCGCGCAACCTGAGTTTCGTATCGCTTCTGCTCATGGCTCTGGTGAGCGTCTCCGGTGTGTTGTACCCGCTGGCGAACCAGGCATCCTGGATGCAGGCAATCGGCCAGGCGACTCCGCTCTACTGGCTGGGTCAGGCTCTGCGTGCTGCGCTCCTCGGTGATGCCGCAGCCGCCTCTGAGATCGGTGGACGGTGGCACCTCGCCGAGACCGCATTGGTTCTCGGTACGTGGAGCGTCGTCGGATGCGTCGCGGCGGTGCTCGTGCTCAGACGCGCGGCGCGGCGCGATGCGGGTGCCAAGATATCCGCACCCACCTCGCGTGCCGAGTGATCTCGCTCCGTCAGTCCGATACCAAACCCGCAGTATGGGCGAACACCACGCACTGAATCCGGTCGCGAACATCGAGTTTGCGCAGTACACGCCCCACGTGTGTCTTCACGGTAACCTCCGCGATGAACAGCTTGTCCGCGATCTCGGAGTTGTTCAGTCCCTGCGCGATTGCCTGGAGTACGTCACGTTCTCGGTCCGTCAGCGACTCCCACCGTCGCCGAACGGAATCGTCTGCGGGGACGCCGGCTCGTTGCGGGGATACCGAGCTCAGCAATTGCCGGGTCATTTGCGGCGAGACAACCGCAGTACCTCGGTGAGTGGACTCGATCGCGGACAGAAGCGCGTCGGGTGGAGTGTCCTTGAGCAAAAATCCGCTGGCCCCCGCCATGATGGCGTTGTACGCCAGGTTGTCCACCGCGTATGTCGTGACGATGAGGATCTTCGGAGGCGCGTCGAGTTCGAGGATCCGCGCGGTGGCGTCCACTCCGTTCAGTCCGGGCATGTCGATGTCCATCAAGACCACGTCGATCTCACCCGGCGAACTCTCTACCAAGGAGACTGCGTCGATCCCATTGGTGGCTTCGCCGACGACGGTTGTTCCACTGCCGGACTCGACGATCATGCGCAACCCAGCTCGGAACAGCTCACTGTCGTCGACGATGACAGTGCGAATCATTGTCCCCCCGAACGTTCGTGTCAGCAGATGGCGATCAGCTGGTTCCGGTGCGAACATACCGGTTGTCCGAGCGGCGTTCATCAGAGCTGAGAGGAATCGTGGCCCGAACTACGAATCCGCCGTCGGGCGGCGACCCGGCGAACAGCGTCCCTTGTAGGGAATCGACGCGCTCGCGCATACCGAGTAGCCCGAAGCCGTCCGTGGTGCAGCCTGGGGCACCCACGTCGGCAGCCGACCCATCTCCATCGTCACTGACTTCGACTCTCACGTTCTCTGGAGTGACGTCGACCGAAGCAGTCACCTTGGTCACCGAAGTACCTGCATGTTTGCGAACGTTGGTCAACGACTCCTGCACGATTCTGTAGACGGCTTCCTGCACCGTCCGTGGCAGGTCGCAATGACGGCCCTTCACGGTCAAATCCGTTGCCACGGTATCGGACGCGGCCGATTCGACCAGGAACTCGAGGTTCGACACGACGGGCGAGGTGCGCGTCATGTCCGCCGGTTCGTCTCGCAGCAACTTGAGCAGCTTGCGGAACTCGGAAAGCGAATCACGACAATGGGTGTTGATCATGCGTAGCGCATGCTGGTGTTCTTCCGCCATCTCGGGTGAGGACCGCAACGTTCCCTCGGACATCGTGAGGATGCCGGCCAGACTGTGCGAAATCACGTCATGAAGGTCGCGCGCGATGCGGGCACGTTCTTCTGCTGCGGCTATTTGCGCCAAATGGTCCTGCTCGCGTTCGAGTTGGTCGGCACGGGCTCGCAGAGTTTCGTCGTGCACTCGACGTAAGGCGGTATGGGTGCCCCACAGCCACACCGCGACGGTCGTCGTCCCGATGGCCGACAGTGGCACAGCAGATGCCGCGAACGTCTCACCCCACCGGATCGCGGCGAGAACAGCGCCTGCCACGACGGCGGTCGCACACAGCAGTGCCGCGCGGCGTGTGGCGTGCGCTGCCACCGCGTACACCCCGGCCAGCAACATGAGATCCGCCGGGATCGGCCCGAAACCTTCGATCAACTGGACGGTGCCGGCAGCCGACATCACGGCAAAGGACCTCAGCGGATAGCGATGCGCGAACAACCATGGCAGACACAGGCCCAGTGCGACGGCCGTCAAGAGAACGGTCGTCGTACCGCGCCAGTACACGCCGACCGAAACTGCTCCCGTATAGGAAAGGATGCCGAAGCAGAGAACACCGCGTCCGATGGCTCGGACGCGGTGTTGCTCGGATCCAGTGGTGAGCGTCATGCGGCGATGATAACGGGACCAGTTGGTTCGTAGTGTTCCGAACAGGTCTCACGGATCGATCGCCGAGACGTCGTCGTATCAGCCGGAGAAGATGTTGCTCACTGCGTCGTGCAGCTCTCCGTACTGAGCGATCGACGGATTCACCACGAAGAAGGTCCACAGGGCGGCAGCCGCCACGGATACGCACAACACGATCGTCGACAGTACGAATCCCGTACGCGCTGTCCCGGTTGCATTGCGTCGCGTCGCCCGCCACCCCAGAATGACGCCGGTTGCGGCGAGCCCGACCGGGACGAAGCCGGCGAACGGAAAGATCACCAGCACGGGTGTCAGAACGAGTGCGAGCAGTGCTGCCGTGAGCGAAGCGGCACCGCGCCCGTCGGGGCGCGGATGCGCGCGGCCCGGTTCGGTGTACTCGGTGTGAGCGATCGTTCGATTGTCGTTCATGGTCGATTCTCCTTTCGCAGCGATCTCACTGAACGTGAATGTCCTTGCGGTCGAGAGCTCTTCCGGTCGATGCGACGACTGCGACAGCGAGCAGTGCCGTGGCCGTCAGGACCGACAGTGCGGCCCCGGTGGTGAGCGAACCGGAGTCACCGAAGGTTCCCGTTGCCAGTTGGGTTGCGCGAGTCGCCAGTGCATAGGGCAACACGAAGATTGCTCCGGTCACCTCGGCGGTGAGGAGGAATACCGATAGACCGGCCCCGACGAGAGCGATGGCGATCGGTACCGCGAACGATCTGATCGCCATCGACAGACCGGACTGCAGAGCCGCCAGCGGTAGCGAGCCCACCACGACGAGCGCACTGGTCGCGAAGAGCTCGGTAGGGAGCATGCCGTCCAGCGAAAAGACCACCTTGCCGAGGACGACGACGGCTGCCAGCATGACGAAGTTCATCGCCGCGGTCAGCGTTGCCACCACGGCCGTCTTGGCGAACACGATGCGCACCGACGAGACCGGCCCACTCATCAGGGCATTCCAATTCCCTCCTCGGTGTTCGGATTTCCATGCCAGCGAGGCCAATACGGCGACGCCGAGTGCGAGTGGGAACAGGCCGTAGAACACGACTGTGCGCAACCACAATGTGTGCCATCCGTCTGCCAACTCTTCGCCCGAGGTGATCGTGTTGAACGTTCCGACTCCCGCGATGATCAGCGGGAGGAGGACGACGACCGTCCAGGCCTGCGAGCGCTTGAGCTTGATCATTTCGGCCGAGAACGCGTTCATGCTCGTACCTCCTGTCGATCCAGTCGAACGGTCATGAGCCAGAACAACACTGCCCCGACAACTCCGAGGGCGACGATGCTGGCGTAGGACGGGTTCAGCGTCACCACCTGCTCGCCTCGGTAGTCGGCGGCAGACGCCAACGAGTAATATCCCCACGGCGTCAGGTGCGCTGCCCAGGAGGGGAATCCGGAGGCGCAGATCGCGATGACGGTACCCACGATGCCGATTCCCAGCGCGACCAGTTGGTTGTCCACTCGCGCTGAGATCAGCAAATGCAGACCGAGTATCACCAGGTTCGCCGTGACCACCGCCGCCGTGTAGCCGAACCACAGGCCGGCAGGCAACGGCTGGGTCACTCCGATGGCAGTTCCCAAGAACAGACCTGCCGCGCTGGCCACCACCGTCGCGGTAACGACGACGAGGCCCGTCGAGACGAGCTTCGCGCGAACGAGGGCTCCGCGGTCGGCACCATTGGACTGGTTCAGCAACCACCCGTTCGACTGGTGCTCGACTTCTACTGTGCGGCTGGCTATCACAGCGATCAGCAGGGGTGAGGCGATGGGGACGGCAAGGGACAGACCGGCCAGTGGCAGTGCCCAGGAGACCGTGGTCGAATCGTTCGACGTCGCTGCGGTGAGAGCGCCGACGAAGGTCAAACCTACGATTGCGGCGACCAGCACTGCGGCGATCGCGCCGATGTGCAGGTGCCTGAGTTTGGCGAATTCGTTGCGTACCGTCGTCACAATCGGCCGCCCTTCGTCAGGTTCATGAATACGTCTTCGAGCGACTGATCGTCGCGCCGAACGCCGTAGACGCCTGCGTTCGCGCCGACGAGTTCTGCCACCACCTGCGCGGTACCTCGATCGTCGATGCCGGACAGTCTCAACGTGTGGTCGTCGATCTGAACCGGGATCTTCTGTTGCAGAACCGAGCTCGCGCGGTTGGGGTCGATCGCGTCGATGAGGAGGTCCGGAGTGGATGCGGCGAACAGCTCGTCGCGGGTGCCTTGGAAAATCAGGCGACCCTGGCTCAGGATTCCCAGCATGTTGGCCGTCTTGTCGATCTCACCTAGCAGATGGCTCGAAACCATCACTGTCACACCGTGTTCGGCGAGATGGCGGAGCAAGCCGCGGATCTCTTCTATGCCCGCCGGGTCCAATCCGTTGGTGGGTTCGTCCAGGATCAGAAGTTGTGGTTCGCGCGCGAGCGCCATCGCGATGCCCAGGCGCTGTTTCATCCCGAGCGAATAGTTCTTCACCCTCTTGTCGAGGTGTTCCTGCAGTCGGACGGTGGCCACTGCCCGTTCGATCTGTTCGGTGTGCAATCCGAGCGAGCGTTGCACGATACGAAGGTTCTCTGCACCCGTGAGGTGGCCGTATCCGGGTGGAGCTTCGATGAGTGATCCGATGTGTGAGAGCAATTCGCGGCGGGTGCCGTGATTCATCGGTCTGCCGAGTATCTCTACCTCACCGGAGGTCGGTCGAATCAGGGACAGCAGCATTTTCATGGTCGTCGATTTGCCCGATCCGTTGGGACCGAGAAAGCCGTAGACGCAGCCCTCAGGGATGCGAAGGTTCACGTCGTCGACGACGGTATGCGTGTCGTAGCGCTTGCCGAGGCTGTGAGTTCTGACGATGTCCATGCCCCGACTGTTCCGCATTCGGCCTGTAGAATCGTCCGCCTGCAGGAGTATTTCGAGGGGTATACCCAGGTATACCCTCCCTTCAGCCGGCGGTCCCCGGACCGACCAGTCCCGACTCGTACGCGGCGATCACTGCCTGGGTGCGATCGCGCACACCCAGCTTGGACAAGATGCGCCCCACGTGTGCTTTGACGGTTACCTCCGATACCGTCATCGCAGTGGCAATCTCAGCATTGGACAGCCCGCTGGAGAGGTGGACCAGGACTTCACTTTCACGTGGAGTCAAATCGGCCAGTTGTTCGACAGAGGCGGACACCGGTCGCGCTCGGGGTGCGGTTGCGGAAGTGAAATGCTCGATCAAGCGCCGCGTGGTGCTCGGGGCGACTACCGAATCTCCCTCGTGCACATGCTGGACCGCTGATATCAGCTCATCGATTGGAGCGTCCTTGACGAGAAAGCCACCGGCACCGGCTCGTATGGCGTCGAACACGTACTCGTCGAGGTCGAAGGTGGTCAGTATCAGTACTTTCGAGTTCGTGGCCTGCACGATTTCACGGGTTGCTTCGATGCCGTCCATCACCGGCATTCTGACGTCCATGAGAACGACGTCGGGGGTGGTCGCCCGAACCACGTCGATGCCTTCGCGTCCGTCGGCCGCTTCGCCGACTATCCGCACCTCGGGGCGCGAGCCGAGCACCAATTTCAGTCCGGCTCGCACGAGGTTCTGATCATCGACCAGCACAACCGATATCGTCACCGGGCCGCCTCGGTGGGCAGTGAGACCGTGACGAGGAATCCGTCCGCAGTCGGGCCTGCGTCGAAGGTACCGCCCTGCGCGAGAACCCGCTCCCGCATGCCCATCAGCCCCCACCCGGACACGGTCGTCGAATCGGTTCCGCGCCCGTCGTCGGCGACGGTCAACTCGATTTTCGCCGGTCCGTAGTTCAGATGCACTCGCACGGCTCGAACCTCCGGTCCCGCGTGTTTGCCCACGTTGGTCAACGACTCCTGAATCACACGGTAGATCACCAGCTGGAGACCGGGCGGCAACTCGACCGGCTCGCCCGTCACCCGGTAGTCGACTGGAATGCCCACCGCCCGCGATCGCTCGATGAGCCCGTCGAGCTGTGCCACACCCGGTGCAGGCACCCGGTCTACCGGATCGTCGGAATGGAGAACGGAGAGCATCGACCGCATCTCCGTCATTGCCTCTCGGCCGGTGTTTCGAACGGTCTCCATCGCCGCGGCGGCCGCATCGGGATCTTGTCGGACGGTGCCGACGGCACCCTCGGACAACAGCACGATCGCGCTCAAACTGTGGGACACGATGTCGTGTATCTCGCGGGCTATCCGGGTGCGTTCGGCCGCAGCTGCGTCCCGCTCCACCTGCTCGGCACGGAGCTGCAGGCTGTGGACGTACTCGTTGCGGACACGCGCCAGCATTCCGGTCAGCCACGCGATCGCCACGATCAATACCAGCAGGCCCACGTCACCGAAGGACATGCTGTACCGCTCCATCGACGGCATCGTCATCGTGATCGTCCACACCGCCACCGCGACAGCCGCTGGGACCGAGTTCGACGGTGGTCGACTCTGAGCGACGGCGTGGAGAGCGGGAACGAGCATCACGTCCGCGACCAGCAGCTCCACCCCGAGCGCAAGTTGGAGAAAGGCGGTCGCGAGGACGACCGCGAACATCGCGAACGGACGACGCCGGTGAAAGACGTACGGCAGGCACAATCCGACCGGCAGCGAATAGGCGATCCAATCGACCGCGCTGTCAGGGACCGCGAAACCCTGGACCGGCATGTTGTAGACGAAAATCGCAGCGGCGACAGCAGAGTCCAGAGGCGTGAGGTTGCCCCGGCCGGACCGGGCGGCTTCGATCACCGTCATCGACCAGTACCGTACTGGACGCGAGTCGCCGCGTCACCGTGAAGCCACCTCGGGTCAGGGAGCCAGGCGGGGCAGGTTCTTCGAGATGCTCGACGTCAATGCCTTGCCGACGATCGCAGCGAGTCCTGGGATCGGTGCGTCGAACCCGATCGTGTAATCGAGCTCGGTGCCGCCGTCGGTAGTGGGGGTGAGCTTCTGCACGCCCCAATGGCCGCGTAGGGGGCCACCTTTGGTGATGCGGTACTCGATGAGCGAGTTCGGCTCGGAGGCGGTTGTGGTCTCCTCGAACGCGGGCAGCGGCCCCAGCTTCAGGCTGCGGACCGACCCGGCCCCGTTGCGCGAGGTGTCGCCGTCACGAACCCGGCGGATCTTGGCCATGAACAGCGGCCCGAGGTTTTCGTGCTCGGACAATGCCGCGAAGACTACCTCGGGGGGAGAGGCGAACCGGTGGGTGACGTGGACGCGGGTTGGTGTCGGCATGACTCACAGTAGCGTCGATCACGCGAAGAAAAGGGACCCACTCGACTGAATCGAGTGGGTCCCTTCGGTGGTCCAACTGTCGGGGTGGCGGGATTCGAACCCACGACCTCTTCGTCCCGAACGAAGCGCGCTACCAAGCTGCGCCACACCCCGTGTACCGCTGGAGAAGTCTAACTCACGACTGCCTCGGAACGCGAAACGCCCTCGTCGGAGACGTTTCTCGGACCCATTCTGGGGGCCGGAGTCAGCGTGATCAGAGTCGCCTCGGGGCGGCAGCAGAAGCGTGCCGGCGCATAAGGCGAGGTGCCTACGCCCGCCGAGACGTGCAGCTGGGTGTGCGCACCCCACTTGGACGGACCCTTGACCCGGGAACGGTCGATCTCGCAGTTGGTCACCAGGGCGCCATAGAACGGCAGGCACAGCTGACCGCCGTGGGTGTGACCGGCGAGGACGAGGTCGTAACCGTCCTGGGCGAACCTGTCCAGCACGCGTGGCTCCGGCGAATGCGTGATGCCCAGGCGTAGGTCTGCCAACGGGTTCGGCTGGCCGGCGATGGTGTCGTATCGGTCCCGCTTCAAGTGCGGGTCGTCGACGCCGGCAGCCGCGATACGTACCCCGGCGACCTCGAGTTCGCGACGTACGTGCGTGACGTCGAGCCAGCCCCGCTCGGAAAACGCGGCTCGCAGGTCACGCCACGGCAGCGATTCACCCGTCGTGCGCTTGTGGTTCTTGTCGAAGTACTTGAACGGGTTCTTCGGCTTGGGTGCGAAGTAATCGTTGCTGCCGAACACGAACAGACCCGGACGAGCCAGCATCGGCCCCAGTGCCTGCACGACGCTGGGGACGGCACGTTGGTGGGAGAGGTTGTCGCCGGTATTGACGACCAGATCGGGCTCGAGGCGGTCCAGTTCACGGAGCCAGTTCTGCTTCATCCGCTGGCCCGGCATCATGTGCAGGTCGCTGATATGAAGCACCCGTAGAGTCGCCGAACCGGGCTCGAGCACGGCCATGGACGTTTCGCGCAGCGTGAAGGCGTTGCGTTCGATGAGGGTGGCGTAGCCGAGCCCCAACGCGGCGGCACCCGCCGTCCCGATGACGGAACTCTTCAGCGGTGCCGCTCTGACGGCGTCACGCACGTGCTCGGCGGCACTGCGCAGTTGCTCGGGGGCGCTGCGCAGCTGCGTCGAAGAACGGAGAAGCGAGGGACTGAGTTGAACGGCCACCGAATCCACGATACGGCAGCAACCTGATATGGACGTGCGAGAAGGAAGCCGCGCCGCGTAGCGTTTCGGCCATGTCCGAACTCAAGGCCCGTATCCGAACCGACCTGACCGCAGCGATGAAGGCGAAGGACAAGCTCCGCCTGGCAACGCTGCGCATGATCCTCGCCGCTATTCAGACCGAAGAGGTCTCCGGCAAGGAGGCCCACGAGCTGACCGACGACGACGTCCTGAAGGTGCTGGCGAAGGAATCGAAGAAGCGCGGCGAATCCGCAGAGATCTACACGCAGAACGGGCGCGGCGAGCTCGCAGCCAACGAGCACGCAGAAGCTCAGATCATCAACGAGTACCTGCCGACCCCGCTCACGGACGAGGAACTGGCCACCATCGTCGACACCGCCATCGCGCAGGTCGCCGAGGAGCTGGGTGAGCGACCGGCGATGAAGCAGATGGGTCAGGTCATGAAGATCGCGTCGGGGCTCGCCGCTGGCAAGGCCGATGGATCCCGCCTGTCAAAGGCCGTCAAAGACCGTTTGTAGCCGACGGCACGTGAGTGGAACTTCGTAGCAGGTACCGAAGTTCCGCTCACGTGCGGCGAAGCCGCTCTAGCGAGGAACCGTCAACCCCGGGATCGCCGGTATCTGAATGCCCGGCGGTAGGTCCGGTATCTGAATGTTCGGCAGCGCCGGGGCCGGAGCCGGGGCCGGTCGAACCGAGCCGTCACTGACGTAGATCGTGATGTTCGACCCCGGCACAGCCGAACCCGACGGCGACGTGGACACCACAGTGCCGCGTGCAGCCTGATCTGCCGTCGTCACAGCCGTCACCTGGAAGCCCGCGCCCTGCAGCGTGGACGTCGCGGAAGACTGACTCTGACCGGTGACATCGGGAACCTGGCCGTTCGCCGAGCCACGGACGTACTTCTGGTCGACGGGTGGCAAAGCGACGGGCCCGTAGTTCGTGGCAATCGGAGTCATGGCGTCGAACCACGTTCGCGCCGGCTCGTTGCCGCCGTACAGATTGCCCGAGCCGCACGGACGCAGCGGGAACGAACAGATCTCGCTGGGGGTAGGCGAGTCGCCGTAGGTGTACACGGCGGCTGCGTAGTTGTTGGTGAACCCGAGGAAGCCCGAAGAACGGTTGGACTCGGTGGTACCGGTCTTACCGGACATCGGGAGGTTCCAGCCGGCCGAACCCGCAGCGGACGCGGACGTACCGCCGGCCTGGTCGTCCTTGCTCATCGCGTTGGCGAGGGTGTTCGCCAGACCGGGCTCGACGACCTGCTCACATGCCTGGTGAGCGACCGGTACGGGCTTGCCGTCGCGGTCGAAGATCGAGTCGATCGGGGAGGGTGGGCACCATTTACCGCCGGAAGCCAGCGTGGCAGCCACGTTGGACAGTTCCAGCGGATTCACCCAGGTAGGTCCGAGGGTGAACGAGCCGAGGTTCTGACTCTTCTGGAAATCGGCCATCGACTGCTCGGTGCCCGACGAACCCGGGTCGGTGTACGAGCGCAGGCCGAGGCGAACCGCCATGTCGACAGTCGGCGTGACGCCCACGGACTCGATCAGCTTGACGAACGCAGTGTTGGGGGACTGAGCGAGCGCATCGGTGATGGACAGCGCGGGTGGGTAGTTGCCTGCGTTCTCCACGCAGTACGTGGAGGCGGGGCAGTTACGGGCACCGCCGTCGCCGACGCCCTTGACCTCCACGCGTTTGGGGACCTGCAGCGTCGCACTGGTGCCCAATCCGCGTTCCATCGCGGCGGCTGTGGTGAAGATCTTGAAGATCGAGCCCGCTCCGTTGCCGACGAGGGAGTGCGGCTGCGGTTGGACCGTCTCGTCTGCGTCGGCATTGAGGCCGTAGGTACGGCTGCTGCCCATCGCGAGAACCCGATGCTGGTCCTGGCCGGGTGCGACGACGTTCATGACCGTGGCCACACCGTCGAGGCTCGGGCTGGTGTTCTCGACCAGCGCGGCCTTGGTGGAGTTCTGCACAGCGGGGTCGAGCGTCGTGCGGATGAGGTACCCGCCCTTGTCTATCTGCTCCTGGCTGATTCCGGCCTGGGCGAGGTACTGCAAGGCGTAGTCGCAGAAGAATCCGCGGTCACCTGCCGCGATGCATCCGCGGGGCAGAGTCTGCGGGACCGGCAGCACTCCGAGAGGCTCGGCCTTGAGAGCGGTCAGTTCCGCAGCGCGTTCGGGAAGGTTCTGAATCATGGTGTCGAGCACGGTGTTCCGTCGCTCGATCACGCCCTCTTCGTTGGTGTACGGGTTGAGGGCCGAGCTGGACTGCACCATTCCGGCGAGCATCGCGGCCTGGACGGCGCTGAGCTGGCTGGCGTCGATGCCGAAGTAGGTCTGAGCCGCGTCCTGGATGCCGAAAGACGCGTTACCGAACGGCACCAGGTTGAGGTACCTGGTGAGAATCTCGTCCTTGGTCAGTTCCTTGTCGAGGGTCAGCGCCATCCGGATCTCGCGGATCTTGCGAGCGGGCGTGGTCTCGATCGCCGCACGGCGTTCGGCGTCGGTCTTGGCCACCACCAGCAGTTGGTAGTTCTTCACGTACTGCTGATCGATGGTGGACGCACCCTGCTCCACCTGGCCGCTGGTGGTGTTGGTCAGGAACGCACGCAGCGTGCCCTGCCAGTCCACGCCGCGGTGTTCGGCGAAGCGGCGGTCCTCGATCGAGACGATGGCGAGTTTCATCTCGTTGGAGATCTTGTCGCTCGGCACCTCGAATCGGCGCTGCTCGTACAGCCAGGCGATGGGTGTGCCGTTGACGTCCGTCATCGTCGAGACGGCGGGCACGGCACCCTCGACCAACTCGGCCGAAACGTTGTCGACGGTATCGGCGGCGCGATTCGAGGCGTACCCGAATCCTCCGGCCATGGGGAACATCACGCCGGCGAGCAACGCACCGGCGAGTGCTGAACATCCGGCGAGCTTCGCCACGGTTTTTCCGACTGACACAGAGCACAGCGTACGTGGGTGCTGCTCGGACCGGCATCAGGCCCGCATGCGCTGTGTGCTGCGCCCCTGCTCGGGACGGCCGTACCAGAAATGTGACCTCGCCGTCTTGCATTCGGGGCCGGCTTTACCTAAATTATGAGCACGGTGTGATTCACGTAACACTTGATAATGATTGTGGGGCAGCTCTTAGAATTTGTGCTTCGCCAGCGAGGTACAAACTTCCTTGGAGCCTCCGGGACGTCCAGCTAGGGCGACCGACACGCAAAGGGGTATCCGCATGCATACGACAACCGCGCCGACGCGACTCGATGTAGAAGAAGCAGAAGCACGCATCGCTTGGGTGTCGCACGCCCGCTGCAAGGGAACCGACCCGGACCAGCTCTTCGTCCGGGGTGCAGCGCAGCGCAAGGCCGCGACGATCTGCCGGCACTGCCCGGTGTTGATGCAGTGTGGTGCGGATGCACTCGACAACCGAGTCGAGTTCGGCGTGTGGGGCGGGATGACAGAACGTCAGCGCAGGGCCCTGCTCAAGCAGCACCCCGAGGTCGACTCCTGGTCCGATTTCTTCGAGACCCAACGCCAGCAGCAAGCAGCTATCTAGCCCCTGCCGCGCCCGGCCGGGCCCCAGCTTTCGGGCCCGGTCGAACTAGCCCTTTCGGGTGAGCTGATCGGCCACCGCACTCAGCGCGGCCAGGTCGGAGACCTCGAACGGCAAGGACGGAACGCCGACGATGGGCACGCGGGGATGCGCACCGGTGAATCGTCGAAGCAACCGAACCTCACGCGCAGCCGTCACGGCACGCTGAGCGTGGATACGGAGAACGGCAGCGGTGAGTTCGGCACCGGGTTCGTCGATCCGATCGAGCAGATCCGCGGCCGTGGCAGCGTGATCGGCCTGAACCGACGACAGCGTCGGGTGCGTCCGGTTCACCACCAGTCCGGCCAGCGGCATCTCCTCGGCCGAGAGGCGTTCGACGAAGAACGCGGCCTCACGTAGCGCGTCGGGTTCGGCGGCGGCAACAACGAGGAAACTGGTGCCCTCCTCGCGTAGCAACTGGTAGGTACGCGTCGCGCGCTCCCGGAATCCGCCGAACATCGAGTCCAGTGATTGCACGAAAGCCGATGCGTCGGAAAGCATTTGACTTCCGATCACCGTGGACACTCCGCGCATCGCCAAGCTCATCGCGCTGGTGACGACGCGGGTGATGCCGCGGCCGGGAGCGGTGAGAAGCCGGATGAAGCGCCCGTCGAGGAACGATCCGAGCCGCTGCGGTGCGTCGAGAAAATCCAACGCATTGCGCGACGGCGGAGTGTCCACCACGATCAGATCCCACGACGTGTCGAGCGACAGCTGCCCCAGCTTCTCCATCGCCATGTACTCCTGCGTGCCCGAAAAGGACGACGCCACAGTCTGATAGAACGGGTTCGCCAATACCTGCGCGGCTTTCTCCGGCGTCGAATGCTCGATGACCATCTCGTCGAACGTGCGCCGCATGTTCAGCATCATCGCGTGCAGTTCGCCTTTGGCACCGGCACCCAACTTCACCGGTTGCGGGCTGTTGTCCAGATCGCCGAGCCCCAGAGCCTGAGCCAGCCGGCGAGCCGGATCGATGGTGAGCACGACGACGCGCCTGCCCTGTTCGGCGGCGCGCAGAGCCATCGCCGCGGCGGTGGTCGTCTTACCGACCCCGCCCGCCCCGCAGACCACGACGATCCTCGACGTGGGATCGGTCAGAATGCGGTCGACGTCGAGTTCGGTTGCTATTGGTCGAGTCATCGGACACCCTGTTCTGCAAGCTTGGCGGCGAGCTCGTACAAGCCGCCGAGATCTACACCATCGGCCAACATCGGCAACGACATGCGCGCGACGTCGAGTTCGTCGAGCTGCGTTGCGCTCTCGACCTGAGCCGAGAGCGTCGACGCATGCTCGATGGATTCGGTGAGCAGACCCGCGAAGTCGGCCTCGGAGAGGGTGATTCCGGTCTTGGCGAGGCCGTCCTGAATCGCCGCGGCGTCGATGTCACCCTCGGCGATCGCCTCGAGCGTGTCGTCCGGCAGGAACGTCGGCTCGGTGCGGTTCACCACGACCGTGCCCAGCTGCAGATCTGCCGCCTCGAGTTCGCGAACCGCGTCGGCGGTCTCCTGCACCGGCAGGGCTTCGAGCAGCGTGACGAGGTGTACGACGGTCTCCGCCGAGTGCAGCAGCCGCACCACGCCCTCGCTCTGCGAGCGGACCGGCCCGCCTTTGGCCAGATCGGCCATGGCCTTGGTGACGTCGAGGAAGTTCCCGATGCGGCCGGTGGGTGGCGAGTCGACGACCACCTCGTCGTACGCGCGGTTGCCCTTCTTGTCCGTCCGCACCACACATTCCTTGACCTTGCCGGTCAGCAGGACGTCGCGCAGGCCCGGTGCGATGGTCGTCGCGAACTCGATGGCACCGATCTTGCGCATGGCGCGACCGGCGAAGCCCAGGTTGTAGAACATGTCGAGGTATTCGAGAAACGCGGTCTCGATGTCGATGGCCAGTGCGTAGACCTCGCCGCCGCCGTCCGCTGTGGCCACCCGCGTCTCCACCGGCGGCAGCTGTGGCACGTCGAACAGCTGCGCGATGCCCTGCCGTCCCTCGACCTCCACCAGCAACACCCGTCGACCACCGGCGGCAAGCGCCAACGCCAACGCGGCGGCGACCGTCGACTTACCGGTGCCGCCCTTACCGGACACGAAATGCAGCCGCGCGGCATCTGCCTTCGCCGGCCATCCCTCTACCTTCGATGTACCCACGCCTCGACCATATAGAGATGCGATGCCGGTCGTCCGACGGAACCGGCAATCCCGTCTTCGCAGTGACGCACCCCTCGTGATCGGTCGAACGATAGGGTCGACAGTCATGAGCGAAAAGATCATCTGGGAGTACTTCACCGCACCGGTGCTGATTCATGCCACCAAGCAGATTCTCGACAACTACGGCTCCGAAGGCTGGGAGCTCGTGACGATCATGGCCGGCCCCAACGGCGGCGACACCTTGGTCGCGTACTTCAAGCGTCCGAAGGGCTGAGCGGGAGTGGCGACGTGGAGTGAGCGACTGTCCGAGCTGGGCATCGAACTGCCCGACGTGGTTCCGCCACTGGCGGCGTATGTCCCGGCCGTACAGGTGGGTTCCCTCGTCTACACCTCGGGCCAGCTGCCCATCGTGGACGGGAATCTGACGACCGCAGGCAAGGTCGGCTCCGAGGTCTCGGCGGAGGATGCCACTGCAGCAGCGCGCACCTGTGCTCTGAACGCGCTGGCCGCCGTGCACGCGCTCGTGGGAATCGACTCGGTAGCGCGCGTGGTGAAGGCCGTCGGCTTCGTGGCGTCGGCCACCGGGTTCACCGGTCAGCCCGGAGTGATCAACGGGGCGTCGAACGTCATCGGTGAGATTTTCGGTGACGCAGGCAAGCATGCCCGCTCGGCTGTCGGTGTCGCCGAACTGCCTCTCGGTGCTTCCGTGGAAGTGGAACTCATCGTCGAACTGCGCTGACCCCAGTGGCGTGATGGTGTGCCTGCGAAGGCACTCACGTCACTGCGGCATAGCCGCATTGATCACCTTCTGCAGGTGCAGGCCTCGGTGCACGGAGCACTCGTGATCGACACCCGACTCGACCGATTCGAGAAATTCGTCCAGCAGGACGGCGAAGCAGTCGGTCGACGAGGTGGATCGATCGGTGAGGGTCTCGACTCCGTCGGTACCGCTCAACTCGATGCGCATGAGCGACGGCATGATCGGTGTCCGCAGCGACAACTGCACCGTGCTGCGGGCGCCGCCCTCGTGCTCGAGTAGTACCGTCCAACTGTCCGACGCCACCTCTCGGTGCGAGTAGGCAACGCGGACAATGGTTCCCAGCGCCGCGTCGAGTAGGTCGAACACATGTGGTCCGATGTCGAGGATCGCCCCGTCGTCGTGCCGCCACTGCGAGCCCGCGTACGCCCCGCCGAGGATGGCACCGGAGAACCAGGTTCCCGAGCCGGCCGCCCATGGGCGTCCGGCCGCCGTGTCGAGGAATTGTCTTGTCTCCGGAGCGAATCGGAGGGTCAGCGTCACCATCGAGCGAACGCCGGCGGCGGTGACGGCCTCGGCCAATTCCTCGGCCTCGGCCACTGTGGCGGCAATCGGCTTGTCCAGCAACACATGTTTGCCTGCTCGCGCGGCGCGCAGTGCGTACCCGGCCTGCACGGCGGGTGGCACGGCGAATGCCACCGTGTCGACGGCGTCGAGCAGGGCGTCGTAGGACTCGAAGACCGGCGCTCCCAGTTCGGCCGCTGCCTCGGGTCGGCGCGCCCACACCCCGGTGAAGTCGACGCCGGGATGAGCGAGCAACGACGGGGCTTGGGTCTTGCGGGCCCAAGGGCCGGCCCCGACCAGTCCGATTTTCATGCGCGTCCGATCCTCATGACTGTCGACGGTAGTCCTCGTCGCCACTCGACGCGGCGCGCGACCTACAGTGTTTCAATGGCCGATTCCACATCGAAACATCCCGCCTACGGACTGCTCCGCCCGGTGACGCCCACCGCGTCGGTTCTGCTCGCCGAGAACCCGGGCAAGATGACGCTCGACGGGACGAACACGTGGATTCTGCGGGCACCGGGGTCCGAGGAGTGCATCGTCGTGGACCCGGGTCCGAAGGACAAGGCCCACCTCGACGCCGTCGCCGCGTCGGGCACGGTTGTTCTGACTCTGGTGACCCATCGCCATGCCGATCACACGGCGGGGTTGAAGCGGTTTCACCGCAAGACGGGAGCGCCGGTCCGGGCGGTGGGGGAGAAGTTTCTGTTCGGCGGCGGCGAACGGCTGGCCGACGGCGAGGTCATCGACGCGGCGGGTCTACGGATTCGAGTGCTGTACACGCCCGGACACACGGCGGATTCGGTGAGCTTCGTGCTCGACGACGCAGTTCTGACGGGAGATACGATCCTCGGCCGCGGCACGACGGTGCTCGACCCGAAAGACGGATCGCTCGCGGACTATCTGAATTCGCTCGATCGCCTCGAAGCCGCCGGCGAGGGCAAGACGGTGTTGCCGGGGCATGGGGCCGAGCTACCGGACACCGCCGAGGTGGCGCGAACGTATCGCGCACACCGTCGGCAGCGGTTGGATCAGGTGCGGGCAGCGTTGGCCGAGATCGGTGAGAACGCCAAACCCATGCAGGTGGTGCGCCACGTCTATTCGGACGTCGACAAGAAGTTGTGGCCGGCTGCGCGGATGTCGGTCAAGACGCAGCTGGCCTACCTCAGGGAAAGCTAGCGAGCGCGGCGAGCCAGACGCTCGGAGTCCGAGATCAGCACGGACTTGCCTTCGAGGCGCAGCCATCCGCGGTGAGCGAAGTCGGCCAGTGCCTTGTTGACGGTCTCGCGTGACGCTCCGACGAGCTGAGCGATCTCTTCCTGCGTCAGGTCGTGGGTGACGCGCAGCGATCCCGCTTCCTGGGTGCCGAAGCGCTGCGCGAGCTGCAACAGTGCCTTGGCCACGCGTCCGGGGACGTCGGTGAAGATGAGGTCGGCCAAGTTGTTGTTGGTGCGGCGCAACCGGCGGGCCAGGACGCGCAGCAGCTGCTCGGCGATCTCGGGGCGCTGGTCGATCCAATCCTTGAGCGCAGCGCGGTCCATGCTGACGGCGCGGACCTCGGTGACTGTGGTGGCCGAGGACGTGCGCGGGCCGGGATCGAAGATGGAGAGCTCGCCGAACATGTCCGACGGTCCCATGATCGTCAGCAGGTTCTCGCGGCCGTCGGGGGAGCGTCGTCCGAGCTTGATCTTGCCGGAAACGATGATGTAGAGCCGGTCACCGGGCTCACCCTCGTTGAACACGACGTGTCCGCGGGGGAAATCGACAGGCTGCAGCTGCTTCGTCAGTGCCGCAACCGCAGAGGGCTCGACTCCTTGGAAGATGCCGGCCCGTGCCAGGACGTCGTCCACTTGCGCTCCTTTTGGGATGTCGGCGATGCGGTGACCCGCACCCCCGAAGGCGTTTGTACACACTCGTCTCACCCCCGAATCGCGCGAACGATTCAGGCGTCGATGCCGATGCAATGTTCAAACACAACAATTACCTCAGGGGAGTCTACTTCGACTCTGCCGAAACCGAGTGATCGACGCCACCACAGGTTGCCAGAGGAACGGGACGTCTGTTCGCGTTCACCGTAAATTCATCGAAATGCGGACAAATGGTGCTCAGCTTGCCCGTTGGTCGGCCATGCCGTCACGAGTGTCGATCGTGCGAGGAGGAGTCTGATGACGCTTGCGGCTGTTGAATCGAGCCAGGGCGTGCGGGAAGCCCTCGTTGGCCAGGGTGGCGACCTCCGACTTGCTCGCCTGATCGAGGAATTCCTCTACTTCGTGCTCCCGAACGCCGAGCTTGCTGAGCCGGAACTCGACGCGTTCCATCGCGAGTGCGAAGAGCATGAGTAGTACCGGAAAGAGCACCACGGCGAGTCCTTGCATACCGGCCAGTTAACACCGAAAAGGTCTCGATACAAACACGGTGCGCTGCTGCCGCGACGAACGTTACGCATTCTTGTCCGTACAGTTGTGGCGTGGAATCGACTGCCCCGAAACGCCCCGACGTGCGCAAACGCGTGGAGACGCCGCTCGGCCTCGTGCGCCGGGCCCGCCGGATGAACCGAACGCTCGGGGTCGCGTTTCCGCACGTCTACTGCGAACTCGACTTCACCACACCCCTCGAACTCGCCGTGGCCACCATCCTGTCGGCGCAGTGCACCGACAAACGCGTCAACATGGTGACTCCGGCCCTTTTCGTGAAATATCGCACTGCCCGCGACTACGCCGAGGCAGACCGCACCGAACTCGAAGAGTTCATCCGAACCACCGGCTTCTACCGCAACAAGGCCAACTCGCTGATCGGGCTGGGGCAGAAATTGCTGGAGAACTTCGACGGCGAGGTCCCAGCATCGTTGAAGGATCTGGTGACGTTGCCCGGGATCGGCCGTAAGACGGCCAATGTCGTGCTCGGCAATGCGTTCGACGTACCCGGCATCACGGTCGACACCCACTTCGGGCGGCTGGTACGCCGCTGGCAGTGGACGGCGGAGGAGGACCCGGTCAAGGTCGAGCATGCCGTCGGCGCGCTCATCGAGCGCAAGGAATGGACCGTGCTCTCGCACCGCGTCATCTTTCACGGTCGACGCGTCTGCCACTCCCGCACACCGGCGTGTGGGGTGTGTGTCCTCGCGAAGGACTGCCCGTCGTACGGCCTGGGGCCGACCGATCCGGCCACCGCCGCCGCTCTGGTGAGAGGCCCCGAGACCGATCATCTGCTCGCTCTCGCCGGAATCGTGTCGTGAACAAGGCCGCTCTCCGCTGGTCTCTGCTTGCGCTCGTACTCGTCGTCGGGATGGTCTACGCCCTCTGGCCGCGTAGCGACTCCTCGGACCCGCAGCTCGGGGCCGGTCCCGGTCTGGGGCAGCGAGGACCGTCGACGGCCGAGCGCCGGGCCGCCGACACCCCCGAAGCCCTCGAACCCCTGCGGCAGAACGCAGGTTTGGCGGCCTGTCCGACGGCCTCGGGCGCGTCGACGGGTCCGCTGACCGGACTCACACTCGAATGCATTGGCGACGGCTCCGCCGTCGATCTGGGCCAGGCACTGGCCGGTCGACCCGCACTGCTCAACATCTGGGCCTACTGGTGTGGACCGTGCGCGGAGGAACTGCCGTACCTGCAGCAATACGCGCAGCGGGCAGGTGATGCCGTCACCGTGCTGACCGTCCACAACGACGCCAACGAGGCGAACGGCCTCACTCGCCTCACCGATTACGGCGTCACCCTGCCCGGAGTTCAGGACGGCGGCGGACGCGTCGCCGCGGCGGTGGGAGCTCCGAACGTACTGCCCGTATCCGTTTTGATATCTGCGGATGGCACTGTCGCCAAGGTGCTACCTCAACCTTTCAGAAGCGTCGACGACATCGCCGACGCCGTGCGCGAGAACCTCGGAGTGACGTCGTGAGCGCACCCGAGTGGCTCGGGCGCATGCTCGACGTCGCCGGCAGTGCGAACGGGCTCACCGACACCACCGGCATCAACCCGGTACTGCAGCGCCATGCGCAGCCGGCCGAGCGAACCCGTTCGGCGGCGGTGCTGGTGTTGTTCGGCGGCCCTGCGGCTGCCGACCCGACCACCCCCGGCGGGCTGCCTGCCGAGGCGGACGTGCTGCTGACCCAGCGCGCGTCGACGTTGCGTGATCACAGCGGGCAGATCGCGTTTCCAGGCGGCGCCACCGATCCCGGTGACGACGGGCCCATCGGTACCGCGCTGCGCGAGGCCCAGGAAGAGACCGGGCTCGATCCGGCCGGGGTGCTGCCACTGGCGACGATGCCGGGCATCTATGTGCCGCCCTCCCGATTCGACGTGGTTCCGGTGCTCTCGTACTGGCAGAACCCCAGTCCGGTGCGGGTGGTCGACGCGGGTGAGACCGAGCGGGTGGTACGAGTTCCGTTGCGAGAGTTGCTCGATCCGGACAACAGATTTCAGGTGCGGCACCCCGCCGGCTACCAGGGACCGGCCTTCTCGGCACAGGGAATGCTGGTGTGGGGGTTCACGGGCGGTATTCTGGCGGGCCTGCTCGCTGTGTCGGGCTGGGAGTCCGAGTGGGACACAGGGGATATACGTGATCTGGAGGCCAGCTTGACTGCGGTAGGAGCGAGGCTCGATCTGTGACGGGTTCAGGGTGGGTCGATATCGCGGTGATCGCCGTCGCGCTGCTGGCGGCAACGTCGGGTTGGCGACAAGGCGCTGTGGCGTCGGCGCTGGCGTTTCTCGGTGTCGTGTTGGGTGCGGTCGCCGGGATTCTGGTGGCACCGCACGTGCTCGAACACGTCGACGGGTCTCGGACGAGAGTGTTCGTCGGCATTGCGTTGATCGTGGTGTTGGTGATCATCGGTGAGGTAGCTGGCATGGTCCTCGGGCGCGCTCTGCGTAGCGGGATACATTCGCGCGCAGCCAGATCCGTGGACAGCACCATCGGTGCCGGGCTGCAGGCCGCCGCTGTTCTCGCCGCTGCGTGGCTGCTCGCCATTCCGCTGACGTCCTCCTCTCAGCCGGAGGTGGCCAGTGCCGTCCGTGGGTCGACGGTTCTGGGCAAGGTCGACGAGGTGGCACCCGACTGGTTGCGTCAGGTCCCCAAGGAATTCTCCGCGCTGCTCGACACGTCCGGATTGCCGGACGTCATCGGCCCGTTCGGGCGCACCCCGGTTGCCGACGTCGCCGCCCCGGATTCCGGGATCGCCGCGGGGCCCGTTCCGGTGGCGCTGCAGTCCAGCGTCATCAAGATCAACGGCATCGCGCCGAGCTGCCAGAAAGCCCTGGAAGGCTCCGGTTTCGTCGTCGGATCCGACCTGGTGATGACCAACGCGCACGTGGTGGCCGGTACTTCCGAGGTGACGGTCGATTCGCCGAACGGACCGCTCGAGGCAGACGTCGTCCTGTTCGACCCAGAAGAAGACGTTGCTGTGCTTCGTGTTTCGCAGCTGCAGGCACCGGTGCTGACATTCGCTCCGTCGCCGGCCGAATCCGGTTCCGACGCCATCGTGCTCGGTTACCCGGGCGGTGGTCCCTATACGGCGAGCCCGGCGCGAATCCGCGAGATCATCAAACTCAGTGGCCCGGACATCTACCGCACCGGAACGGTCAAGCGTGAGGTCTACACGGTGCGTGGATCGGTTCGGCAGGGCAATTCCGGTGGACCACTGGTCAATTCGTCCGGTGAGGTACTCGGTGTGGTGTTCGGCGCTGCCGTCGACGACCCCGACACCGGATTCGTCCTGACCGCATCGGAAATCGCGGACGAGCTGGCGCAGAGCTTCGATGCACCGGTCAGCGTGGGTACCGGCGACTGCATCGTCTAGCGGGGCATCAGCGTTCGAGTGCGACGCGCAGAATCTCCTCGGACACCACGTCCGGCGCTTCTTGGTGCACGTAGTGCCCCACGTCCCGCACGGTTCGACGCGTCAGGCCCGGGGCCCAATGCCGATCCCGATCGAGGGTGGTGGGCAGGACGTACGGATCGAGGTCGCCACTGATCTGCGCGACGGGAATCGAGGTCTTGACGTCGACGGCGTCCATGAAGCGTCGGCCGTCCGAACGGAATTGGCTGCGGAACGCCCAGCGTTGGTACTCGAGTGCGCAGTGCGCGGCCCCGGGGATTCGGATGGCCGAGCGCATCCTGCCTGCGGTGTCGGCGAAGTCCTCGGTGTGCTGCCACTGCGACCCGGCCCGGCTCCGCATCAGCTCCTCGACTGCGGCCCCGCCTCGACGGGTGAGCAGTTTCTCGGGACGCAGTGGCACTTGGTATCGGACGAAGTGCGGCAACAATGCACCGCGCTGTTCGGAATCCTTCAGGACGGCACGACGCAACGAGATGGGATGCGGCGCGTTGATCAGCACCATCGAGCGGACCATCCGGGGATGCAGGGCCGAGCTGGCCCAACAGACCAGGCCACCATCGGCGTGTCCGACGAACGTCGCGTGCGGGTAACCCAGTGCACGAACGAGACCGACGATGTCGCCGGCCAAGGTCCATCCGTCGTAGCCACGCGGAGGCTTGTCGGAGTCGCCGTAGCCGCGGAGATCGACGGCGACCGCACGCACGCCGGAACGAGCGAGCGCATCGAGTTGGTGATGCCACGAATACCAGAAGTCGGCGAAGCCGTGCAGTAGAACCACCAGCGGGGCGTTCGGTTCGTGTTCGCCGACCTCGACGATGTGAAACCGAATTCCGTTGGCGTGGATGTCGCGATGGATCCACTGTCCCGGGTAGCGGACCGTGGACGGATCGGGCTGATTCATACCGCTCGATTCGCCGGGCGTCGACTACTTCTTGTAGCCGGGAATTCCGGGGATGGAATCGTGCTGGTTCGGCAGTACCGTCGACGCCTGCTTGAGCGAGTCGATGGTCTTCTCGGGCTTGCGCAGCTTCTTGACTCTGCGATATCCGAGGAACCCGAACAGCCCCGCGACCAACACCATGAAGGCGAAGACGATGAGGAACGCGGCCCACCGGTAGAGCCACACGTCGAGCAGTTCGGCGGCGAAGAAGAAGAAGAAGAACGTGCTGAACAGCAGCACCGTCAACGCGACGATGAAGAAGACGCTGCCCTGCAGGCCCTTCTTGACCTCGCCGGTGACCTCGGCCTTGGCGAGGGCTACCTCGGCACGAACGAGCGTCGAGACCTGAGTGGTTGCGTCCTTGACGAGGTTTCCGATGCTCGCGCTACCGGGTGTACGGGCATCGACATCGGTCAGAGGTATCGACGAAATCGTGTTCGGGACGCCGTTGCCGTATCCCTTGTCATTGCTGACGCTCAACTCTCGACCCCTTGTAATCGCTCTGCTCGGTGTTGCGGTGATCGCTCTGCTCTGTGTTGCGGAAGATCGTATCGACAGTAGTGCCTAAGAAGCAGATTATCTGTTCCGCGGCAGCCGAGCGACGCTCGGCCCATCGTCGGTTACCTCTGCGCCCGTCGGGACAAACACGAAAATTCTGCACGAACCGGCAACGAACGGACCGGGGGCGTGAAATTCTCAGGTGTTCATCAGGTAATTTTCAGGGAACTTCCCTCTTCAGGAGCAATTCGTGAGTTCAACACACGCCGTCACGGACGACGGCGCAATTCCCGCACCCCAGGTGCCTCGGTCACGCATCGTGATCGCCTCGATGGTCGGCACGTCGATCGAGTTCTTCGATTTCTACATCTATGCCACCGCCGCGGTGCTCGTCTTCCCCCGCTTGTTCTTCCCCGCGGGCAACGACACGACCGCGCTGCTGGCGTCGTTCGCGACGTTCGGCTTGGCGTTCGTCGCACGACCCATCGGCTCTATTCTGTTCGGCCACTTCGGTGATCGCATCGGACGCAAGGCGACGCTCGTCGGGTCCCTGCTGACGATGGGTGTCGCGACTTTTGCGATCGGACTCCTGCCGACCTATGCCGCAGCGGGTCTGTGGGCACCGGCTCTGCTGGCGATCATGCGCTTCACCCAGGGCGTCGGCCTCGGCGGTGAGTGGAGCGGTGCAGCGTTGCTGGCCACCGAAACCGCCAAGCCGGGCAAGCGGGCCTGGGCGGCGATGTACCCGCAGCTGGGCGCGCCGATCGGCTTCTTCTTCGCCAACGGCATCTTCTTGCTCATCGTCATCGCGACCGGCTACGACTCCGCGAACTCCGGCACCGACCACGCGTTCCTCACGTGGGGCTGGCGCATCCCGTTCCTGCTCAGCGCGATCATGGTGATCATCGGCCTGTACGTCCGGCTCAAGCTCGAGGAGACGCCGGTGTTCAAGCTGGCCGTCGAGCGCGGCCAGAAGGTCAAGACCCCGTTGGCTCAGGTGTTCAAGACCAGCTGGCGTCAGCTGATCATCGGCACGTTCGTCATGCTGGCCACCTACACGCTGTTCTACATCATGACGACCTGGGTGGTCAGCTACGGAACAGGCAAGGTGTCGGACGTGGGCGGGCCCAAGCTGGCCATCCCGTACACGGATTTCCTCGAGTTGCAGCTGATCGCGGTGCTGTTCTTCGCAGCCCTGATCCCGGTCGCCGGGCTCCTCGCCGACAAGTACGGCCGACGTCCGACGCTCATCGTCATCACCGCGGCGATCGTGCTGTTCGGCCTCTCGTTCCATTGGTTCGCCGACCCGTCGTCCGCGTCGGCGGGCAAGATGCTGGTGTTCATGTGCGTCGGCCTCGGACTGATGGGCCTGACGTTCGGACCCATGAGTGCCGTTCTGCCAGAGCTGTTTCCGACCAACGTGCGTTACACCGGCTCGGGAATCTCGTACAACACCGCGTCGATCCTCGGTGCCGCAGTGGCCCCGTTCATCGCAACCTGGCTGGTGAGCAGCTACGGCGTCGGCTGGGTTGGCGTCTACCTGGCCATCGCTGCAGCACTGACACTGATCTCGCTGATCGTCATGAAGGAAACACGAGACCAGTCGCTCGACAGCGTGTAGTTGGATTCACCGGCCGTCGCCCGGTATGTCCGAAACAATCGGACATACTGGGGCGCAACGGACTTGATTCGTTCGTGCAAAGCGGATCGGGTGCACACTGGTTCCGGTGCCTCCTACGTGGACCTCCCTGATACTCGACTGGCGATTCGATCCTGCCGCGATCGTCGTCGCTGCTGTACTCACCTTGACGTATGTGCGAGCTGTGCGCCGATCGGCGCACAGCGGGACGCACATAGGGGCGGCACGCCGGGCCGGGTTCCTCCTGCTCGGGGTCGGTACCTTCGTTGTCGCGACGTGCTCTGCGGTCGGTGTCCTTGCCGATGAACTGTTCTGGGCGCGGTGCCTGCAGGTGGTGCTGCTGTTGATGGTCGTTCCCTTCGGCCTGGCGATGGGCCGCCCGCTCACGGCACTGCGCGAAGGCTCAGGAACGGTCGGCCGGAACAGAATCGACCGGCTCCTCACCCATGGATTCGTTCGCATATCGGTGCACCCCGCGATGACATCGGTACTGATGATCGGTACACCCTGGTTGTTCTTCCTGACTCCATGGTTGCACGCCGTACTTGTCGATGCGGCCGCGGATTTCGGCACTGCTCTCGTGTTCGTGACCGTTGGATTTCTGTACTTCTACGCTCGGTTGCAGGCGGATCCGGTACCGCGTCGGTACTCGCAGTTGATTTCACTGCTGATCACCATCGCCGAGATGCTCGGCGATGGCGTACTCGGAATCGTGCTGTGGCTCGGTCCGCTCCTGCCTGCGGTGGACTATCTGGGATCACTGAGGACGTGGGGGCCTGCACCGGTGACCGATCAGATAATCGGGGCCGGAGTGTTCTGGATCCTCGGGGACATCCTCGGTATGCCGTTCCTGCTGGCACTGTTGCGAGCATTCCATCTCGACGAGAAGGCTGCGTCGGACCTCATCGATGCGGAACTCGATGAGGCCGAGAAACATCCGACTCGACCTGGCGAGGCCGAGTCGACGGTGGTGGCCGGCGAGGATCCTCCCGCTTCTGCTGGTGCACTGTGGTGGGCCGCGGACCCACAGTTGCACGACCGTTTTAGGCGTGAACCACCGAGGAAATGATGGCCCGTTACTCGATCACGTTGCGGTGCAGACAATTCGGGCAAATTGCGCTCCGGTCCACATTGACGGCCGATTGTCAGGAAGTCGAGTGCACATCCTCAGGATCGAGGTCGACACTGATCGACTGTGACCATCCAATCTGTGAGCGCCGACTCTGGACTCGACGTGAGTCGACCGCGTTGGGCGATGCCAACTCTTGCCGCACTTCTCGTCGGAACAGCAGGGGCCTACGCCCTCGACCTGAACCGCGAGCACTGGGGTAATTCCTTCTATGCGGCGGCCGTTCAGGCCGGCTCGATCAGTTGGAAGGCGTTCCTGTTCGGTTCGTCCGATGCCGCGAACTCCATCACGGTGGACAAACCACCGGCGTCGCTGTGGGTCATGGAGCTCTCGGTACGAATCTTCGGCCTCAACTCGTGGTCGCTGTTGTTGCCGCAGGTGCTGATGGCCGTGCTGAGCGTGGGAATCATGTACGCGATCGTCGCCCGTCGATTCGGATACGGGGCAGCGCTGATTGCAGGCGCCGTCTTGGCCACCACCCCGACCTTCGCGCTGATGTTCCGCTACGACAATCCCGACGCTTTGCTCACCCTCACCCTGTTGGGGGCAGCGTGGGCGATGCTGCGAGCTCTCGAAGACGGACGCACTCGCTGGCTGGTGCTGACCGGCGCTGTCATGGGTCTCGGATTCCTGACCAAACAGCTGCAGGCGTTCCTCGTCGTTCCGGCTCTTGCCGTGGCCTACGCGGCGTTCGGTCCGCCCAAGCTCGGAACTCGACTTCTGCAGTTGCTGGCCGCCGGTGCCGCCGTGCTCGTCTCCGCGGGATGGTGGGTGGCGATCGTGCAACTGGTGCCTGCAGCGGACCGGCCCTGGGTCGGTGGATCGAAGACCGACAGCATTCTGGATCTGACCTTCGGCTACAACGGCTTGGGTAGGTTGACCGGTAACGAACACGCGGGCACCGCCGGATCGTCTGCCGGTGATGCAGCGCAGGCAGGCGGTTTCGGGCCGGGTGGGCACGGACCACAGACGGGCATCACCCGGATGTTCGCGGCCGCCCAGGGCGGTCAGATCTCGTGGCTGATTCCGGCCGCGCTGGTACTCGTGATCGCGGGAATCGTGTTGCGCGGCAAAGCTCCTCGGCAGGACTTTCAGCGCGCATGGTTCGTGATGTGGGGGCTGTGGCTCGTCGGGTGCTCGGTGGTGTTCAGCTTCATGTCGGGCACTTTTCACTCGTACTACACGATCGTTGTCGCTCCGGCGATCGCCGCCATCGTCGGAGCGGCCGTCCGCGAGCTGTGGGTGAGGCGCGAGAAAGCCTCGTGGCGTGCGGTTCTGGTGCTGGCTTCGGCGATCACGACGGCTACCTCGTTCGTTTTTCTCGCGCGAACCCCCGAATTTGTGCCGTGGTTGCGGTGGGTGGTGCTGGGAGTCGGGGTTTTCGTCGCAGTGGCTCTGATGTTCCGTCGGTCCCGATCGATGTCGATTGCATTGGGGGCGATGGCAATTGCGGTCGCTCTTGCCGGCCCCGTCGCCTACGTCGCCGATACCGTGGTCACTCCGCACACGGGAGGTGGCCCGTCGGCCGGGCCTGCGGTTGCGTCCGACCAGGCCGCGAATCGAAGTGGTCGAGGGGGTGAAGACGCCGAGCGGTCGACGCAATTCGGCTCCCCATCGGCTCCTGACTCCGAGCTGACCGGACTCCTAGAGGCCGATCCGCAGAAGTACACCTGGGCGGCGGCGACCATCGGATCCAATGCCGCGGCGGTCCTGCAGCTCGCGACCGACGACCCGGTGATGCCGGTGGGTGGATTCTCCGGAAGCGACCCGTCGCCCACACTCGACCAATTCGAGGCCGACGTGGCCGCGGGAAAGATCCACTACTTCATCGCCGGAACGGGCAAGACCAGGCCGTCGGCGATCGGTGACTGGGTGGCCGCCACGTTCACATCGAGGACTATCGGCGATTACACGGTGTTCGATCTGACGGCCTCAGCGGCCTGAGCGGCTGCGCCGCATGTGCACGGAACCTCGTAGCCCACTACGGGTTTCCGCGCACATGCGCGAAGCGCTTACCGACCCTTCTTGATCGCCTCGAACACCTTCGGGTCGACGAGGGTGGAGACGTCACCGAGTTCGCGGCCCTCGGCCACGTCACGGAGTAGGCGACGCATGATCTTGCCGGACCTGGTCTTCGGCAGCTCCGGCACGATGGAAATTTCCCGTGGCCGGGCGATCGGTGAGATCTCCTTGGAGACCTGGGCTTTGAGTTCGGCGATCAACGCGTCGCCGGTGTTCTCCTCGCCGCCCCGCAGGATGACGAACGCGACGATGCCCTGACCGGTGGTCTCGTCGGCGGCACCGACGACGGCAGCCTCGGCGACACTGTGATGGCTGACCAGTGCCGACTCCACCTCCGAGGTGGAGATGCGGTGGCCCGAGACGTTCATGACGTCGTCGACGCGGCCGAGGACCCACAGGGCGCCGTCCTCGTCGTACTTGGCGCCGTCGCCGGCGAAGTACCAGCCTTCTTCGGCGTAGCGGGACCAGTAGGTGTCCTTGTAGCGGTCCATGTCGCCCCAGATCCCGCGGAGCATCGCCGGCCACGGCTCGGAGAGAACGAGGTATCCGTTGCCGCCGTTGCCCAGTGCCTTGGCGTCGTCGTCGACGATCTTGGCCGAGATACCCGGCAGGGGCGTCATCGCAGACCCGGGCTTGGTGGCGGTGACGCCGGGGAGCGGCGAGATCATGATCGCGCCGGTCTCGGTCTGCCACCAGGTGTCGACGATCGGTGCGCTGCCGCCGCCGACGACGTCGCGGAACCAGCGCCATGCCTCGGGGTTGATGGGCTCGCCGACGGACCCGAGCAGGCGGATCGAGGACAGATCGTGTGCCTCGGGAATCTCCTTGCCCCACTTCATGAACGTGCGCACCAGGGTGGGGGAGGTGTAGTAGATCGACACCTTGTACTTCTCGATGACGTTCCAGTGCCGGTGCTCGTCGGGCGAATTGGGGGTGCCCTCGTAGACCACCTGGGTGGCGCGGTTCGAGAGGGGTCCGTAGACGATGTAGGAGTGCCCGGTGACCCAGCCGATGTCGGCGGTGCACCAGTAGACGTCCGTGCCGGCCTTGTGGTCGAAGACGTTGTGGTGGGTGTACGAGGTCTGCGTCAGGTAGCCGCCGGAGGTGTGGATGATGCCCTTGGGCTTACCCGTCGTACCCGAGGTGTAGAGGATGAACAAGGGGTGCTCGGCCGGGAACGGCTGCGCCTCATGCTCTTTCGATGCCTTCTCGACGGTCTCGTGCCACCACAGGTCGCGTCCCTCGGTCCAGGCGACGTCGGAGTCGGTGCGCTTGACGACCAGAACGTTCTGGATGGAAGCGGCTCCGTCTACGGCCTCGTCGACGGTGTCCTTGATGGGGGCGGGCTTGCCGCGTCGCCACTGGCCGTCGGTGGTGATGACGAGTTTGGCTTCGGCGTCGTCGATGCGTGAGCGCAGTGCCGTGGCGGAGAAGCCGGCGAAGACGACCGAGTGGGTGAGGCCGAGGCGGGCGCAGGCGAGGATCGAGACGATGGCCTCGGGGATCATCGGCATGTAGATCGCGACGCGGTCACCGGAGACGAGACCGAGTTCGGTCAGGGTGTTGGCCGCCTGGCTGACGTCGGCGAGCAGATCGGAGTAGGTGATGTCGCGGCTGTCGCCGGGCTCGCCTTCCCAGTGGATGGCGACCTGGTCGCCGTGGCCGTCGACGACATGGCGGTCGACGCAGTTGTAGGCAACATTGAGCTCGCCGTCGGCGAACCATTTCGCGACGGGAGCGTCGGACCAGTCGAGTACTTCGGTGAACGGAGTGTGCCAGTGCAGCCGGCGAGCCTGCTCCGCCCAGAAGCCGAGCCGGTCCTTCTCCGCGGCGGCGTACAGATCTTCCTGAGCGTTCGCCTGCGCCGCGAACTCGGCCGACGGTGCGTAGGAGGCAACCGCGGTCTCGTCGCTTCCGGAGGTACTGGTCGTCATCTCTTATAGCTCTCTTTCGTCCGAAGCATTTCGCCCATGAAACGGCACTTACAGGCCGGTCTGGAGCCCCTAGTGAGGGTAGTCACATGTGATGGCGATCGCACCGTTGCAAGCGTCTGCAACCCCTTGATCTGCGGTGATCGGTAGTTTCCGCACGATGGACGGTCATCGGTGTCGTCGCCGCGAGGCCGTCTCGGCGGCTCTGCCCGAACTGTGGGAAATCGACTTGCCGAAACGTTTCGATCATGTTTCCGACCTACTCGCCGGTCAACAAAACTCGGGGGAGTTCACATGTTCGTTTCAGGATGTGTCTAAAGTTCGTTCCATCAGATCGTTGGTACGGCTCACAGGCCGTGTCTTGCGGTCGCCCACGAATCCCCGGGCGTCGCGCCCGAGGAACCTGAACACGGATGACCCCGTGCTCACATCTGGATGGAGGATTTCCTTGCGTAAAACACGCATCGCGTCAGCTGCAATCGCAGTTGTCGTGGGAGCGGCGCTGGTGACGGCGTGCTCTTCGAGCGATTCGACCGGCGGCGGAGGGTCAGGAGACGGCTCCGGCATCATCAACGCGTGGAGCGGTGAGCCGCAGAACCCCTTGGTGCCCACCAATACGAGCGAGAACACCGGCGGACGTGTCGTCGACTCGATCTTCGCCGGCCTGGTGTCCTACACCCCCGAGGGCGGTGTCGAGAACGAGGTCGCGGACTCGATCGATACCACCGACGGCCAGAACTACACCGTCACGTTGAAGGACGGCTGGCAGTTCACCGACGGCACGCCGGTCGCGGCCAAGTCGTTCGTCGATGCCTGGAACTACGGCGCACTGTCGACCAATGCGCAGCTGCAGGGCTCGTTCTTCGATCCGATTCAGGGCTACGACGAGGTCGCGGCCGAGAACCCGACGGTGCAGACCATGTCCGGACTCAAGGTCGTCGACGACAAGACGTTCACCATCGAGCTCAAGCAGCCCGAAGCAGCGTTCCCCGATCGTCTCGGCTTCGCGGCTTACTACCCACTACCCGAGGTTGCGTACCGGGACATCGCCGCGTTCGGCGAGAACCCGATCGGCAACGGCCCGTACAAGTTCGCCCAGGAGGGCGCTTGGCAGCACAACGTGCGGATCGACCTGGTCACGAACCCCGACTACGCCGGTAACCGCAAGCCCGCCAACGGCGGCGTGAGCTTCATTCTGTACAGCAACCTCGACACTGCATACACGGACCTGCTGTCGAACAACGTCGACGTTCTCGACAACGTTCCGGCCTCGGCCGTCACCACCTTCGAGTCCGATCTTCCCGACCGCACGGTGAACCAGCCGTCCGCGTCGATCGAGACGTTCACGATTCCGGGCCGCCTCGCGCACTTCGGTGGCGAAGAGGGTGTGCTGCGTCGCCAGGCGATCTCCAAGGCCATCAACCGCGACCAGATCACTGAGCAGATCTTCAACAAGACCCGTACCCCGGCCAAGGACTTCACCAGCCCGGCCATCGACGGCTGGACCGGCGACCTCTCCGACGTCGGAAACGTCGAGTACGACCCCGAGGGTGCCAAGGCTCTGTGGGCGCAGGCCGACGCCATCGCGCCGTGGTCCGGAACGTTCTCCATCGCGTACAACTCCGACGGTGGACACCAGGAATGGGTGGATGCGGTCAGTAACAGCATCCGCAACACGCTCGGCATCGAGGCGCAGGGTGCGCCGTACCCGACGTTCGCTCAGCTGCGCACCGAAGCCACCAACCGCACCATCGCGACCGCCTTCCGGTCGGGCTGGCAGGGTGACTACCCGCAGCAGTACGGCTTCCTGGCACAGAACTACCAGACCGGTGGCAGCTCCAACGACGGTGAGTACTCCAACCCCGAGTTCGACCGTCTGCTCCGCGAGTCCGCAGGTGAGACCGACAAGACCAAGGCGCAGGAGCTGACCAACCAGGCTCAGGAAATCCTGCTCAACGACCTGCCCGCAGTGCCGACCTGGTACCGCAACGCAGCCAGTGGTTGGTCGGAGAACGTCACCAACGTCAAGATCGGTTGGGACGGAATCCCCATCTACAACCAGATCGAGAAGAACTGATCACGTTCGCTCCACTGCTGTAGAGACCGAGAAGGGCGGTAGGTCTTCCACCTACCGCCCTTCTCGTGTGCTCGCTCACTCCCGCATCTACGTTCGACGCCCCGCTGCAGCTGATCCTTGCGCCTCTGCGGTGACGTCCACCTTCCTCCAAAGGAGGTGATCCGATGCTCTGGTACATCGGACGCCGATTACTTCAGATGATCCCCGTGTTCATCGGGGCGACATTCTTGATCTATGCCATGGTCTTCTTGCTGCCAGGAGACCCCATCGCGGCATTGGCCGGAGACAAGGCGATCAGTCCCGCCGTCGCCGACCAACTGCGCGCCCGCTATCACCTCGACCAGCCGTTCATCGTGCAGTACCTGCTGTACCTCAAGGGCATTTTCACGTTCGACTTCGGCATGTCCTTCTCGGGCCGCCCCGTCAGTGAAGTTCTCGTACAAGCGTTTCCGATCACCGCCAAGCTCGCCTCGATGGCCCTCGTGATCGAGGCCGTGTTCGGTATCGGCTTCGGTCTCATCGCGGGTCTGCGCAAGGGCAAGCTGTTCGACTCGACTGTCCTCGTCGTCAGCCTCGTCATCATCGCCGTGCCGATCTTCGTCATCGGTTTTCTCGCGCAGTTCTTCATCGGTATCAAGTGGGGTTGGGTGCCGCCGACAGTGGGAGGCAACACCAGCTTCACCAACCTGTTGCTGCCGGCATTCGTGCTCGGAGCCGTCTCGTTCGCCTACGTGGTGCGGTTGACGCGCACGTCGGTGGCCGAGAATCTCAGTGCAGACTTCGTGCGGACGGCGACGGCCAAGGGCCTCTCGCGTAACCGCGTCGTCAACGTGCACGTGCTGCGCAACTCGCTGATTCCCGTCGTGACGTTCCTCGGCGCCGATCTCGCCAGCCTCATGGGCGGCGCGATCATCACCGAGGGAATCTTCAACATCAACGGAGTCGGCGGCACCATCTACCAAGCCGTCATCCGCGGTGAGGCACCGACCGTCGTGTCTTTCGTGACCGTGCTGATCGTCGTCTATCTGGTCGCCAATCTCATCGTCGACCTTCTCTATGCCGCGCTCGACCCGAGGATTCGCTATGTCTGATCCCATCACACCGAAGAGCGTCGACGCCGATCGCGCTACTCGCCAAGCACGTTTCGTCGAGGCCGACGAGGTCATCGACGTGTCGCAGACCGATGCGGTCGTCATCGACGACGCACCCGCCAGCATCTGGTCCGATGCGTGGCGGAACCTGCGCACGCGTCCGATGTTCATAGTCTCGGCCATCATCATCCTGGCCGTCATCGTGGTCGCAGCCGTGCCTGGCCTGTTCACCAGTACCGATCCGCGCTTCTGTGATCTGCAGTTCAGCATGCAGGGCCCGGGATCCGGGCACTGGTTCGGTTACGACCGACAGGGCTGCGACATCTACTCTCGGGTGCTGTTCGGTGCTCGGGCGTCCGTGCTGACCGGAGTCGGGGTCACGTTCCTCGTGCTGTTCATCGGCGTCGTGTTCGGTGCTCTGGCCGGCTTCTACGGCGGCATCGCGGACTCGTTGCTCTCACGAATTACCGACATCTTCTTCGGTGTTCCGCTGATTCTGGCTGCCATCGTCCTCATGCAGCTGTTCACCGATCGCACGATCTTCACAGTCATTCTGGTGTTGGCGTTGTTCGGTTGGCCTCAGATGGCTCGCATCACCCGCGGTGCAGTGCTGTCGGCGAAGGGCAACGATTACGTAATGGCTTCGCAGGCTTTGGGTTTGACGCGACTGCGAACTCTGATCCGGCACGTACTGCCCAACGCGATGGCACCGATCATCGTCATCACGACGATTTCACTCGGTACGTTCATCGTGGCCGAGGCGACGCTGTCGTTCCTCGGTATCGGACTGCCTCCCACCGAGGTCTCCTGGGGCGGCGACATCAGTGCCGCCCAGGTCACCCTGCGTCAGGGCTCGACCATTCTCTTCTATCCTGCTGCAGCGCTGGCAATCACGGTGCTCGGCTTCATCATGATGGGTGACGCCCTGCGCGACGCCCTCGATCCGAAGGCGAGGAAGCGATGACGGATCCAGCACGCATCGCAGTGGAGCAGCCCCTGCTCGACATCCAAGATCTCGAGGTCTCGTTCCGGTCCAACTCCGGTGCGGTCCCGGCTGTTCGCGGTGTATCGCTGACGGTCTACCCGGGGCAGACCGTTGCGATCGTGGGCGAATCCGGTTCCGGTAAGTCGACCACCGCGCACTCGATCATCAACCTGCTTCCCGGAACCGGCACGGTGACGGCGGGGCGCATCCTGTTCGAGGGCCGTGACTTGGCGCAGGCCAAGGAGAAGGACTTCGTCGACATCCGCGGCAGCCAGATCGGCCTGGTTCCTCAGGACCCGATGTCCAACTTGAATCCGGTGTGGAAGATCGGCTTCCAGATCGAGGAGGCCCTCGCTGCCAACGGCATCGCCAAGGGCAAGGCGGCGCGGGTTCGGGCAGCCGAGCTGCTCGAGGAAGCGGGCCTCAGCGATTCGGAGAAGCGGGTCAATCAGTACCCGCACGAGTTCTCGGGCGGTATGCGTCAGCGTGCGCTCATCGCGATCGGGCTTTCGGCACGTCCGAAACTTCTGATTGCCGACGAGCCGACGTCCGCTCTCGACGTGACCGTGCAGCGTCAGATTCTCGATCATCTCGAGGGTTTGACGAAGGAACTCGGCACCGCGGTTCTGCTGATCACCCACGATCTGGGCCTGGCTGCCGAACGAGCCGAGCACCTCGTCGTCATGAGCAAGGGACGGATCGTGGAATCCGGTCCGGCACTGGAGATCCTGCAGGATCCCCAGCACCCGTACACGCGCAAGCTCGTCTCCGCCGCGCCGTCTCTGGCGTCTCAGCGACTCAAGTCGTCGGTGGTGCGCAAGGACATCGTCGAGCATGCCAAGCAGGTGGCGGTCGAGGCCGTCACCGAGGAGACCGACTCGGCATTCGAGCCGGCCGCGGACACTGTGCTCGTGGTCGAGGGGCTGACGAAGGAATTCAAGCTCCGGGGCGGCAACCCGTTCAAGTCATCCGTGTTCACGGCCGTCAAAGATGTGTCGTTCGGAGTCGCACGTGGCACCACCACTGCGATCGTCGGCGAATCGGGTTCGGGCAAGTCGACTGTGGCACAGATGGTTCTGGGACTTCTCGAGCCCACTGCAGGTTCGGTGAAGTTCGACGGGCGTGATGTGGCGGGGTTGAACAACAAGGACGCGTTCGCGTTTCGTCGTCGAGTGCAGCCGATCTTCCAGAATCCGTACGGGACGCTGGACCCGATGTATTCGATCTTCAGCACTATCGAGGAGCCTCTGCGCACTCACAAGGTGGGGTCGAAGTCCGAGCGGGAAGCCAGAGTCCGTGATCTGCTGGACAAGGTGGCACTGCCGTCGTCGGTGATGCGCAGGTTCCCCAACGAGCTGTCCGGCGGCCAGCGGCAACGTGTCGCAATCGCTCGTGCGCTGGCCCTCGAGCCCGAAATGGTCATCTGTGACGAGGCAGTGTCGGCTCTGGACGTGCTGGTGCAGGCGCAGATCCTGTCGCTGCTCAACGACCTTCAGGCCGAGCTCGGATTGACGTACCTGTTCATCACGCACGACCTCGCAGTGGTCCGCCAGATCGCCGACGACGTGCTCGTGATGCGCAGCGGCGAGATCGTCGAGGCGGCGTCGACCGATGCCGTCTTCGACAACCCGCAGCAGGAGTACACCCAGAAGCTGCTCGCAGCCATCCCGGGTGGCTCGGTGCAGCTGGGCGCATAACCGCGGTGGGTGAGGGGGTACCGTCGTCTGTCGTGACGGACCCCCTCGCCCCGCTGCTGGAATTGCCCGGAGTCGTCGACTCCGCCGAACGTGCGCGTGACGCCCTGGGCGCAGTGCATCGGCACAAGGCCAATCGTCGTGGCTGGCCGGCGACCGCTGCCGAGGCTGCGGTACGGGCGGCTCGGTCGTCGTCCGCGCTCGAGGGTGGCTCGATGGATTTCCCTCGCGAAGGCGAGGAAGGCGACCCGATTCTGGCGGGTGCGCTGCGAGTGGCTGCCGCTCTGGACGGCGACGCCCTGCAGAACACGTTGTCCACGTGGAAGCGCGCCCCACTGCAGACCCTTGCCCGGCTGCACTTGTTGGCCGCCGCCGACCTCGTGGAGGACGCCTCCGCGCTCGGCCGTCCGCGCGCGGATGCCGGAGTCGGCGAGCGACTCGACCTACTCGCTCAGTTGGTGACCGGCGGAACGTCGGCCCCGGCCCCGGTAATCGCAGCGGTGGTGCACGGTGAGTTGTTGACGCTCGAACCGTTCGGGTCGGCCGACGGTCTCGTCGCGCGGGCCGCATCGAGATTGGTCGCCGCATCGTCGGGATTCGATCCCCACAACCTCGGCGTGCCCGAGGTGAGCTGGATGCGTCGGGCGAAGGCATACCGGGACGGAGCCGCAGGATTTGCCGAGGGCACCGCGACGGGCGTCGGGAGTTGGGTGATCCTGTGTTGTGGAGCGTTCGAAGCCGGTGCAGCAGAAGCGACTTCGATTGCCGAGGCTGCGCAGTAGCGCACACGTAAAAGGGCCGCGAGCGGAGCCTGCAGTAGTGAGCACGTAAAAGGGCGGCGATGCCGACTTGCGTCGACGTCGCCGCCCGTTAGCACGGAGCGCCTGGTTACCAAGCGTGCACAGGTGGGCTGTGATGGACTACCACGTGGCCTCGGCGAGAATTCGACAGTGATGAGGTCATCCCTGCAACCGGTGCAGGGTTCTTGCTGATCATTCTCGAATTTCGCAGGCCCACAGCGCTTCTGCCATTAGGTGGCAAGCTCCGCGTGGGTGCCGGTGTCCGTGCTGGGAATCCCGGTCGGGAGAGCGAATCTTCTCTTCCGATTCGTTCTTGGCCTCGCGTTCTTCCGTACGTCATTTGTACCCCGTGACGCGCCTCACATCAAGGGTTTGTGCCTCATCGTTTTCTGCGAAGTAATCCGTAGGTGACGGCTCCGGCCGCAAGTGCGCTGAAACTTGCTGCGGCACTGAAGGCTACGGTCTTTCCCGACGGGGTCTGGATGCGCGAGCGCAGCGACACCGGGTTCGAGAAGGTGAGAATCGGCCACCCGTTCGTCGCGGCTTCCTTGCGCAGCGCGCGATCGGGGTTGACGGCCGTCGGATGCCCGACGGCGCGCAGCATCGGCACGTCGGTGATCGAATCCGAATACGCGTAGCTCGACGCGAGGTCGTAATCATGTTGCGCTGCCAGGGACTTCATGGCGTCGACCTTGCCCTCGCCGTAGCAATAGAACTCGACCTCGCCGATGTACTTGCCGTCCACGGTGACCATCGTGGTCGCCATGCTGTGGTCGGCCCCCAGAAGTTCGGCGATGGGGTGGACGATTTCGTCGCCGGACGCCGAGACGATCACGACGTCGTGTCCACGAAGCTTGTGATCTGCGATGAGGTCGGCGGCTTCGGCGAACACCAGGGGATCGACGATGTTGTGCAAGGTCTCTGCGACCACAGCTCGTACCTGCTCCACATCCCAACCGGCCGTCATGCCGGCGATGTGTGCGCGCATCCGCTCCATCTGGTCGTGATCCGCCCCGGAGAGGAGAAAAAGGAATTGTGCGTAGCTGCTCTTGAGTACTGCGCGCCGGTTGATGAGACCTTGATCGAAGAACGGCTTGCTGAATGCCAACGTGCTGGACTTCGCGATGATGGTTTTGTCGAGGTCGAAGAATGCCGCGACGCGCGCTGGGCGTCGGGCGGCGGGGGCGTCGTCGTTGCTCGCGGTCTGGGTCACGTTTGTCACCATAGTGGCCGGTGGTGACCGGTGGATGTTGCGTGGTGACACTGGCGGACTCGGCAGAACTCGCTCCGGAAAATCCGACGGTTGAACTTGCAAACAAGGACGTCCACGGGTGTAGTATTTTCTGTGAGCCCGGTTCATTCCGGGCGGTGTTCAGCCCGACCCCCCGGGGCTGAACCAGACGACCCTCGCCTCCTCCCCCCCTGGCGAGGGTCGTCCTCATTTCTGGGGTAGGCCGAAAAATGGTACATGGGTACCGTTATTCATCCACAGGGCCGAATCCATCCACATTTCCCCAAGTCGCGCCCACCTCGAGCACATTCTCACGCAGGCTTGGCGCATGAAATCGGACTCGCGACAGCGAAGCGCACAGCCGACGATCGCGATGTCGATCGAACTTCGCGGCTTGCGCGAGGACGTGTACCGGATTGCGGCGGCCGCGGATTGTGTTGTGGAAGAGCGGAACTTACTGGTCGGTAACGGCTCGACACGGTCCATATGGGATCGCGCCGGAATTATTTTGATCGATTTGTCGTCCGCCGAGCACGCGTTGTCGACCGCACTTCCGCGGCGGAATGGCGTCATTCTGGTCACGGCTATACCGCCGACACTCGACGACTGGCGAACCGCCACCGCAGTCGGGGCAGAGCACGTGATGTCGTTGCCGACCAACGAGGACGCCCTCGTTCGACTCCTCGGCGAGCCGATGTCCGTACCGTCAGGAGACGGTGGAGTCATCGCCGTGGTGGGCGCGCGAGGTGGAGCAGGATCGTCGACGCTCGCCGCTGCGCTCGGGCTGAGCGGTGCCGGCGCGGGGCGGCGCGCCTTGCTCGTGGAGGGCGACCGGTACGGCAGTGGTCTGGATCTGTTGCTCGGCTGGGAGAACCGGCCCGGTCTGCGGTGGTCCGGGTTGGTCGTAGAAGGTGGCCGAGTATCCGCAGACGCCTTGCACGGGGCCCTACCGTCGCAGGACGGGCTGTCGGTGTTGGCGTTGGGCAGATCCGAGAAACGCACCGTCGGACCGACTGCCGTCGCTGTGACCGCTGTGCTCGACGCAGGACGGGCTGCGGGCGATCTGGTGGTGTGCGACGCCCCGCGGCATCCAGGCGACATCTCGGACGCGCTCTACGCCGCAGCGGACCTCGTCGTGCTGTTGCTCCCGGCGGAGCTGCGCGCAGTCACGTCCGCGGGGGAAGTGGTTTCCTACGTGGCAGAGCGAAATGCCAACGTCGGCATAGTCGTTCGCGGGCCTGCGCCGGGCGGGCTGAGGGCAGCGGACATTGCCGCGGCCCTCGACCTCCCACTGTTGACGTCCATGCGAGCCGAGCCGGGATTGTCCGAGCGACTCGAGCGAGGCGGACTCGTTCTCGGTAGACGGTCGCCCCTGGCTGCGGCGGCGCACAGTGTGCTCGAGACCTTCGGTCGCAAGCCCGGCGCGCGGCGGCGTGCGGCATGAGTGCCGTCGTGACCGCCGATTTGCTGGACCGCGTCCGTGACCGCCTGGCCGCCTCTGCCGATGCTCCCGTTCCGGCGAGCGTCGCCGCGGCCATCCGCGCCGAAGCAGGCGGTGTCATCGGCGACACCGATATGCTTGCGGCCCTGCGTGTTCTGCAGACCGAGCTGACAGGAGCCGGCCCACTCGAACCGCTGCTGTCCGAGCCGGGAGTGACCGACGTGCTGGTCACCGCCCCCGATCAGGTGTGGATCGATCGGGGACACGGCCTCGAACGCACCGACATCCGTTTCGTCGACGAGGCCGCCGTGCGCCGGTTGGCGCAGCGGCTCGCGCTCTCGGCCGGTCGACGATTGGACGACGCCCAACCCTGGGTCGACGGCAGGCTTCCCGGAGTGGGGCGCGAGGTCTTCGGGGTCCGGTTGCACGCAGTGTTGGCACCGGTGGCGAGCGGTGGGACCTGTGTGTCGCTCCGCGTGTTGCGACCCGCTACCCAGGGCCTCGCGGCGCTGCGGGCATCGGGAGCCATCACCGATGACGGCTACGAGCTGCTGCGTCGAATCATTCTCGGACGGTTGGCATTTCTGGTAGTCGGCGGAACCGGCGCGGGAAAGACCACGCTACTCGCTGCGATGCTGGGTGAAGTGGATCCGGCCGAGCGGATCGTCTGTGTGGAGGACGCGGCGGAGCTGGCACCGGCGCATCCGCATGTGGTGCGGTTGGTGGCTCGTGCTCCCAACGTCGAAGGCGTGGGGGAGGTAACGGTGCGGCAGCTGGTGCGGCAAGCGCTGCGGATGCGACCCGACCGGCTCGTCGTCGGTGAGGTCCGCGGTGCCGAGGTGATCGACCTGATGACGGCTCTCAATACCGGCCACGACGGCGGAGCCGGAACCATCCATGCGAACTCTCCCGCCGAGGTGCCTGCGCGTCTCGAAGCGCTCGCCGCGCTCGGTGGAATGGGCCGCGATGCGCTGCACAGTCAGCTTGCTGCCGCCGTTCACGTGGTGCTGCACGTTCATCGCAGTGCGGACGGTAGGCGTCGGCTCCGGGAGATCGGGGTAGTGGACGTCGATCCGACCGGGCGGGTACACATCGTGCCTGCGTGGTCGGTGGATCGCGAGGCGACGCCGGGTGAGAGCCGACTGGTCGAACTGCTGGACCGCCGGTGCGGTGATGCCCGATGACTGCCGTGCTGGTGCTGTCCGCCGCAGCATTACTGTTGTGGCCGAACAGCTCTCGTGGACTCACGCGCAGGTCTGTCCGGTCTACGACGACAGTTCCGCGATGGCTGGTGCCGAGTTGCACTGCGCTGGTTTCCGTCGGCGTGGTCTGGTGGCTGGGCGGCGTCTGGGCCGTGAGTGCAGCGGCGGTGGCGGGTGGTACCGGGTGGAGCCGCGTCAGGCGGCGGGCCGAGCGCGATCGACGGGCGACCGAATTGAATTGGTTGGCAACGGGAGTCGAGGTCATCGTCGGTGAGTTGCGCGTCGGATCTCACCCGGCTACGGCCAGTGCGGTGGCGGCCGGCGAATGCGGGGGAATCGCCTCGGCTGCGCTGCGCGGTGCGGCATCGCGGTCGAGACTCGGCGGCAAGGCTGCTGACGGTATCGCTGCGTGCGATCCACTGCTGGACGCCGAGCTCGGCCGGCTGGCCGCAGCGTGGCGGGTAGCCGACGAGCACGGACTCGCACTCGCCGAGTTGTTGGACGCAGTTCGCGACGACATGCTGGGCCGCAGACGGTTTCGGGAACGAACGGAGGCGTCGTTGGCCGGCGCGAGGGCCACGGCACTGGTCCTGGCCGGACTGCCTCTTCTCGGGGTCGCTCTCGGCCAGATTATGGGTGCCGATCCGCTGCGTATTCTGCTCGGCGGTGGAATGGGCGGGATTCTGCTGTGCATCGGTACGGCCCTCGGGTGCGCCGGTCTTCTGTGGACGGACGCGATCACCGGCAAGGTGACCACATGATGTGGGCAGCGGTCCTCTGTATCGCAACGGCATTGGTGACTCTGCCCGCAGCAGGTGGCGGGCTTCGTAGACACGCGCCCGATCCCCACACCGAAGTGGGTATCGTCGATGCGCCCACGCCCGACCCGCTGGCGGTGGCGACGACCTTCGATCTACTCGCGGCGTGCTTGAGATCGGGGCTTCCGATAGCGACGGCCGCTGCCGCCGCGGCGCAGTCTGCGCCCGCCTCGTTCGGGACGGCGTTGCGCAAGGCAGCCGATCTACTAGAACTCGGGGCCGATGCCGAGACCGCATGGGACGCCGTCGCGCACGATCCGGACACCGAGGCGCTGGCGAGGATGGCACGCCGGTCGGCTCGGGCAGGCTCGTCCATGGCGTCGGCGATGACGGAACTGGCTGCGACACAACGAACTCGCGCCGAGGACGCGTCGGCTGCTGCGGCCGAACGCGCGGGCGTTCTGATCAGCGGGCCACTGGGTCTGTGCTTTCTGCCTGCCTTCATCTGTCTCGGGATCATTCCCGTGGTGATCGGACTGGCGGGGAACGTACTGGGCGGTGGCCTGCTGTGAGAGCCGCGCACACGATTTTCGGTTGCGGAACAGCCGCACCGGGCAACAGGGAGGGAAATCGAGATGATCGAGAATGCATTGCAGGAGTTGAAGACTCGAATGGCGCTGTTGGCGGTGGAGGACGACGGGATGTCCACCGCGGAATACGCGATCGGCACCATCGCCGCCGCGGCATTCGGGGCGGTGCTTTATACGGTGGTGACCGGCGACAGCATTCTGTCTGCGTTGACCGGGATCATCGATCGAGCGTTGAACACTGCCGTCTGACAGCGACCGGTGACGACGGTGCCGTGACGGTGGAGGCGGCGTTCGCGATCGCGTCCATCGTCGCGGTGATCGTGGTGTGTATCGGGGCGATCGTGTCGGTGACGATGCACATCGGGTGCGTCGACGCTGCCAGAGAAGCTGTTCGATTGGCGGCCAGAGGTAATGCAGCGCAAGCGGTCTCGGCAGGAGAACGTGTCGCTCCGGACGGCGCACGGGTGACGGTGACGGAGGACGGCGACTTCTTCGTCGCGCGGGTGGAGGTGGCGAGTCCCTTGCCTGGATTGACGTTGTCGGCGGAGGCAGTTGCTGCCGCGGAACCGGTTGCACCCGAATGAGATTGCGGGACGACGAGGGTGGGGCGACGGTGTTGGCGGCGCTGGCGATATCGGCGTTGATCGCCGTCGTGGTGATGGTGATGCATGTCGGCTCGGCGGTGGGTGCTCGCCATCAGGCGCAGTCGGCGGCAGATCTCGCTGCGTTGGCCGGGGCGGGGGCCCTCGATCGTGGGGTCGCCGATGCATGTGAGACGGCGCGGGGGTTGGCGGTGCGCATGGGTACGGAGCTGCGGAAGTGCACGATCGACGAGTGGGATGTGATCGTCACCGTGGGCCAACCGGTGTTCCTCGGGCGATTCGGAATGTCCGACGCCACCGCGACGGCGCGGGCGGGGCCGGAGTGACCGGACGCCCGCCCGTCCGCGTCGGTCAGCGTGGCGTGAACGTGGGGGCACCTGACTGCAGGGGAGCGAGCCGGGTGAGCTGGGTGACGTGCTCCGGGGAAAGCTGCGCGAGTGAATTGACCTGCAGCAGTTGCATGGTGCGGATGATCTCTTCGCGCAGGATCTCGATCATGCGGTCGACGCCGGCTCGCCCGCCGGCCATCAGGCCGTACAGGTACGCGCGTCCGACCAGTGTGAACGATGCTCCCATCGCGATGCAGGCGACGATATCGGCACCGTGCATGATGCCCGTGTCGACGGCTACCTCGAACTCGGAACCCACTTCACGCACCACCTGAGGCAACAGGTGGAAGGGAACAGGAGCGCGATCGAGCTGTCGGCCCCCGTGGTTGGAGAGGATGATCCCGTCGACTCCCAGTTCGGCAAGTCGGATTGAATCTGCTACCGATTGAACACCTTTGACGACCAGCTTGCCGGGCCAGATGCTACGGATGACGTCGAGGTCCTCGAACGAGATGGACGGGTCCATCGCTGAGTTGACCAGCTCGCCGACTGTGCCACCGGTGGAGGTGAGCGACGCGAATTCCAGTTTCTGGGTGGTCAAGAAGTCCCACCACCACCATGGACGCGGAATGGCGTTGGCGATGGTCGACGCGGTCAACTGCGGCGGGATGGAGAATCCGTTGCGCTTGTCACGGAGGCGAGCTCCGGCGACCGGTGTGTCGACGGTGAACAGCAGTGTATCGAAGCCTGCCTTCGCGGCGCGTTCGACCAGCCCGAACGAGATGTCACGGTCGCGCATGACGTAGAGCTGAAACCAGTTTCGACCGTTCGGGTTGTGGCCTTGACGTCCTCGATGGACGTGGTGCCCAACGTCGAGAGGCTGAACGGGATTCCTGCAGCCCCGGCTGCCGCCGAACCGGCGTACTCGCCCTCGGTCTGCATCAGGCGAGCGAAGCCGGTCGGTGCAATACCGAACGGAAGAGCGGAGGGACCGCCGAACACCGTTGTCGAGGTGTCTACGTGGGAAACGTCCCGCAGGATCGAGGGATGGAATTCGACGTCGCGGAAGGCCTGACGCGCCCGCGACAGCGAGATCTCGGCGTCGGCGGCACCGTCGGTGTAGTCGAATGCCGCGCGCGGAGTGCGGCGACGGGCGATGGTGCGGAGATCCTCGATGGTGAGTGCGGCGTTCAGGCGTCGCCGACGAAGGTTCAGATCGGGCTTCTTGAAAGACAGGAGGTCACGGAGGTCGGCGGGGTTGGGCATCTGCCGGGTGATGGGCATGCGACGGTCTCGATTCTGTGGGCTGATCCTCTTCCCACCACACCATCCGGGGTGTCGGCGACGACAGGCAGGGTGGCGCACCTTCTCACCTCTCGGCTGCAAACGCGCGCGCCTTTGCTGAAATAGACCGGTGAACCCCAGCAAATTTGCGAGCGTATGCCGAATGCGCGCGCGTTTGCCCCCAACCCGTCGGCGAACCCTGCGAGGAGGAAACCCGCCCCATCACCCCTCTCGAGTGATGGCCGCCAGCACCGCCGTCAACACTCGAATGGCACCGTCTTTGTCCAGTGGGTCGTTACCGTTTCCGCATTTGGGTGACTGCACGCAGGAAGGGCATCCGGTCTGGCATTCGCAGGAGACGATGGCGTCTTTCGTGGCCCCCAGCCAGTCGGCGATGGCCACGTGGCCGCGGTCGGCGAAGCCTGCTCCGCCGTCGTATCCGTCGTAGACAAAGACGGTCGGCAGTCCGGTGTCGGGGTGCAGGGCGGTGGAGACTCCGCCGATGTCCCAGCGATCGCAAGTGGCAACGAGTGGCAGCAAGCCGATGGCGGCGTGCTCGGCCGCGTGCAGGGATCCGGGGAACCGTTCGTACGGAACGCCGCTGTGCTCCAACAGCTCCGGGGTGATGGTGTACATGACGGCTCGGGTGTCGAGGGTCTGCGCGGGCATGTCGAGTTCGATGGAGTCGAGGACCTCGCCGGAGAGTAGGCGTCGGAGATATCCGACGACCTGGTGGGTGACGTTCACCTGCACCAGTGCGACGCGCACCTCGCCGTAATCGACCGATTCGTGCACCGCGGTGATCGAGATGTCGGTGATCTCGCGGGCCGAGGTGTTCCACTCGGGCTGCTCCGCGTGTACCAACGCAAGGCCGGCTTCGAGGTCGAGTTCGTCGACGACGAACGACTCGCCCTGATGGATGTGAACCGCCCCGGGATGTGCAGTGGCCGGGGCTCTTCCGCCGTCGACGGTACCGAGCATGCGGCCGGATTCACCATCGACGATGGCCACCTGCGCCCCGGTGCCGCCGCGGATGTTCACCGCACCGTGCGGAGACAGTTGCTGACCCTCGGGTGTGATGAACCATCCGTGCGGCCGCCTGCGCACGTAGCCCTTCAGCTCGAGCTCTTCGAGCACCGACTCCCCGCTCAGCTCCTCGGCCTCGGCCGATGTGATCGGTAGTTCGGCTGCAGCGCAGAGCAATTGGGGAGCCAGGATGTACGGATTGGTGGGGTCGGTGACAGTCGCCTCGACGGGCTTGTCCAACAGGGCCGCCGGGTGATGCACCAGATACGTGTCGAGGGGATCGTCCCGTGCGACGAGTACCAACAGCGACCCTTCCCCGCGCCGTCCGGCCCGTCCTCCCTGTTGCCAGAACGATGCGACGGTGCCCGGGAAACCGGCGACGATGACCGCGTCCAGGCCGGCGATGTCCACACCGAGTTCGAGCGCGTTGGTGGTGGCGACTCCCAGCAGGGTGCCGTCGGACAGATCGGATTCCAGCTTTCGTCGATCCTCCGCCAGATACCCTGCGCGATAGGCGGCGACGCGTCGGACCAATTGCGGATCCACATCGGCGAGAATTCTCTGAGCGCCCAGCGCGGTGACTTCCGCCCCGCGCCTGGATCGGACGAATGCCAGCGTTCGGGCACCCTCGACCAGAAGGTCCGCCATGATGCGCGACGCCTCCGCGCCGGCGGACTTCCTTACCGGAGCACCGTTCTCACCGGTGATCTCCTTCAGCAGTGGTGGTTCCCAGAGTGCGACGGTGCGGGCTCCGTGTGGGGAGCCGTCCTCGGTGACTTCCTCGCATGGCGCTCCGATCAGCCGGCTCGCGGCTCGTCCAGGTTCGGAGGTCGTGGCACTGGCGAGAACGAACACCGGGGATGCGCCGTAGCGAGCGCAGAGGCGTCGCAACCGGCGAAGCACCAGCGCAACATTGGATCCGAAAACGCCTCGGTAGTAATGGCATTCATCGACCACGACGTAGCGAAGATTGCGGAGAAACCGGGACCATCGCTCGTGGGAGCCGAGAATCCCGAGATGCAGCATGTCGGGGTTGGTAAAGATCCAGCGCGCGTTGGCGCGGGCCCACTGGCGAATTTCGGTCGGTGTGTCACCGTCGTAGGAGCTGGGGAAGACCTCCGCGAGTTCGTCTGACACCGAACGTAATTCGTCGGTGATCGAGATGGTGGTGCGGAGCTGATCGGCACCGAGTGCCTTGGTGGGAGCCAGGTACAGCGCGGTGGCTCGCGCATCGGCGGACAGTGTCGTCAGGATGGGCAGTTGATACGCCAGGGACTTTCCCGATGCGGTGCTCGTGGACAGCACGACGTGGTTGCCCTCGGCGGCCAGTGTTGCCGCCCGCGCCTGATGCGTCCACGGCTGCGCGATTCCGCGAGAGGTGATCACCTGCACCACTTCCGGGCCAACCCACGACGGCCAGTCCGCGAACACGGAGGCGCGTGCCGGCAACTCGGCGACGTGGGTCAGCGGGCTCTCGTGCACAGGCGAGCCGGCCAACGCGCGGTCCAACAATCGCTGCCCGTAGCTCCCGACATCCGCACCGCCGTGCGGATGTATCTCACTCACTGCCGGTCTCCAAGCATTCGTTCGATCTACTGGCCACCCATTCGACCTGGGCTCTCCATGCTATCGCGAGCCCGAAACGAGCCGTTGACGCGCTGGTGAGGGCGGCAATTCGCCCGAGTGCTGTTGTGCGTTTCCACACCGCGGGCAAATTGTTCGAAAAGGGTCTGTTTTCGACTGTTGCGAACGCGGAGTTCATGGTTCACTTGACGCGGTCGCAGCTTCTGTGTTCGTTCTACGCTTCGCAGGATCTCATGTTGCGGGCGCGGTACTGGAAGAGCTCGTCCATCAGGGGGAATCCTGAGGGGGATTCATACAAGTGCAGCGGTCGGAACCGGCCCGATGGACCGAAAGTGCGCTCCATCGAATCCGGTGTTAGAAAGAGAAGGAAAAGCATGGCACAGGGAACTGTGAAGTGGTTCAACGCCGAAAAAGGCTTTGGATTCATCGCACCAGAAGATGGCTCCGCTGACGTCTTCGTCCACTACTCCGAGATCCAGGGCAGCGGCTTCCGCACCCTCGAGGAGAACCAGCGCGTGGAGTTCGAGGTCGGTCAGGGCACCAAGGGTCCTCAGGCAACGGGCGTGCGCGCAGTCTGATCCTCGTCTCCTCCGAGTCGAGTCACGTCATCCCCCTTCTCTATCGGCACCCTTTCGGGTCGATGGTGGAGGGGGATGACGCGTTCACGAACCACCCGGGTGCGGCGAAAGCCGTGAGCGCGGCCACCGATGTCCTAATGTCCATGCTGTGAACCAGCTGTCCTTCTTCTCCGCCGAATCGTTGCCGCCCGCGGTGACCGATCTCAGTGGGCTGCTGGCTGCCACCGGCCATGTCGTCACCTCCCCGGGGTCGGCCCGTATCTCTGTCGTCGTCGACGCGCAATGGCGCGCGGATGCCATCGCCGAACTCATCGAGCAATGTGGTCTGAGGGCAGAGCTGGGGCGGTCCGAAGAAGACCGTCCTCTCGTCCGCACCGCGTCGGTTCCGGAATTGTCGGCGCTGGCGTCGCTGTGGACCAAGGGCGCGGTAAAGGCCGTCCCTGCCGGGTGGATACCCGGATCACGCGAACTTCGGGCCTGGGTGCTCGCGTCCGGTCGTCCCGAGGCCGAGGGCGAGCGCTACGTCCTCGGACTCGATCCGCACGCACCGGAGACCCATTCCGTCCTCGCCCAGTCGCTGATGCGTGCGGGCATCGCGCCGACGCTGATCGGCACTCGCGGCTCCAATCCTGGACTGAGAATCACCGGTCGACGTCGGCTGTTGCGGCTGACGGAGAACGTCGGTGACGCTCCTCCGAACGTGGACGCACGTACCATTTGGCCGCACGCACAGTAGGCCGATATGTGACTGATCTGCGAGTATTTGGTCGACGTATGTCAGTCTGTTAGTAGTGGGACAGGCAAATCTGCCTGTGAAAACGCACTAGGGAAGGTTCGGCAGCAAGGTGGCAGCACGTAAGAACGGCACGGGGGACAGCTCCGCCGAGCCGCGTCGTCTGGTCATCGTCGAGTCCCCGACCAAGGCAAAGAAGATCGCCCCGTACCTCGGGAGCAACTACGTCGTCGAAGCCTCCGTCGGCCATATTCGCGACCTTCCCCGCGGTGCCGCGGACGTTCCTGCCAAGTACAAGGGCGAGCCCTGGGCACGTCTGGGTGTGGACGTCGATCACGATTTCGAGGCCCTCTACGTCGTCTCGCCCGAGAAGAAGGGCAAGGTCGCAGAGCTCAAAAGCCTGCTCAAGGACGCTGACGAGCTCTATCTCGCCACTGACCCCGACCGCGAGGGTGAGGCCATCGCCTGGCATCTCCTCGAGACCCTGAACCCCAAAGTCCCGGTTCGACGCATGGTCTTCCACGAGATCACCAAGCCTGCGATCCTCGCTGCCGCGGCCGACACCCGTGACCTGGACCAAGACCTGGTCGATGCCCAGGAGACCCGTCGTATCCTCGACCGCCTCTACGGCTACGAGGTCAGCCCGGTGCTGTGGAAGAAGGTCATGCCGAAGCTCTCGGCGGGCCGAGTGCAGTCCGTGGCCACCCGCATCATCGTCCAGCGTGAACGCGAGCGGATGGCGTTCCGCAGCGCCGAGTACTGGGACATCTCCGCCACGCTCGACGCCGGTGCCGACGCGAGCCCCCGCAGTTTCGGAGCCCGTCTGGTCAACGTCGACGGCAATCGTGTTGCCTCCGGCCGCGACTTCGGGGCCGACGGCAAGCTCAAGACCGAGTCGGTCACCGTTCTCGACGAACCGCATGCCCGACGCCTCGCCGACGCGCTCGAAGGCGTCGACCTCACCGTCGCGTCCGCCGAGGACAAGCCGTACACGCGTAAGCCGTACCCGCCGTTCATGACGTCGACGCTGCAGCAGGAAGCCGGTCGCAAGCTGCGCTTCAGCTCCGAGCGCACCATGCGGGTGGCGCAGCGTCTGTACGAGAACGGCTACATCACTTACATGCGTACCGACTCGACGTCGCTGTCCGCATCGGCCGTCTCCGCGGCACGGGCGCAGGCGACCGAGCTCTACGGGCCCGAGTACGTGCATCCGACCCCGCGGCAGTACACCCGCAAGGTCAAGAACGCGCAGGAGGCCCACGAGGCCATCCGTCCCGCGGGCGACGTGTTCCAGACTCCCGGTCAGCTGCACTCCGCATTGCAGACCGACGAGTTCCGGCTCTACGAGCTGATCTGGCAGCGCACGGTGGCGTCGCAGATGGCCGATCTGCGCGGCACCACGTTGACGCTGCGTATCACCGGAACTGCCGGTACCGGCGAGGAGTGCACGTTCTCCGCGTCGGGACGCACCATCACGTTCGCGGGCTTCCTCAAGGCGTACGTCGAGAGTGTCGACGACGAGGCGGGCGGTCAGACCGACGACGCCGAGTCGCGGCTGCCCGCGTTGAAGGCAGGCCAGGCGGTGACGGCCACGAAGCTCGATCCCGACGGTCACACCACCAACCCGCCTGCTCGATTCACCGAGGCGTCGCTCATCAAGACGCTCGAAGAGCTGGGAATCGGCCGGCCGTCGACGTATTCGTCGATCATCAAGACCATTCTCGACCGCGGGTACGTCTACAAGCGTGGCAGTGCTCTGGTGCCGTCGTGGGTGGCGTTCTCGGTGATTGCGTTGTTGGAAGCGCACTTCGGGCGTCTGGTGGACTTCGATTTCACCGCCGGCATGGAGGACGACCTCGACGCGATTGCGGGAGGCCGTGAGCGACGGGGCAATTGGCTGCAGAACTTCTACTTCGGCGGCGACACCGGTGCCGAGGGATCGGTGGCGCGCTCCGGTGGCCTGAAGAAGATGGTGGGCCAGAATCTCGAAGAGATCGATGCGCGCACCATCAACTCCATTCGTCTGTTCGACGACTCCGAGGGCCGCGAAATCCATGTGCGCGTAGGCCGTTACGGCCCGTACCTCGAGCGCATGGTGAAGAACGACGACGATCCGGACGGCGATCCGATCAGTCAGCGCGCGAACCTGCCCGACGATCTTCCGCCGGACGAGTTGACGCTCGACTTCGCCGAAAAGCTCTTCGCCACACCGCAAGAGGGGCGCAAGCTCGGCGTCGATCCGCTGACCGGACACGACATCGTCGCGAAGGAAGGCCGTTTCGGCCCGTACGTCACCGAGATCCTGCCGGAGCCGGAACCCGAGCCGACTCCGCCTCAGCCCGATATCGTGCCGATCCCCACCGGTAGCGACGGTGATGGTGGCGGCGGCGTCAAGACTGCGGTGAAGCAAGCTGCAGCCAAGAAGGCACCGGCCAAGAAGGCCGCGGCGAAGAAGGCCACCGGCCCCAAGCCGCGGACCGGCTCGTTGCTCAAGTCGATGGAATTGGCGACGATCACACTCGAAGATGCCCTCAAGCTGCTGTCGTTGCCGCGCATCGTCGGAGTCGATCCGGAGTCCAAGGAAGAGATCACCGCTCAGAACGGCCGCTACGGTCCGTATCTGAAGAAGGGCACCGACTCTCGTTCGCTCGCCGACGAGGATCAGATGTTCACGGTCAGTCTCGAAGAGGCGCTGAAGATCTACGCCGAGCCCAAGCGGCGCGGCCGTCAGGGTGAGGCGAAGCCGCCGCTGCGCGAACTGGGCGTCGACCCGATCAGCGAGAAGCCGATGGTGATCAAGGACGGTCGCTTCGGACCGTACGTCACCGACGGCGAGACCAACGCGAGTCTGCGCAAGGACGACGAGGTCGAGTCGATCACCGACGACCGTGCGTCGGAGTTGTTGGCGGACAGGCGCGCTCGCGGTCCGGTGAAGAAGAAGGCACCGGCCAAGAAGGCGGCCGCGAAGAAGGCCCCGGCCAAGAAGGCGGCTGCCAAGAAGGCTCCGGCCAAGAAGGCTGCTGCGAAGAAGACCGCCACCAAGACGACGGCGGCCAAGACGACGGCGGCCAAGACGACGACGAAGAAGGCTGCTGCCAAGAAGGCGCCGGCGAAGAAGACCGACGGCGAATAGCCCGCGAGCTCGACGTTGCGGATGAAATCGACAGAAGTGGCGTCCACAACGTCGAGTTCGGCGATCGGCGGGAACATTCGGTCGTCGGGGTGCGTCGAACCGTCGTGAAGCGCGGATTGATCGGACTCGTGGCCCTCGGATGCATCGTCGCAACCTCGACCGGTTGCTCTCAGGTGGTGCAGGGTCGAGCGACGGCAGCCGAGCAGGGTTCGGTGACACCGTCGTCGTCTCGGCCGGACGTGCCGGCAGGTGAGCTGTTCGATCCCTGTTCGCTGCCGCTCGCGAGCTTGGATCCGAAGGGCGCGCTCGATTTGAAGGACTCGGTCACCCCGGAGATACCCGACACATCCGGCGTCTGTGTGTGGACCAGTTCGGACTACTCGGTGTCGGTGACCATGTCCGTCACGGACTTCCTGATGTTCTCCGATCCGCAGTCGACTCCGGATTTGGAGGACGTGCGGTCGGAGAAGGTAGGTGCCTTCACCTTCGACGTGTTCCGAATCGGCTCGACCCTCGACGACGACGGGAAGAGCCAGTCGTGCAACGCTCAGACCGAGACGTCCGGAGGGGACGTGAGCCTGAATGTGCTCGAGATCGACTTCGAGCCCACGGAACCGATCGATGCATGCGCGACGACCGAGGACATTCTGCGTTCGCTCGAGCCGTACCTGCCCGCGCCGAAGTAGTCGGTCTCGACCACTAGGGTTGGCGTCATGGCGGGTGTGTTCGATCGTTTGGTCGGTCAGGAAGATGTCGAGGCCGATCTGACGGCCGCCGCGGTGGCTGCTCGTACGGGCGTCGACTCGTCGGCGATGACGCATTCGTGGCTCTTCACCGGCCCTCCCGGGTCCGGTCGCTCCATCGCGGCGCTGTGCTTCGCTGCGGCGTTGCAGTGCACCACCGAGGGCACTCCCGGCTGCGGGCACTGTCAGGCGTGTTCGACGACGATGGCGGGCACTCACGGCGATGTGCGACGCGTGGTGCCGGAGGGCCTGAGCATCAGCACCAAGGAGATGCGAGACATCGTGTCCATCGCGTCGCGTCGGCCGAGTACCGGTCTGTGGCAGGTGGTCGTCGTCGAGGACGCCGATCGGCTGACCGAGGGCGCCGGAAACGTGTTGCTCAAGGTCGTCGAGGAGCCGCCGGCGCGGACGGTGTTCCTGTTGTGCGCGCCGTCGGTCGATCCCCAGGACATTTCGGTGACCTTGCGTTCCCGATGCCGGCACGTCTCGTTGGTGACGCCGACGGTGCCTGCCATCGCACAGGTGCTGCAGACCCGCGACAAGCTCGACGCGGAGACGGCGGAGTGGGCCGCGTCGATCAGCGGCGGCCATGTGGGTAGAGCGCGGCGGCTCGCCACCGACGAGGATGCTCGTGCGCGGCGCAAGCGTGCGCTGGCTCTGGCGTCGGCCGCGGCTCGGCCCAATCAGGCCTATCTCGCGGCCGAGGAATTGGTGAAGGCCGCCGAGGACGAGGCCAAAGAAATGAGTGCCTCCCGCGACGAAGCCGAAACCGAGGAATTGCGGACGGCCCTCGGCGCAGGCGGTACCGGCAAGGGCGCAGCGGGAGCATTGCGTGGCTCGGCCGGTGTGCTCAAGGATCTCGAGAAGCGGCAGAAATCCAGGGCCACCCGAACCGGTCGCGATTCGCTGGACCGGGCTCTGATGGATCTGGTCGGCCTGTATCGAGATGCCCTCGCGCGTTCGTACGGATCGACCGCGACTGCCACGCATCAGGACATGGCCGAGCAGGTGGAGCGAATGGCGAAAGCAGTCTCTCCGGAAGCGCTGCTCAAGAGCATCGAGGCCATCCTCGAATGCCGAGAGTCGTTGGCGGTCAACGCAAAACCCAAGTTCGCTATCTATGCGATGGTGGCGACCCTCGGTGACGTCCTGCGTTAGGTTCGGCTCTTTCTACGCGCCCGCGAAGCTCGTAGATTGGCAACATTGCCGCAGGTCTTCACGTCGTGCCAGACGCCACTGTTGTTGCGGGAGCGGTCGTAGAACGCTGATCCACAGGCCTCGTTCTTGCATCTCTTGAGTCGACGCCACGTATCCGCTTGTTGTGCGAGAAGCACTTCGGACCAGATCGTCGACGCGATGTAGTCGGCCCCGGTGCCGGTCGGCAGCAGTCGTACGGTGCCGTCGCTGCTCGGTATCAGTTCTGCTCGTACGGCCGGACGCGTGGCCAGATCGCCGGCAATGGCCGCTTCGACATCCGATCGCAGAGCCCGCAGCGCGGCCGCATCGTCGTCCGAGAGCGTGGTCTTCCACACGATCGACGCCGTCTTCCCGTCCTCTAGAAGATCTGGAAGGCCGTAGGCGTCGATGGCCCTGGTGTTGAGCAGATTCTGCACCACCTGCAGGCCGTCGGGTGCCGGTGCGAGGCGGAAGCGCTCAGTCGGCGTCTGTGACATAAGTGAACAGTATTTGACTATGTCGCTCGGGTCAACTACTACTGACATAGTCAAAAGCATTTAACCTCTGTCGTAAGGGTGAGTTCGATGGTGTCTGTTTCTGGAGCAACGGTGTTGGTGACCGGCGGTCAGCGCGGTCTGGGCAAGGCGACGGTCGAGATGTTGCTCGAACGTGGAGCGGCGAAGGTGTACGCGACGGCGCGGAATCCACGTGAGGAGTCTAATCCTCGAGTGGTACCCGTGGCGCTCGACGTCACCGATGCGGATTCGGTTGCAGCCCTTGGTGATATCGCGTCGGATGCGTCGATCGTGTTCAACAATGCCGGGGCGCCCGGATCATCTCCCCTGCTGAGTACGTCGATCGACGACATCCGCGCGGTGTTCGAGACCAACGTCTTCGGAGCGGTGCGGATCGCGCAGGAATTTGCGCCGATCCTGAAAGCGAACGGCGGCGGCGCGTTGGTCGACATTCACTCGGTGTTGTCGTGGCTCGGCGGTGCCGGTGCGTACGGGGCGTCGAAGGCCGCGATCTGGTCGGCAACCAACTCGCTTCGGCTCGAGCTTGCTCCACAGGGCACGTTGGTTGTCGGCGTCCACCTCGGGTACACCGACACCGACATGATCGCCGAACTCGACGTCCCGAAGAACGACCCACGCGATGTAGCAGCTCGGGTGATCGACGCCGTCGAGGCCGGCGAGACCGAGGTGCTCGCCGACGACCTGACCAGGCACGTCAAGACTCTTCTCAGCGGACCGGTCGAGGGTCTGGGCCTCGGCGGCTGACGGCCGCGGGGAGGCGATTTTCGTTTCGTCGGGATGCTCCGTTAGACTCACCAACGCCGAAAGGCACGCCGCCTTAGCTCAGTCGGTAGAGCATTTCACTCGTAATGAAAAGGTCAAGAGTTCGATTCTCTTAGGCGGCTCAGACTTAGAAGCCCCTCACCGGAAATATCAGTGAGGGGCTTTTTCGTATCCCGATCCGGCGAGCGTTGGACACGTCAGCCTCACGGACCCGCAACATCCATCACCGAACGAACAGGAACACCCACATGATCGACGCCGTCATCTTCGCCAACTACTCCGATGCCGAAACCCCCGTCCGAATCAGCACCATCGACGGACACCAGCATGTCGGCAAGATCGGGGCCGTCGACAACAACGATGACGACGGTGGCCACATCACCGTCGCCCTCACCGAGGTCCCCACGGGATCCCCGTACGTCACCGTCATCATCGCCGTCGACGCGATCACCGCCATCGAAAGCTGAAACGCAGACGCCCTGAGCCTCCGCAGCGCCACCGTCTCTTCCGAGAAGATGTGCTGTCGAAGACCTCACCGGAGACCGGAACCATTCACGGGGGATGAACACGGGGGATGACGTAGTGGACGATCGAGACGAATTCGGCCGCACTGCACTTCACTACGCAGCGTCGGAGAACGATTCCGACGAGGCGCAGCGCTTGCTCGCTGCCGGTGCCGCCGTCGATGCCCAAGACAACGACCAGTGGACACCGTTGATCTTCGCGGCACAGATGGGTTTTGCGGACATCACCACGCTCCTGCTCGATCACGGTGCCGACGTCAATGCAGTCAACTCGTCCGGCCGCTCTGCCCTCGCCCGCGCGGTCATGGCACCCAAGAACGACGGAAGCAGCGACGCAATCGCGACCATCCGAGTCCTCCGAGCTCGAGGTGCCGACCCCACCTCGAAAACGATCACGAGTGACTACTTCGACCCGATCAGCCCCCTCGACATCGTCCGCGACCACATGACAGACGCAGAGATCGCCGCGGAGTTCGCCGACCTACTTTGAGCGACTACCCGGATGTCGGCACCGAACTCGCCGGGATCGAAGCCGAACCATCCGAGGTGCACGGTCGCTCGCAGCGGCCCACAGGCCTGACGCGCAGGCACACTGGACGGAGTGTTCTCCTCCCTTGCCCCGGCCCGTCGTCGCCTCGTGTATGTCGTACTCGCTCTCGTCCTGGTCGGGGTCGTCGCGGCCGTAGCGGCCTTCGTTGCATCGCGTGGCACGAACGACCCCGTCGCGAGCGTCGACCAATCCGTTCCCGGCCCGGTGCTGCTGGTTCCCGGGTTCGGCGGATCCACCGATGCACTGGACGTGCTCGCCGCGGAACTGCGCGATGACGGCCGCGACGCCACCGTGGTGGGCCTGCCCGACGGTGGCGTCGGCGATCTCACCGTCCAAGCCGGCACCCTCGAAGACGCCGTCGACGATGCTCTGACTCGGACGGGAGCGACCTCGGTCGACGTCGTCGGGTATTCGGCCGGCGGAGTGGTGGCCCGGATCTGGGCTGCCGATCTGGGTGGTGCAGAGCAGGCCCGACGCATCGTGACCCTGGGCTCCCCGCACCACGGCACGCAGGTGGCGGGGCTGGCGGCCCAGGTTTTGCCCGATCAGTGCCCGACGGCCTGCCAGCAGCTTGCCCCGGACAGCTCGGTGCTCGATGCCCTGAACTCCGGCGACGAGACGCCGGAGGGGCCGCAGTGGGTGTCGATCTGGACCGACGTGGATCAGGTGGTGAACCCGCCGACCTCGGCCGGCCTCGACGGGGCGATCGACATCCCCGTGCAGAGCGTGTGTGCGGACTCCACCGTCGACCACGGGAACCTGCCCCGCGATCCTCTCGTCGGCGCGATGGTCGCCGCTCAGTTGGACGGCGATTCCACCGTCGAGCTCGGCGCTGCCGATTGCAGCCGTCTCAGCTCGTGACGTCCTTGGTGGTGAAGTTCGCCCACGCGGCACCCAGCAGCACGACGACGTAGACGCCCTGCAACCCGACACCGCGGACGAGGTCTCGCGTCGGCACCGGATCGCGGAACAGGTCGACGAAAGCCAACCAGTATCGCGTCGGCAGGTACGGCGCGATGGCGTCAGCGGCATCGAGGGTCAGCAGCAGAGAGCTGGCGATGAGGAACGCCAACGCACCCAGTGTCGCGGCAAGTGGGGAGTCGGTCAGAGTCGAGAGGAACAATCCCATGGCGGCGACGCCGAGCATCGACAGAGTCACGTAGAGCACGGCGATGACGGTGCGCACGGCAACCTGTTGATCGGTCAGCACTGTGCCGGACACGCTGGAGACGCCGGCCGACGCCGTGATGTCGAACAGCGTCGTACCGACGACGTACGCGACGGCGGCCACGATCACCACGGCCAGCAGCACGAAGGCCGCTACCGAGATCAGCTTCGCGAACAGCAGCTTCGTTCGTCCCACCGGTCGAGCCAGCAGGTAGCGCAGCGTACCGGCCTGAGCCTCCCCGGCGATGGAATCTCCGGCGATGACCGACACTGCGACGGGCAGAAACAGCGGAAGCACTATGGCGAGCGCGGCGAGCGGAAACAGCTGGCCGTTGGTGGTCACCGCGGACAGGAAGGCGGGGCCTTCGCCGGGCCGCGGACCGATGTCGGTCAGTGCGAGTAGGCCCGCGACGATGGTCGGCAGCAGATTGAGCAGGAGTATGACGACCCAGGTGCGCGGTCGACTCAGCATCGCGCGCAGCTCGACGCCGATCATGCGGTCACCTCCGGCTGGGCCGAACGGACGGGAGAGTCGACTCGGTCTGCACTGGCGCCGGTGACGGCCAACACGGACTGCTCGAGGCTCATCTGCTGCGGGATCAACTCGCTCACCCGTACCCCGCCTTCGACGAGCCGACGGTTGAGCAACGCCGGGTCCGGGTGTTCGATCACGAGCCGTTGGCCATCTCGCTCGATCACGGAAGCGCTCTCCACGGAAGACAGCACCGTCAACGCATCGGCCGGATCCGGGGTGCGCACGAGCACCCGGCCGGTGGGTTGTTGGAACGCGGACAGTTGATCCTGCAGGAGAAGACGACCCCGATCCAGCACTCCCACTCGGTCGCACAGTTGCTCCACCTCGGCCAGCAGATGGCTGGAGAGAAAGATGGTCGTGCCCTGAGAATGCAAGTTAAGCAACAACTCTCGGATCTCCAGAATGCCCTGCGGGTCCAGCCCGTTGGTCGGTTCGTCGAGTATCAGTAGCTCGGGCGTACGCATCAGTGCCGCGGCCAAGCCGAGACGCTGCCGCATACCGAGCGAGTACTGCTTCACCGGCCTGCGTCCCACCCCGCCGAGACCCACCTGCTCGAGCGCCTCGCCGACGCGGGCTGCGCGGGTGCGCCGGGACCCGCCCGGCCCGGCCGCGTCGAGCAACGTGAGATTCCGTCGTCCGGAGAGGTTGGGGTAGGCGGCCGGGTTCTCGATCAGCGCACCCACCCGCGGCAGCACGCTGGTACGTCGTCGCGGCATCTCTTCGCCGAGAACCTGCATCTGACCAGACGTGGCCAGGACGAGCCCGAGCAGCATGCGCACTGTCGTCGTCTTACCGGAACCGTTCGCTCCCACGAAGCCGTAGATGTCGCCGGCGCGAACGTCGAGATCCACTCCGTCGACGGCCCGCACCGACCCGTAGCGCTTGGTGAGGCCGGTCGTGCGGATCATGTGGCTGCTCCTTCGAGCTCCTGGGCGGCGGTGGCGAGGGTCTCCGCGGTGACGGTGCCGGAGAGCAGATATCGGCGACGGTCTCCGGTGGGCTCGGTGATCAGGACGTTGAGTGGGCCGATCGACAGTGCAACGCTGCTGTCGGTCACCACTGCGCCGGGGGCCTCCCGCAGCTGGTCGACGAGTCCGCGCGCGGCGCGGCGTGGCAGGGGAGCGGCGATCAGCTCCGTCACACCGCGACCGTAGATTCCGACGGCACCGGATCGGTCCCGGTCTCTGAGCTCGAGTCCGGACAGCGTCGACGGAAGGCCGGCCGAGTCGATCCCGTCGGCGAACGAGGCTATGTCCAGGCCGTCCTCCTGCTGCACGTCGGTTCCCGGGGGCGGGACGAAACGCACGGTCTCGGTGTCGGGCATCTGCGACGAGAAGTCGAGGAACGCAGTGCTGACGATGGGGCGCGAGGCTCCGCCGCCGAGCACGTCGACCCGCAGCGGAAGGCCGCTGTCGGGATCGGACCAGACGTCGACCTCGGTGACAGTGCTCTGGGGCTCGGCGGGAATCAGCCGCAGGCCGGGAGCGTCCCGGCCGGCGATTCGACGGTCCGGCAGCCGGGTGACCTCGTCCGCTGTCGCCTCACTGAGCAGCCGCTGTCCGAGTTCCGGGGGTAGCAGATCTGCCTCACGAGGGAGGCGCAGGCTGGGCTCGGGGACGGGGGTCACCACGGCCGTGTTCTGTTCGTAGTCCCAGCTCCACAGCCGGGAGGGGCTCCGGTAGAGACCGCGTTCACCGGCGAGGCGCACGGTGTCGACGCGCCAGCTGTCCGGGGCGCGGTACCAGGCCCGCAGAGTAGTGGTGTCGCCGAGCAGATCCGGCAGACCGCCGAGCCCGTCGGTGACCGGCAGCGTGACACCGCCGACCGCCTGGGCGTAGCCCGAGTACGGGGTCTCGGTGGAGGACTGGACACGGGAGAGCAGCTCCGCTGCACCGATGTCCGACGCGTCGACGGGCAGTCGCTCGATCACCGACGGTGTGGCTACGAGCACGGCGATGCCGAGCACCACCGCCAGCCACCGCCACTGTCTTCGCACCTCCTCGACCGTACGGACGTAGCCGATGTGCTGCACGGGAGTGACTCAGCGACCGAGTTCGTTCTGCAGGCGACGAGCGGCCGCTTCGAGGGCAGGAACTCGACCACGTCGTGGCGCGCGTCGTGCGAACAGAACCAGCGCCGCGGTGGCCTCGGCGGTGAGGACGGCGATGGCGGCGATGTCCGGATCGGCGAGTCCGTCGCTGCGGGCCAACCGATCTCGACGAATCGTCGGTAGCTCTCGCTGAAACTGCGCGGCTCCCTCCGGGTCGTCCGCGCGCAGACCGTCGAGGATTCTTTCTCGTACGGGCTCGTCGGTGCGGGCCAGCAGGAGCCGTCCCGCCGCGGTACGCAACGTGGGTCGGGGGCGGTGGTCGTCCGCCACGATCTGGATGTGGTCGGGTGCGCGTGGCCCCGCATGGTCGAGGTAGAAGATCTCGTGCCCCACCAGAGCGGCGATGCCGATCGGTGCTCTGGCCACCTGACTCAAGCGAACCAGCTCGGCGTGATCGACTCCAGGGGCCGTCGCCGATCCGGCGATCATTCCGAGCATGTGCGGGCGGAGTCCGAGGGCGTACCGCTTGCCGGTCGTCGTCAAGTACCCGAGTGCGCACAATTCGCGGACGAGGTCCTGGGTCGAGCTCACCGGTGCCTGAATCGAACGAGCCAGCTCCGACAGCGTGGGCGGCTCGTCACTGCGTGCGACGCAATCGAGAATGCGGTTCGTGCGCATCAGCGTCCGATGCCCCTCGCTACTCACTCGCATCAATCCCGAGCACGAATTCAGCGCGGCCGTACGTCACGCCGTTGATCTGGAGCTCGATGGAGTGCGGGCCGGGGTAATACCTGCGCGTCGTCAAGGGCCGGAACGAATGTTGCCGTCGAATGTCGATGCTCTGTCCGGGGGCAAGCGTCTTGGTCGTCAGCTTGAACGTCTTGCCCGTCATGGCACCGTTGGCCTTCGTATGGTGGACGATGTAATCGATGGCCACCTTCGCGGGTTCGAGGCCGACGTTGCTGATCGTTGCGGTGAATTCCAGGCCGTCTCCGATCTGGAGCTCTGCAACGTCGAGGTCAGGGCCGGTCACGTCCAGCTCGGCCGGGGAAAATCCCAGCAGCGCAAGCGCATCGGAGTTCCCCTTCTTGATCACCGTCCGAAGAGCATGTCGCACAAGCTGTTCGGTGTTCGTATCGGGAGCTCCGAGCCATCGTGCTGCCGTCGAGACGACCACGTCCGGCACGTCTCGGCTGAAGTCGTTGACGTGATTGGCCACCGAACGGCGAACGTAATCGCTGTCGTCGGTGTACAGCTCATCGAGAATCGGCACCGTGATCCCGGGACGCTCGAGAATTTTTGGGACTCGTACCGACCACGGAAGGTACGGGCGGGTGCCTTCCGACGCGAGACGGCGTACGTGGTCGTCCGGTGATTGCGTCCAGTCGAGCGTGATGGCGAGAGCCCGATCCAAATCCGCCCGGAGGAAGGTCCGGATGGCGAATTCCGACGTCAGTCGGCCGGTGAGTTCGGCGAGTAAGGACATGCCGTCGTCGAACGCGTTCGAGGTCTTCTCTTCGACGGCCTTCGACGCGACGGCGCTCGTGACGGGCCACAGCAACCAGCCCTGGAAATCCGGATCCTCTGCGGCCCGTCGGATGGTGCGAGCGAACGTCGCATACTCCCCGGGCAGCCCGGTCAGAAGTGCGTCACGCAGCAGATCGGCGCGGGCCCGAAGCGCCAGCGGACCCAGTCCATCGACCGATCCGGCGAGCAGTGACAGATCGGCGTCGGGCGCTGCACTGCGAACGGTCCGGAGCAGCGCACGCGCTGCGTCCGGACCGATGAGTTCGTCGGCGAAAGGCATGAGAGCTTCTTACCCGACGTCGGTTCGTCGGGTGAGCATCGCGTCAGCGACCCGCAGCCGACGCCCGTCGGGCCAGGATCGCCACTCCCGTGAGCAGCGCGAGAACGATGGCTGCCAGTCCTGTCATGGCCGTGGTGGCCGACATGGAGAGGGTGGCGATTCCGATTCCCACGGCCGGGATACCCAGCCCGAGGTAGGAGATGAGGAACAGTCCGGCGAGGGCTTCGCTTCGCTGGGCCGGTGCGGCCATGGCGGCCACCGCTCCCACTGCCGCCTTGAAGAGCACGCCCGCACCGATTCCGGCCACGACGCCTCCGATCAGGAACATCGGCAGACTCAGGGTGTGCATCCCGGTGACGAGAGCGATCAGACCCAGTGCCTCGGCCGAGATGCCCAGCGAGAGCTTCGCCGTGCTCGACATGCGACTGGTCAGGGTCTGCGCGAGGGCTGCTGTGCCGAACACCGCGAACACAGTGACGCCGCTGAGGGCGCGGGACGGGTGGTCGAGGGTGCCTGCCACGAATCCCGGTGCCACCGAGGTGAATACACCGAACACTGCGAACGAAGCGAAACCTGCTGCGGCAGCGGCGAAGTATCCGGCGCGATCACCGTGATCGGCGCTGATTCGCTGCGGGTGGTAAGCGGGCCGCTCCGCCGGCTCGGCCACGGTCTCGGGTATCAGCGTCACACCGACGATGGCGACGACCAGCAGGACGGCGAACACGAGGTAGGGGGTGTGCAGGGGAGCAGCGACGAACTGCGCCAAGAACCCGGCCACCAATGGCCCGACGCCGAGCCCGCCGATGTTCGCGGCAGTGGACACCTTCTCGAATCGCTGGCCGGAGGCGGTCGGTCGGTGCGTGGAATGCAGCTCGTGCAGGTAGGCCGTGGCGGTCGCGGTGAGTGCGCCGACGCCGAGGCCGGTGATGAGCCGTGCAACGAGAAGCAACGGAAGTGCGGTGCCGCTGAGGAACATCACCGCAGCCACCAACTCGAGCAGCAACGCTGCAATCAACACCTTCTTTCGGCCGACCCAGTCCGAGACATGGCCCGCGAGAATCAAACTGACGATCACGCCGACGGCGTAGGCCGCGAACACGATCGTGACCATGAAGGTCGAGAAGCCGTCGCGCACCTGATAGAGCGGGTACAGCGGGCTCGGCACGGTGGAGAACGCCATTGCCGTGAGGAACGCTGCGGCCACCACCCAGAAGCCGATGCCGTGTCGACGTGCAGAGGTTGTGTGCACGGTCTGCGCCTGCGGCGCGAGAGTCAGGGTGTTGTGGGACATGTCGTTCTCCGATGTCGGTGTCGATCGCGTGTCGGTGTAGTTCGTTCGAGTAAGACTTTCCTCCGAGTCGACGATCGCGTCCAACGAAGAAAAGAGCTTGCAACTATCTCGATATGCGATCATTGCCGGATGGAGTTGCGACATCTCGAATACTTCGTCGCGGTCAGCGAGGAACAGAACTTCACGCGTGCCGCCGCCCGCCTGCATATCGTGCAATCAGCGGTGTCGGCCGCGATCAAGTCGCTCGAGCGCGAGCTGGGGGCGTCGCTGCTCGACCGCAACTCCAAACGTGTGGCGCTGACCGAGGCCGGACGGGCACTGCTGCCGCGAGCCCGCGTTGTTCTCGATGCCGCGCGGGATGCGCGCGATGCCGTCGACGAGGTTCGAGGTGGTCTCCGCGGCACCGTCAGAATCGGGACGCTGACCTCGATCAAGTTGATCGACCTGCCCGAATTGCTGGGGGAGTACCACCGCCGCTTTCCGCACGTCCAGCTGATCACCGGCGCAGCGCCGTCGGGCACGCAGGGTCTGCTCGAATCGGTGGGGGACGGGCGACTGGACCTGGCCTTCGTCTCGGATTCCGGCCGCCGGCCGGCCGGGATCGACGTGCGTGAACTCGCCTCGTCGGTATTGGACCTGGTGCTTCCGTCGGATCACCCTCTGGCCGAGCGAGCATCCCTGAATCTGAGCGACATCGCCGGCTACGACTTCATCGATTCTCCGATCGGTTTCGGAAATCGCGCGGTGGCAGACCGGGCGTTCGCGGAAGCGGGATTGCAACGACGCGTCAGCATCGAAATCGCCGACATCTCCACCGGCGTTGCGTACGTCCGAAACGGCCTCGGAATATCGCTCCTACCCCGGTTCGTCTTGACCGAGCGTGGCGGTGTGGTCGTCAAAACTGTGTCGGGAGCGGATCTGACGTGGCCGCTCGCCGTTGCGACCTCGTCGACTCGCGCTCCGAGTGCGGCGGTGCGAGCGTTGCTGGGCGTACTCGACGAATTTCTCGCCTGAGCTGCGGTAACCGGGAAGTTTTGCGTTCTCCGCTGCGTTGAACTCCAGTAATGGATGATCTTCTGGTTGCCCCCACTCGACTCTGGACGCCCTCTCGTGTCCTGGTCACCAAGTCCGCGTCCGAGCTACCGCACACCGCGGAGATTCTTCGTCGGTGCGAAGCAGCCGGCGTCGACAACATCGACATTCTGTCGGGTGATCGCCTCACCGGATTGCGCGGTGAGTCCGAGCGAGAGACCTACGCACGAGCCAAGACGACGATGGCCGTGGTGGTCGCGCCGGCGAGTGTGCTGAGACCGCAACCGATTCCGCCGAGCGCCGACTGGCGGATCGATCTGGCCAAGGGGTGCCCCGCGCACTGCCAGTACTGCTACCTCGCCGGCTCGTTGTCCGGGCCGCCGATCACCAGGGTGTTCGCCAACATCGACGACGTGTTGGCAGGGATCGGCACTCACGCGGGCCGAGGTTCCATCACATCCGGCACCGAGGAGCGTGGTCACGAGGGCACGACTTTCGAGTTGTCCTGCTACACCGACCCGTTGGGGATCGAACATGTGAGTGGTTCCCTCGCGGAGGCGGTTCGCAGAGTGGGTGCGGGCGTGTACGGCGACGACGTATCGCTGCGTTTCACCACCAAGTTCGACGACGTTCGCGAGCTGGTGACGCTCGATCACGGTCGACGTACTCGAGTTCGCTTGTCCGTCAACGCAGATGACATCGCCCATCGGTTCGAGGGCGGCACCGCACGCATGCCGGCTCGGATTGAGGCCCTGCGGCAGTTGGCTCTGGCCGGTTATCGAGTGGGCTTGACCATCGCGCCGATCATGCCCATTCCGAAGTGGCGCGAGCAGTACGGCCGGCTGCTCTCCAACGTCGCCGACGCGTTGCGCGGCGTCCCCGATCTGGATCTGACCGCCGAGATCATCACTCACCGCTTCACGCCGTCGAGCAAAGATGTACTGCTGAGCTGGTATCCGGGAACCAAACTGGAGATGGACGAGGGTGCGCGCACGGCGAAGCGAAACAAGTTCGGCGGTGTGAAATACGTCTATCCCAAAGACACGATGGCCGAGATGCGCAGTTGGTTCACCGAAGAATTGCGCAACGTTCTGCCCGACGCGCAACTGCTCTACTGGACCTGAAGAACCCGGACACCGCGTCGCGCAGCGAAAGCCTCGGTCTACGGCTGGTGGTGGGCTTGCGAACGAGCCCGATACATCGACCCCGCGCTGTCTCGCTCGAGGAATCCGGTGTCGATGAGCTCGCGTCGTAGTGTCGCGTAGTCGTCGTCGAAGATCCGGCACAACTCGTTGACATGATGCTCTGTTGCCCATGCAGTCGAACTGAGCTGGCGTGCAATCGCCTTCAGGAACTCGGGTCGATCACGGCTGTATCGAGCCATCTCCGTCGGCGTGTGTGTAGTTCGCGGAAGGTCTTTGAAACTCTCGAACGTTCCCTCGTCGACAACGAGTCGGTCGTCCACGCGAGTGATCATCGCCAGCGCGAAGAGTCGGGCAATCGCTTTGTGCAGTACACGCCCGGTCAGTGAGGTCTGGGATTCGAGCGCCGCCACTGTCGAGACTCCATTGCCGATCGCGAACAGCACGGCTCGAAGGTGGGGATCGGCGAGAAGGTGAAGCACGTTGGTGGCGCGGTCCAGTAGCGGCGAATCCTCGTGTATTCCGATGGACTCGAACCGCACTGGAACCCCGGTGGCGGACACCATCTCCTCGGTGAAGGTCAGGGTGCGGACGGGTTCGGATCGCTTCCTCAGTAGTCCGATTTCAGGATGGTCGCCGGCATTCTGCGCCGGCAGCGTCAAGGTCTCGACGTCGTCGGCAGCGAAACGCAGGATCGCGTTCCACAGCGGGTTCGTCGACGCCGGAGAAGTTGAATTCCGAACGGCGACAATGCCACCGGCGGCAACGTGTGGCCACACAGTGCGGAGGGTTCGGGCACGTGTGACCAGTGAGTCGGCGTCGATCCAGACCAGGTCGAACGGGCCGATCTCGCGCAAGTGCGCCGGGGTCAGATCGAACAAGGAACCGGTATGCGATTCGACGAAGTCGAATCCAGGCCGATGCTTCCGGACGAAGGCCTGAACGCCGGAATCGCTCTGATCGATCTCGAAGCTGTGGAGCCGAGGCGAGTATTCCGGCGCAGACGACTCGAGTTCCATTGCGATCGCCATCGCTGCACTCGTAGATCCGACGGCGATCGCTCTGGTTGGCCGCATCACCGCCGCGAGGCTGGTCAGCACGGCGTAGGCGTGCGGTGAGACGCTCTCGGAATCGGTCGACACGAGTGTTCCTTTCTCGAAGATCAGCGAGCCGGCAGCGATTACCTCCGCCCAGTGGCCCAGCCCGTGATCGGAGCCCGGTGAGTTGTGTCCGCCGGCGAGGTCTGTATCCACGACCCCAGCCAACCTTAGGAGTGACATGGCCATTCTGACCTACAACATGCATGTTTCCCTCGATGGCTACATCGAGGATTCGGCCGGCAGCCTCGACTATTCGGTGCCTGACGAAGAATCGCATCGATTCTCCAACCGGCAGACCGAGGCGACGACCGCATTCCTCTTCGGGCGTCGCCTGTACGAGGCCATGGAAGATTTCTGGACCGACCCCGAACGCGCGGACGGCGATCCAGTCGAGGCCGAGTTCGCCGAGCTCTACAAGGCGACTCCACGGGTGATTTTCTCAGATACCCTCACTTCCGTGGCCGACGGTTGTCGGCTGGTGCGAAGCGCCGATGCCGTCGCCGAAGTGGAGCGATTGAAGCAGGAAACCGAAGGCACTCTGGCAATCGGTGGGGCTGCCCTTGCCGCATCGCTGGTGGACTCGATCGATCAATTCGAGGTCATTCTCGTTCCAACCATCCTGGGCGGTGGGAAACCCTATTTTCCAGAAGGTCATCGACTCGAGCTGAGGCTGGAAGAGCAGAAGCACTTTCCGTCGACAGGGTGGATGTACCTGCGGTACAGGGTGGTTCGGTAAGCCGATGTGCATCGGGGCCTGATCGCGCAGAATGAGGTCATGACATCGCCAGATCGTCGTCACTGGTGGACGTTGCCCGCGCACCAGCGGTGGCTCGACACCGAATCGGCTCGGCTACTCCAGTTCGGTAGCTCGCTCGAGCATCCCGCCGGCGGGGCGGCGTGGTTGGACGACCGTGGACATCCCGACCCGAGCCATCCGGCCCTGACGTACATCACGGCACGGATGGCGCATGTACATTTTCTGGCGTCGATTCTGGGGTATCCCGGCTCTCGTCGAAAGGCCGATCGAGTGTTCGACGGCTTGCTGACCACGTTGCGGGACGCTGCGAACGGTGGCTGGTTCGAGTCCAGCGACGATGTCTCGTCGCCCGAAGCGAAGAAGGCGGCGTACACGCATGCCTTCGTGGTGCTGGCGGGAGCGGCAGCCACGGCAGCGGGACATCCGGACGGGAAGGCTCTACTCGACGATGCCCTCGAGGTGGTGGACCGGCGATTCTGGGACGAGGCCCACGGAATGTGCGCGGACACCTGGAATGGGGATTGGACCGAGCTGGACGGGTATCGCGGAATCAACGCCAACATGCACATGGTCGAGGCACTGCTGGCGGCCGTCGATGCAGGTGCGCCCGACGTGTGGCGAGGCCGAGCAATGCGTATCTGCGACAACGTCATCGGTTGGTCTGCGGCGAACGAATATCGAGTTCCGGAGCACTTCACCGCCGAGTGGGAGCCGTTGCTCGAATACAACAGCGGCGACACAGCGAACCAGTTCAAGCCGTACGGGGCAACGGTGGGGCACGGATTCGAGTGGTCACGCCTACTCGTGCAGGCCGGTTCGATTGCTTCCACCGACGACAACTATCTCTCGGCCGCTGAATCTCTCTATCTCCGCGCGGCGCATGACGGTTGGCAACCCGGTCCGACTCCGGGGTTCGTGTACACAACGGACTGGACCGGGCAGCCGGTGGTGACCGAGCGCTTGCACTGGGTGCTGTGCGAGGCGATCGCGGCCGCGGCGACGCTCGGTCGTCGTACCTGTAAAGACAGATACGACAATGACTATCGAGCGTGGTGGGATGTTGCCGCCGACTCGTTCATCGACCGTGCCGACGGCTCCTGGCACCACGAATTGGACAGCCGAAACGTTCCGGCCGCGACGGTGTGGAGCGGCAAACCCGATCTTTATCACGCAGTTCAAGCCACGTGGATCAGCCGATACCCGACAAGTTCCAGCATGGTGGCGGCGTTGCTGGCGGACACGGACTGAATACCCGGTTGGCCAATGTGGGCTGAGTGTCCACAATTCTCCGTCGACGACGGGATTCCGCCGTGAGAGGCCAATTGTGGACAGTGAGCGGCTTCGGTGGGAAATGCGGTGCGCAAGGCAGCAGGTGGCGCACTAATCCCGGTGCGGAGTGCGCTCACCCGTGTTCGGGTCCACGTCGAACAGTTGGTCCGTGTTGTCCGGAGCGTAGACCACCGCGTTCGATTCGCGTGCTCGACGGCGAAAACCGTCACGAACGGCGAAAAAACCGCCCGTGAAGAGCACGATCACAGCGATAGCGGCCACGATTGCCCAACCCTCGAAACCGCCGGCTAGGGCTGCGATCAATCCGCCGGCTGCCGCGATTCCGGCAAAAATCATGAGGACGGCCAGCATATTCACGACGGCTCTGGACATGCTTGATGTGGAAGGCCTTTTCTCGACCATGGGGGATGTTCCTCTCGATAAGTTCGAGCAGGGATTACCCGAAAGTCGGTCGAATATGCCCTCGACCCTTCAGTGATACCCGTTACTGCGCCTTACGCGCCCGATACGCAGCAACTGCCGCGCGGTTACCGCAGGTAGTGCTGCAGAACCGCCGAGAGCGATTTCGGGACAGGTCGAGAACCAACCCGCTGCAGTCGGGATCGGCGCAGACGTCGAAGCGGGAGAGCTCGTCGGCGCGGATGACGTCGATCATTGCCATCGCGGTTTCGACGACGATGCGGGTTCCGAGGGGACTGTCGTCTGCGACGGCGTGGATATGCCAGTCGAGTGTGTCGTGCCGGACCAGTCGAGGCAGGGCGGAGGACTCGGCCAGAAGTCGGTTGACCTCGACCACGGCGTCGTCGCGGCTGCTGGTGAGCAGTGATCGCAGCGTCGGCCGCAGTGCTCTGACCGCGTCGAGCTCGTCGTCGTCACCGTCGAATCTTCCGGAGTAGCCCTGCTCGGTGAAGAACTCGGCCAGTTCCTCGCGCGTGGTCAACGTGTCCGGGTCCTCCGCGGAATTGACCAACGCCACGGCCGCCAGCAACGACAGTTCGGTGTCATGAGCGAAAAGCACATTGACACCTTACCAAGCCGCCCTCTACTGTCACATGTCATGACGGCTTTCACTCATGACGCAGACGCGCAGCTCGCGTCCACCACCGCTGCTGCGCGGTCCAGGCGCCTGTCCGGTCTCGTGTTCGCGTTGGCGTCCGCCGCGTCGTTCGGCCTGTCCGGCTCGCTGGCCACCGGCCTCCTCGACGCCGGCTGGACTGCCGGCGCTGCGGTGACCGCGCGCATCCTGCTCGCTGCTGCCGTCTTGTTGATTCCGTCGATCCTGGCACTGCGCGGCCGATGGGGCTTGCTGGCCAAGAACTGGAAGTTGATCGCCGCGTACGGAGCATTTGCGGTCGCCGGCTGCCAGCTCGCCTTCTTCAATGCCGTCGGACGCATGGAGGTGGGCGTGGCGCTGCTCATCGAATTCACCTCGCCCGTGGCCGTCATCGGCTGGATGTGGTTTCGGCACCAGCAGCGTCCCGGCCGGCTGACTTTGGTAGGCGCGCTGTTGGCCGCGATGGGTCTGGTCCTGGTGCTCGACCTGATCTCCGGCGCGGACGTCGACACCGTCGGGGTGCTGTGGGCGCTCGGCGCGATGGCGGGAGCGGCCGTCTACTGGGTGCTCTCTGCCGACGAGAGCAACGGTTTGCCGCCGATCGTGCTTGCCGGGGGCGGATTGCTGATCGGTGGTCTCATTCTGCTGGTTGCCGGACTCGTCGGTGTCGTTCCGTTCGCGGCCCCGCTGACCGACGTCACGTTCGTCGATGCTGTTGTCCCGTGGTGGGTTCCGATCATCGGGCTCGGTGTGGTGACTGCCGCGTTGGCCTACGTGCTCGGAATTGCCGCCGGTCGACGCCTCGGCTCGCGGCTGGCGTCGTTCATGGGTTTGATGGAAGTGGTTGCGGCACTGGTGTTCGCGTGGCTGTTGCTCGGCCAGGCACCGGGACCGATCCAATTGGCCGGTGGCGCACTGATTCTGCTCGGCGTCGTCGTCGTCAAATCCGGTGAACGCGTCACCGCCGACGAGCCGGTGGAGCCGCTGCAGAGCAGGGCCTGACAACTGCTCAGCCGTCGACGCGTCCGAACACCACCGCGGCCAGGATGGTGTGAGCACTCGCGATCACGGAATCGAGAGGTTCGCGTTCGGGGGACAGCAGCCACTGCTGAGCGATGGTGAGGACGGCACCCACCAGACCCATGGCCAGGGTCCGACGGTTCGGCCCGGCCAGGCCACGGCTGGACCCCACGGTCTCGGCCACCTGTAGCACGGTCGTGGAAAACGAGGTGGTGGTCATGCGGTACAGCGCGTCGACGGTAGGCGATACGCCGAGGATCTCGACGAAGGCAATTCGAGCCGATTTGGGCTGCTCGGCGACGAACGTGAAGAAGCCGGTGAGGGCCCCTCGGAGTACCTGTTCGCTGGAATCCGTTTCTGCGGCTGCTCCGATGAGGATGCTCTCGCGCATCGCGTCGGTGGCCCGGGCGTACGTGGCCATCAGCAAGTCCTCGCTGTTGGTGAAGGACTCGTAGAAGTAGCGCTTGGTCAGCCCGGCTTCGGTGCATACCTTCTCCACAGTCGCTGTCCGGTATCCGGTGGTGCCGAAGACCTCGACGGCTGCGTCGAGCAGGCGGATCCGACGCTCCTGCTGCCGCTGCTGCGGATCGGCACCTCGGTAGGTGCGGCCGACTTCACTGTGATGGTTGGTCACACACAGATCTTGACACCGCTCGGTATCAGATGCAAAGTGTTGGCAGACAAGCATTCGGATCGAGGGGGAGAACATGGCGGCGTCGACGCTACGAAACAAGGTGGTTCTGATCACCGGAGCAGCACGGGGAATCGGTGCCGCCACCGCGCGTGACCTGGCAGGCAAGGGTGCCCGGCTGGTACTCGTCGACGTCGACGAGACCCCGCTGCGCGAGCTGGCGACGCAACTGAAGGCCGAGGCGTTCGTGGCCGACGTCCGAAATCTGGACGACATGCAGCGCGCGGTCGACGGCGGCATCGCGGCCTACGGGGGCATCGATCTGGTGCTCGCCAACGCCGGAATCGCCAGCTACGGATCGATCATGCAGGTGGATCCGGCCACGTTCCAACGCGTCATGGACATCAACGTGATGGGCGTGTTCAACACCGTCCGCGCCGCGTTGCCGTCCTTGATCGAACGTAACGGCTACATCCTCGTCGTCTCCTCGCTCGCGGCGTTCACCCCGTGCCCCGGCCTGGCGGCCTACAACGCGAGCAAGGCCGCGGCCGAACACTTCGCGAATGCGCTTCGGCTGGAAGTGAACTACCGGGGAGTCGACGTCGGCTCGGCTCATATGGCCTGGATCGACACCCCGATGGTGCAGGACGCCAAATCCGATCTCACGGCGTTCCAGGATTTGCTCGCGGTGCTGCCCGGTCCCCTGGGCAAGACGATGACCGTCGAGCAGTGCGTCGACGCGTTCGTCGACGGCCTGGCCAAGCGCAAGCGTCGCGTCTACGTTCCGCGGTGGGTCGGTGCCGCGTCCTGGTTCAAGGCCGTCATCACCTCGCGCGTCGGAGATCGCAGCATGCTCGAGCACGTGCCGACGATCCTGCCAAAGATGGACGAAGAAGTAGCGCGCCTCGGTAGGTCCGAGAGCGCACGCAACAAGACCAGCTGATCCCCCTCACCGAAGGAATCGATGACATGACTCCCGTACTGACTACTCCCGAGGTCGATGTCCTCATCATCGGTGCCGGCCTGTCCGGAATCGGGGCCGCGCGCCACCTCGGGCACGATCTGCCCGGGAAGACGTACACCATCCTGGAAAGCCGCGGGGCGATCGGCGGCACGTGGGACCTGTTCCGCTACCCCGGTATTCGCTCCGATTCCGACATGTACACCCTCGGGTACAGCTTCAAGCCGTGGATGGGGGAGAAGTCCATCGCCGACGGCACGGACATTCGCAACTACATCGTCGAAACCGCTCGAGAAGCGGGCGTGGACAAGCACATTCGGTACCACCACAAGGTGGTCGCCCTCGAATGGTCCAGCGAGCAGCAGTTCTGGACGGTCACCGCGCAGCGTAGCGACACCGACGAGACGGTCACGATCACCGCGTCGTTCGTGTTCTCCTGCAGTGGTTACTACGACTACGACAAGGGCTTCAGCCCGGAGTTCGCGGGCCAGGAGAACTTCGGTGGCCAGGTGATCCACCCACAGCACTGGCCCGAGGATCTGGACTACGCAGGCAAGAAGGTCGTCGTCATCGGCAGTGGCGCAACGGCAATCACGTTGGCACCCAATCTCGCCCGTGAGGCCGAGCATGTGACGCTGCTGCAGCGCTCGCCCAGCTACATCCTCTCGCTGCCCTCGGAGGACCCGATCGCGCAGACTTTGCGCAAGCGGCTGCCGAAGAAGTGGGCCTACAGCGTGACGCGGCTCAAGAACGTGTCGATGGCGATGCTGATCTTCACGTTGAGTCAGAAGTACCCGGAATTCATGAAGAAGCGGATCCGGAAGCTGCAGGAGGGTTGGTTGCCCAAGGGATACGACCTCGACACCCACTTCACCCCGTCGTACAACCCGTGGGATCAGCGTTTGTGCCTGGTGCCGGACAACGACCTGTTCCGCTCGATCCGCAAGGACGAGGTCTCGATCGTCACCGATCACATCGACAGCTTCACCGAGACCGGCCTGAAGTTGAAGTCGGGCCAGCACCTGGACGCCGATATCGTCGTCACTGCAACGGGATTGAATCTGTCCGCACTCGGCGGCGCGACGTTCCGCGTCGACGGCAAGGACGTGGATCTGCCCAGCACCATGGCGTACAAGGGCATGATGCTCACCGGTATCCCCAACTTCGCCTTCGTCGTCGGGTACACCAACGCCTCGTGGACGCTCAAGGCCGACATGGTTTCGAACTACGTCATGCGGCTCCTCGCGCACATGGACGAGAACGGCTACAGCACTGTCGAGCTCGAGCGCGATCCGTCCGTCGACGAAGAACCGTTCCTCGACTTCGCGGCCGGCTATGTGCTGCGGGCCGTGGACAACTTCCCGAGGCAGGGCAGTGAAACCCCGTGGAAGCTGCGGATGAACTACTTCCGTGACCTGCCGGTTCTGCGGTACGGCAAGCTCGTGGACAAGGCGATGAAGTTCGGGCGGCCTCGGTCGAAGGTCTCTGTCGGCTCGTGACGGGAATAGATCCGGTCGGGGATCGTTTGTTCCGGACATGAAAATTGGCATCATCGGAAGTGGATTCATCGGCGGAACACTCGTGCGTCGGTTGACGGCGCTCGGTCACGAGGTTCGGTTCTCCAATTCGCGAGATCCCGAGACGCTGGCAGACCTGGCGGCCGAGACCGGAGCTACGGCCGTGTGGGCGGCGGACGCGGCCGAGGATGCGGACCTGGTCATCCTCAGTATCCCGCAGAAGAATGTCCCTGACCTCGCACCCGGAATCACCGGCGCACGCAAGCCCGGGGCACCGATCATCGAGACCAACAACTACTACCCGCAGCAGCGCGACGGGTTGATCGAAGACATCGAGGGCGGTACGCCGGAGAGCGTGTGGGTCTCCCAGCAACTCGGCGAGCCGGTCGTCAAGGCCTTCAACGGCATTTGGTACAAGCACCTGCTCGAGAAGGGTGTCCCGGCGGGAACCGACAAGCGCATTGCGCTTCCGATCGCAGGAGACGACGCAGAGTCGAAGAAGTTGGTGTTCTCGGTGATCGACGAGCTGGGCTTCGACCCGGTCGATGCCGGTTCCCTGGCGGAGTCGTGGCGTCAGCATCCGGGAACCCCGGTGTACGGCAAGGACTTCGGCGTCGACGACACCGTCAAGGCCCTGGCCGAGGCGTCGCCCGAGCGCAGTGCGGAATGGAAGGCCTGACGCGGTTCTATCGGACTGCCGCGTTACCGAACGCGACCCTCGCGGAGTGCGCGCTCCGCGAGGTCGCGTAGCGGGCCGGTCAGGGCCGAATCCCCGACTCGGCACGACTGCTCACCCACCGACACGCTCCAGGTGAAGGTGTCGCGCGCCTGAGAGTCGGCAGGTTCGGGTGGGGGCGGCTCGGCGAGGTACGGGCGTGCGGCCTCGACCAGCGACTGCCATTCCGGCTCGTCGGTCTCGATCACTCCACGCTTGGACATCCCGGCGATCCCGCCGGTTCGCAGTACCTCGATGCGCAGGCTCATGCCCCTTGATCACACCCGATCGTCGCTCGGCTCCCGTGTTGTCTGAACTCCCACGGTAGACCAACCGGTGGCCACGGCCCGTGCGACGTCGGAGTCGGCACCGAATCGCTTCTGGGCTGCGGCCAGCGTCGCCGCCGAGAACCCGGCGAAGTCGACCGTCGGTGCCAGGCCCCCGGTGGTCATGGTGTCGAACCACACCTGCCCGACGCGATCCCACGCCGGGCCACCCAACGTGGTTGCGGCGACAGCGAATGCGCGATTGGGGATGCCGGAGTTGATATGCACACCGCCGTCGTCCTCGGTGGTGACGACGAAATCGTTCATGCTCGCCGGCTGCGGATCCTTGCCCAGTACATCGTCGTCGTAGGCGGTGCCCGGCTCGAGCAGCGACCGCAATGCCTTGCCCTGCACCGCAGGCAGGAACAGACCTTCGCCGATCAACCACGACGCGTCCTCGGAGTTCTGCTTCGCGGTGTATTGCTCGACCAGAGCGCCGAACACGTCGGAGACCGACTCGTTCAATGCGCCTGCCTGGTCCTTGTATTCGAGCGGGGTCGTGTACTGGGTGAACCCGTGCGCGAGCTCGTGCGCGATGACGCCCAGAGAGACGGTGAAGCGCCCGAACACCTCGCCGTCACCGTCGCCGAACACCATGCGCGAGCCGTCCCAGAACGCGTTGTCGTAATCGCGGCCGTAGTGCACCGTCGCGTCGAGAGGCAGGCCGCTGCCGTCGAGACTCGAGTAGCCGTAGACCTCGTCGAAGAATGCGTAGGTGGCACCGAGGCCGTCGTACGCCTCGTCCGTCGCGGCATCGCCGGTGGCTGCTTCGCCTTCGGCGCGAACTTGCTGACCGGGCAGGTCACTAGTCGATTTCGCGTCGGAGATGGTCCGTTCGAGGGTGCCGCCGGTTCGCGGAGCGATCGCGGTACGCGCCTGGACGACCTCGCGGCCCGCCCGCATCTCGCGGTCCGCCAGCAGTGTTGCTCTCGCACCGGGTCCCTGGAGTCGCTCGAGCAGAAACGGTGGAACTACAGCATGAAATGTCATACTCGGTGACCCCCTAGGTCCGTGGCATGTGCGGTGATGGTCCCCAGTGTGCCCGAGGCCACCGACAAACCCCGGTCTCCGGCGCAGAAGTCACTCACGCAGGGTCGACAGATCGACGCTGTCCACCTCACTCGGTGCTCGCAGTGCGGTGACGGTCGCCCAGTTCCGGGACAGCAGGTGAGCGTCGGAGTCGTCGTCCTCGGCTCGGATTTCGTCGAAACGGACGGTGACGAAACCTTCTCCGCGATCACCTATTTCGGCCTGCACCGCGCCGTAGCGCGCCAACGAGGCCGGAACGATGCCCGCCAAATCCGACCGTGGAACGTCGGGGATGTTGACGTTGATCACGGCATCGGGGGTCCGGTTCGCGATCATCCACGTCACCGCCACATGGGCGACGTGTTCGGCGGTGTCCCAGTGCAGCGGCCGGGTGGCGATCGACGACAAGGCCATGGCGGGAACCCCGTGGGTCAGGGCTGTCAACGCCGCGCCTACTGTTCCCGAATGCAGCACGGCGGCACCGGTATTGGGTCCGTGGTTGATTCCCGACAGCAGAATGTCGGGTGGGTCACCGAAGGCACCTCGGGTGGCGACGAACGCGATGAGGGCCGGTGAGGCCTGCACCGCATAGGCCGTCACGTCGGGAAGTCCTTCGATATGGGTCAGTTCGATGCCGAGGTGGTCGTCGGCACCCATTCCCGTCAACGACGCGCCGGCACCACTGCGTTCCTCGTGGGGAGCGGCCACCACGACGTCGAGGCCGGCGTCGAGCGCCACCCGCGCCAACAGTGCGATGCCCTCGCTGCGTACACCGTCGTCGTTGGTGATCAGGGCCCTCACTTCGTGCCCGCTTTCTGGTACGGACGCACGTCCACCGATTCGGCGAGTCCAAGAACCAGGTCTTTCCGGCCGCTACCGAGGCCCCGACGGGTGACGTTGGCCGTGCCCGCGCCGCCGCCCAGGCGCAGCGCCTCCGTCATCGACATTCCCTGGGCGATTCCGGCGGCAATGCCGGCGCTCATCGAATCGCCTGCGCCGTGATGGTCGACCATCTGTAGACCCGGCGTGACGATCTCGAGCACGTCTCCGTCCACGAGTGCGAGCGCCGGTTCGTCGGCACGCGAGATGACTACCACCTCGGCACCGTCGTCGTGCATCTTCCGCATCGAATCGATCAGGTGCTCGGGGTCCTCGGACTCGGCGCGGCCGTCCTCGAGCAGGTCCTCGTGGCTGACCTTGAGCACGGTGAGTTTGCCGTCCAGGGCTGCGGCCATCGTCGGTCCGGATAGGTCGGCGATCACCGGTACCTCGAGCGCACGGAGGTCTGCACACAGCCGCTCGTACACCTCGGGCGGCACGATCTCATCGGCATGCGGACCGCCGAGGATGGCGACGTCGCTGCGGGCACCGGTGGCGAGTGCCGCGCCGAACAGATCGTCGAGCGCGTGCCTGGCCAACGGCGGTGGATCTACCGTGGCCAGCACCTCACGTTCCCCGCTGCGTCGATCGTGCACGTAGGAGCCACTCTCCTGGCCGATATCGATGGAGACGACGGAGATGCCCTCACTCTCGACGATGCCGCGCAGTACCGTGCCGATCTCGCCGCCGAAGACTCCGGCGAGCGTGACATCGAGACCGAGCACCGACGCCATCCGGGCGATCCAGTGACCCTGACCACCTGCGTGTACGTGCAGTTCGGTACTGCCGTTCGGGGCGGCGTCGAGAGTCACCGTCAGAAGCGGAGACGGTGCGAAGACGAGGGCAGTGGGTGTACGAGAGGAAGAAGGCACCGATGGCGAATGCCCGATTTGTCAGGTCCGAAACGGCAAGCACATCAGAATCGACGACGCAGGCGCATCCCGATCGGGCGTCCGTCGGGATCGACGAACAACCGGTAGGCGAGCGCTGCGAGTCGCTGCTGCCAGACGGGCGGCACCGAGATCTCGTGCTTGCGCAGTCGGCCGACGGGCCGGGACTTCGCGGACGGGTTGCGATGCCAGTTGTCCAGAGCGGTCGCGCTGGCCGCGATCACATCGAAGAACTGCTGCGGGTCGACGAGGTCTGCGTCGTCGCCGTCGGCCCGTCCGAGGTGCTCGCGAATCAGTTCGAGTCTGAGGTTGCGTGCATGGGTTCTGGCACCGTCGCCGAGGCCTGCCGGGTCCAAGGGTGCCCGATCGTCACGCTGCTCGTCGACGATGGCCGCGGTCAGCTCCGAATCATGGGTCCAGGAGCGGCGATTGAAGTTGTCCGATCCCACCGCGGTCCACACGTCGTCGATGATGCAGACCTTCGAGTGCACGTATACCGGTATGCCACGGTCGTTTTCGATGTCGAGTACCAATACGCGATCACCACCGGCCGCGCGGATGACCCCGAGCGCGGCCGAGTGTCCCAGCAGCGCAGAAGGAATGGTCAAGTTGCTGTCGTCGTCGAGGTGTTTGGGAACCACCACCACCAAACGCAGGTCAGGCTTGCGCCGCAGTGCCGCGGCGAACACCCTCGCGACGTCGACCGACCACAGGTACTGATCCTCTATGTAGATCAGCTCGGTGGCTCTGTCGAGCGCTTTGGCGTACGCGCGGGCCGCGCTGCGCTCGCCCTTCGTGGCGAACGGGTATGCGGGGCGTCGGCGGGGATAGGTGCGTAACAACTGCACCGAACACGTGCCCTGCGGCTGCGGGGCCGGCGCAGCAGGAGGGAGTTCCGACGGCTCACGCGTCGCTCCGCGCAGGAAGTCGGGTATGGCGTGCCACGGTAGGCGTGAGAGAGCCGCGGGATCTTCCCAGCGTTCGCGAAAGACGTCTTCCACGTCTCGTACCGCCGGGCCCTCGATCTGCACCTGCACGTCGTGCCAGGCGGGAATCTCGCCGTACTCGGGCGGGAAGGGACGAGAGACAGGATCACCGAAGTGATCGGCATCGTCGCGTCGAGCACGGGCCAGATCGATGCCTCCGACGAACGCGACGTCGGGCAGATTTTTCCTGCCGTACCGGATGACGACGAACTTCTGGTGGTGGCTCCCGGTCACCAGCACACGCTGGTCGAGAATGACCTCGCCGCCCGCTTCCTCCAGCCGCAGCGCAAGCTTGCGGTTCTTCGGTCCGGTGAAACCCAGGGTCTCCATGTGGGAGCGCCACACCATGCCTCTGACGACGCCACCGCGGTGCGCGACGGCGGCCAGGGCATCCTCGACGGTCACACCGTCGTCGGTGAGCAGCTGTTCCGGGTCTCCGCGCCAATCGGTGAACAGCACCAGATCGTCGCGCTCGGTCTGTTCGAGGGCCCCGGCGAGCGCCGCGAAGTACGTCTTGCCGTGCACCAGATTCTCGACGCGGTTGCCCTCGGTCCACGCCGAAATCCGGGTGTCGTCGTTGCCACGCTCGGGCGCGGTGAGGAACCACGGGTGGGCGGGGTCGAAATCGCGCTCGGGAGCGATCAGAGCGGAGGTGGACCGGCCGAACTTCTCGGCAACTCCGTCGACGACGCGCCGGATGCGCTGCACTATCACGTAGGCATCATTTCACCCGGTTTGAACGCGCCAGTGGGCGGGCACCCCGGCAATATGACTCAGGTACCCAACGTCACGCTCAGAAACGGCAAGCAGATTCCCCAGCTCGGCTACGGTGTCTTCCAGATCGACCCGGAGAAGACCGCGAAGGCCGTGGAAACGGCGCTCGAGATCGGCTACCGGCACATCGACACCGCCGAGATGTACGGCAACGAGAAGCAGGTCGGCGAGGGCATCCGTAACTCCGGACTCGATCGCGAATCGGTCTTCGTCACCAGCAAGCTCAACAACGGCTTCCATCGACCCGACGACGCGCGCTCGGCATTCGACAAGACGCTCAGCGACCTCGGTACCGACTACGTCGACCTTTTCCTCATCCACTGGCCCCTCCCCACCCGTTACGACGGCGATTTCGTCTCCACGTGGAAGACGTTGGAGGAGTTCGCAGCCGACGGCCGCGCCCGCAACATCGGTGTCTCCAACTTCCAGCCCGCCCACCTCGATCGCCTGGCGGAGGAGACCGATACGGTCCCCGCGGTGAACCAGATCGAGGTGCACCCGTACTTCGTCAACAACGACGTGTGGGCCTACGGCCGCGAGCACGCCATCCCCACCGAGGCGTGGTCGCCGATCGCCCAGGGCAACGTCCTCGACGACGCGGAACTGAAGCGAATCGCCGACGCTGCAGGCAAATCCGTCGCGCAGGTGGTGCTCCGCTGGCACATTCAGCGCGGCAACATCATCTTCCCGAAGTCGGTGACGCCGGAGAGGGTGAAGGCGAACTTCGAGATCTTCGACTTCGAGCTCAGCTCTGCCGATGTCGACGCCATCACGGCTCTGGACAAGGGTGAGCAGGGACGTAACGGACCGAACCCGGACACGTTCGACATGATTCCGGACTAGTTCGTAACACTGTGGGCCCGAACGTCTTCGGACGTTCGGGCCCACAGTTGTTCTCTCGGTGCTTCGTTCTCTTGGTGCTTCGTTCGATCGGTGCTTCAGGTGATCAGTGCTTCAGAGTCGATCCCGTAGCGGCGGTGACCTGCTCGGCGGTCACACCCGGTGCGAGTTCCACCAGTTCGAGCGTGCCATCGCCGACCACGTCGATGACGGCGAGGTTGGTGATGATGCGATCCACCACGCCTTGGCCGGTCAGCGGCAGAGTGCACGCGTCCAAGATCTTCGGATTGCCCTCGCGGTCGGTGTGTTCCATGACGACGATGACGCGCCTGGCACCGTGTACGAGGTCCATCGCGCCGCCCATGCCCTTGACCATCTTGCCGGGGACCATCCAGTTGGCGAGGTCGCCGGTGCGGGAGACCTGCATGCCGCCGAGTACCGCGGTATCGATGTGTCCGCCGCGGATCATGCCGAAGCTCAGGGACGAATCGAAGTATGCGGCACCGGGATTGACGGTGACGGTCTCCTTGCCCGCGTTGATGAGATTGGCGTCGACCTTGTCCTCGGTGGGGTAGGGCCCGGTACCCAGGATGCCGTTCTCCGAGTGCAGGGTGACCTTGACGTCATCGGTCAGGTAGCCCGGGATCAGCGTCGGCAGTCCGATACCGAGGTTGACGTACTCGCCGTCGACCATCTCCGCCGCCGCGCGTTCGGCCATCTGTTCGCGGGTCCATCCTGCACTCATGCTCGAACTCCTGAACTGACGGTGCGCTTTTCGATGCGCTTGTCCTGGGGGCCGGTGTGGACGACGCGTTGGACGAACACGCCGGGCAGATGTACGTGTGCTGGGTCGATTTCGCCCGGCTCCACGAGATTCTCGACCTGCGCGATGGTGATCTTGCCGGCCATCGCGGCGAGGGGGTTGAAGTTCATCGCGGTCTTGTCGAACACGAGATTTCCTGCTGTGTCGCCAGTTTCGGCGTGCACCAGCGCGAAGTCGGCATTGATCGACTCTTCGAGGACGTAGCGCTTGTCGCCGAACACCCGAGTTTCCTTGGGCGGCGATGCGATGGACACCGAGCCGTCGGAGTTGTAGCGCCACGGCATTCCGCCGTCGGCGATGGGGCTGCCGACCCCGGCGGGGGTGAAGAATGCGGGAACGCCGTTGCCGCCGGCGCGAAGTCGCTCGGCGAGCGTGCCCTGAGGGGTCAGTTCGACCTCGAGTTCTCCGGCGAGATACTGCCGGGCGAACTCCTTGTTCTCTCCGACGTACGAGGCGGTGACTCGGCGAATTCGTCCGGCGGCCAACAGTATTCCGAGTCCGTAGCCGTCGACGCCGCAGTTGTTGGAGAACACCTCGAGCGCGTCGGCGTCGGTGTTGGCGATGGCCTCGATGAGAGCGTCCGGAATACCGCAGAGCCCGAAGCCGCCGACCGCGATGGTCGCCCCACGGCCGATGTCCGCGACCGCGTCGGCAGCGGACGCGTAGGTCTTTCCTGTCACAAGAACTCCTGATGTGTTCGTTGAGCAAACGATGACTGTCAGTGAACCTGAGCTGCAGTTCGATGTGGCAGGAATGGCCCGGATTGCTCGTTCGATGAACAGTTCTGCAGTTGGTGTCCATTGAGTGGACGTATGATCCTGGGGTGACGTCAGCGGAAGCCAACGCGAGTGTGATCGGAAAGATCTGTTCGTTGCTGCGTGCAGCCGGAGCCGAGGAGCCGTCCGGGGCCTCCACCACGGCCCTCGCGCGGGCGGCGGGCATCGCGCGGCCCACCACCCACCGCTTGCTGTCCACGCTCGCCGAGCAGGGTTTCGTGGATCGCGACGCCGGTACAGGTCGCTGGTCGCTGGGACCGGAGATCTACCTGCTGGGGTCCATGGCGGCCCTGCGGTACGACATCACGGACCAAGCGCGAAAAGTGGTGCAGGCGTTGGCGACCGACAGTGGTGAGAGTGCCTTCCTGTCTGCTCGACGGGGATCGGAGACGGTGTGCTTACTTCGAGTGGAGGGTAGTTTTCCCCTGCGCTCGCACGTGCTCTACGAGGGAATTCGGCTGCCGCTCGGAGTGGCGTCCGCAGGGTTGGCCATTCTCGCGCACTTACCGGATCGGGAGGTCGACGAGTATCTCGATGGCGTGGACCTGGTGTCGGAGTGGGGGGAGAGTCACTCCGCGGCGGAGATACGCAGACGGATAACGCATACCCGCACCACGGGATTTGCCGTCAATCCGGCACTGCTCGTGGAGGGTAGCTGGGGGCTCGGTGCCGCCGTGTTCGATCGCGCCGAGAAGCCGGCGTGGGCGCTGAGTTTGACGGGTGTCGAGACGCGTTTTCGCGACGATCGACGACGGGAGCTGGGCAAGATGCTCCTCGACGCGGCGCACCGACTCACGGTGCAACTGGGGGAGCGGCCAAGCCCCGGCTAGCTGTCGAGCTCGTCCAGAATGTCTGCGGCGTCCTGGCTGCCTGCGTCCGCCAGTCTCTGCAGTTCGGCGCGATCACCGCGTTCTCCGGCAAGTTCGACGAGGATGTCGACGGCATCGGTACTGCCTGCGTCGGCGAGGGAGCGCAGTTCGTCGAGGTCGTTTCGAGAGCCTGCGAGTTCGACCAACTGGTCGAGTGCATCCTGATCGCCTTCGCTTGCCTGGGCGCGCAAGGCGGCCAGCTCGGCCGCTGTGGAGTCGGGCTCGGTCATGGGTCGGAGTGTAGAACGATTCGGCGAATAGTGGCAGGCCAGCCGACCTTTTTGCGGCTTGCGCGTTCTTGTCGGTGGGTCTAGATAGTCTTCATTCGGTTCGAACGCATGTTCTGAATAGTTGCTCACCGGGGGGTGAAAAATGGGTGCAGTACCGATCGTGTCGTTGGAGGCGTTGACTGCCGCTGCGCAGGCAGAAAACCAGTATGCGTTCCGCAAGATCGCCGCCTGCTACGACGTCCATCGGACCTGGATCACCCACGATTTCAAGTTCAAGCATTACAGCCGGTACGGGCGCACCGAGATGGCGGCCGCGTTGGGGTGCTCGGCGACAATTGCCGAATCGTACGTCTCGGTCGGTGTTGCGCTGCACACTCGACTGCCCCTGGTGCGGACAGCATTCGAGGCCGGGGAGATCGATCTTCCGCGAGTGCGGACGGTGTGCCGGATCCTCGACAATCTCTCCGACGAGATCGTGCGCATGGTCGAGGACGAGATCGTCGAGGCAGCGCAACGTAATTCACCCGGTCCACTGGAGAAGGAGATCTGGGACATCCTGCTGCGGGTCGCCCCGGAGGAAGCGGCAGCACTACGCGAGTTCGCGAAACGATTCAGGCACATCTCCTACAACCCGGCCGGTGAGTTGGCGCGGATCCGCGCGGAATTGACCGCCCCCGAGGCCGCTGCGGCGTGGCAGTTGCTCGAGGAGATGGCCGACACCCTGTGTCCGAAAGATCCTCGCGGGAAGCAGGACCGGTTGTGTGATGCGTTCATGGCGAGGATGCACGGCGAACCCCGCTTGGCGTGCCTGTGCCAACGCGAGGATTGTCCGAAAAAAGATGCAGAGCTGCCCGATCGTCGGGTGCCGTTGACGATGATCACCGTCGATATCGCCACCCTCATCGGACTACTTACGAACCCGGCTTACCTGGCCGGGCATGGCTCGATCGATCCGGATCTCGCACGAGAGTTGTCGCGCAACAGTCAGTGGCAGGTCCTGCTCACCGAGGCCGTCACTCTCGCAGAGAAGCTCGGTCTGGCGGTGCAGAACCCGGAGACCGGGGAATGGGAACGACGCAGCGGCGGCGAGACAGACGGGGCTGCAACGGGATCCGATGCGGGAACGGTGACAGACACTTACACGGATACAGATTTCGCAGCAGACGCAGCAGATGCACCGGAGACGCCGGGAGATGCGGTCGACGAGACGGCCGAGACCGGTGGGTCCGAGGGGATCGAAAAGAATGGCGTAACCGGCGAGGTTGGCGGGTCCGAGGAGGACGAGGAGTCCACACCTGTGCCTGCGACCGATCCGTCGGCAATTCCCGAAATGGGTGCCGCCGATCGGGCCCGGAAGAACGCAGCAACACGTGCAGGTGCACCGGTGACCGACCGGCAAGCTGACGCACCGTCGGCCACCGACCCCGAGGCAGCTGCTCCCTCGGAAACCGCGCCAGCTTCAGGATCGTGTCCGGAACAGGCATCGCCGGAACCTGATATCGCATCGAACTGTGCGCAATCACGTTCGTCTGCAACACCGTCCGGACCCGCAGCCTCCGCCCAGAGACCAGCCGAAGGCCAGGCACCGCCAACAGACCAGGCACCAGGAACCGACCCGGCACCCGCAGCAGCCAGCGACAACCCCCACCAGTATCGGTTGGGATCACTGGCCTCTGCTGCTCCCCTGTTCTGTACCCACACACCCGTCGGCAAGGGCACACGGCACAGCTCTGCCCTCGACCTGCCCTCCGCGAGTCGGCGCAACAACCCGGCCAGCCACACCACAGGCCACACGCCCGGAGCCCGCACACCCTCAGGTATTTACCTCGGCAACGCCTCCCTCGCTGCTGCTCTCGAAGCAGCGATCGCCGCCGACCCCACCCTCGGCAAGACCGTCGCCAGCGATCCACTCACCGACCGAGCCCTGATCTACCGACCCGACGCCCTGACCGCCGCCGCAGTGCGACTCCGCGACCGCCACTGCCGATTCCCCGGCTGCCAAAGACCCGCAGGCCGCTGCCAACTCGACCACATCGCCCCGTTCGACCATGCCAACCCCCTCGGCGGCGGCTGGACGACGGTCAACAACCTCCAATGTCTCTGCGAGTTCCACCACACCGTCAAAACCGCCGGCTACTGGAGCGCCGTCATGCTCCCCGGCGGCGCGATCCTCTGGCGATCCACCTCGAAGACCACCCGAAGCACCCTGCCTGCCAACGGCACAGCCGTCCCCATTCTCGGCAACGACCTGAGACCACACATCCCCACCAAACCCAGACGATCCGGCATCATCGCCTACCCACACCCACCGAACCCGCCTGGCAACGAACAGCCCGAGACAGACGACACAGAAGCACCGCCGTTCTAGATGCAGGGTTCGAGCTACACAGTTCAGTAGTCGAACGCCTCGAACCTGACGTCTTCATCGCCTACCCACTCCAGAACTGCTTCGTGCAGGGGCCGAGCAGCGCACACGTAGAACTTTCGTCGCCCAACGCGTCCCACTGCTTCGACGTCGGCCTCGGTCATTCTTCGGGTGCGTATCCGGGCTCCGAGCTGTTCGAGAGTGCGACGCTGGGCGAGCTTGTCGGAGTCCATCTGTCCGGTGAGGAACACCGTGATTGCCACCCCCAACTGGCTGACCCGCTCGACGACGTCGACGGCGAGAGCCAGGTCCTCCGCGCGCACGCTCCAGAGCAGGGTCAGCGCGAGTCCGGATTCGTGGGCAGCGTGCGCCTGTGCCATGAATGGGGTGATCCCGACCCCCGATGCCACGACCACGATGTCGTCGGTAGTCGGCTTGGTGTCGGCGTACTGGGTGTCGGCGTATCGGGTGTCATCCTCGCCGCCGAAGCCCATGACAGTGACAGTCATGTCCGAACCCTGGGTCCATCGCGACAGCAGCCCGGTGACCGGTCCGTGCTCCCGGACGGTGATCTCGAACAGGTTGCTGCCCAGCGTATGCGGTTCGCTCGACACAGTGAACGTTCTGATGAAGTCGTCGTTGAGGGAGCTCGGGTCGTGATCGCGCATGTGCGACCAGCCGCGATCGAGTTGGGCTGAGAAGTCGAGGGTGACGTGTTGGCCTGCGCGCCACTGCATCGGCGTCGACGATTCGCCCGGAGACAGTCGGAATGTGTAGCGAGATATCGTCGGTGTGATCGGTAGCTTGCGGATCAGCGCGGCAAGCGTTCTTTCCGCTGGTCTGGGTTGCCGGCCCGAAACGCCGACCTCGCGGGCCAACCTCCGAACCGGTGGGTTGTACGGTGACGGGTCGAGCAGCGCGCCGCGGAACGCAAGGCCGCCTTTCACCAAACGCACCGCCTCGATGTCGATTCTCACGGCCATTTTGCTATGGGGCAGAACACTTTCAGCATCATCGCCGATCAGTACCTCCGCGCTTCCCGAAAGGTAGAGAACGTCGCCGGTCTCGAAATCGGGAAAGGTGACTCCCACCGCTCGGTCGGAGATGATGTTCCCCAACGTCTGGTAGAGGCGGTTCCCCGAGTACTCCGGATACACCAGGGTCACGCCCTCGGCGTCGGAGTTGCTGAAGACCCGGACGAATCCTGGTGCCCCGCCGCGAATGTTGGTGTCCATGCTGTCGGTACCGTGTCGGCTGGAGATGAGGAAGGTATCGGATTTTTCGATGATGGCGAGGGCCTCGGCTGGTAGCGGGAGTGAATCGCTGATCAACTGCGGAGACATTTCGTAGGGTGTTATCGCCCGCTTGTTCAGATACTTGGGGCAGTTTCCGAGGGTTTCGTCGACCACGATGTTCGCCAGGACGTCGGTGGGCCCGTTCGTCTCTGAAGTTGTTGTCTTCGTGCTCTTTTCCGCCACGATACCGTCGAGCATCCGTCCTGCGATCTTGACCCGGCCTCGGTGCTCCAGGTCCATGGCGAGTCCTGAGACCAGCCTTCCTCGTCCGTTCGGCTTGTCGTCGCGTAAGAGAACCTCGAGCACCGGGTCTGCGGTGTGAGGCTCGAGCTGGGCCTGGAACCTCAACCGCAGGACCCCGTCCGTGGCCGGGGTTGCTGTTCCAGGAGCGCCCCCGAGCAGTGTTGTCCACACGCGGTCGTCGACGCCGGTTGTTCCGAGCGCCACGAGTGGGCTCCGACTCATCCAGGGTCCGTACGCGGCGGGCAGACCTGGAGCAGTTGGGTTGTCCTCGTAGGGCACCTGTAGAAGACGGTGCATCGTCTCTTCCCCCGGATGCCACTGGCTCGTGACATGGTCGTCAGGTGCTCGCATGACGTCTGACCTTTCTCGGATACTGTTGTTCTACTTCGCTATTCGAGGTAGCCGCACGGAATCGAGCGCAGGTTTTCGATCAGGCTGCCTGTCGTGCCCCGGAGAACCGGTGCAGGAAGTCGGTGATCAGGGAGGCTACTTCGTCGAGGTGGCTTTCGAGGAGGAAGTGGCCCCCGTCCAGCAGATGAATTTCCGCGTCAGGAAGATCGCGCAGGAACGCACGCGCACCGTCGGGTCCGAAGATCTCGTCGTTCTTGCCCCAGACGGCGAGGAGCGGGGGACGTGAATCGCGGAAGTAGCGGTGCACAGCGGGGTACAGGCGGACGTTCGACGGATAATCCGCGAAGAGCCTCAGCTGGATCTCGTCGGTGCCGGGACGGGTGAGCAGCGTGTGGTCGTGGATCCAGGCGTCGGGGCTCACGAAGGTCGGATCGGGGACACCGTGAATGTATTGCCACCGGACCGCGTCCAGTCCGAGTGCATCGCGCAGCGGCGCAGCGTTTTCCGGCGTGCGGTTCTGCGCGTAGGTCCACAGCGGTGCCCAGAACGAGTCCACGAACCCTTCCTCGTACGCGTTGCCGTTCTGAGTGACGATGGCGGTGATGCGATCGGGATGACCGAGGGCGAGGCGCCACCCGACGGGTGCGCCGTAGTCCTGGGTGTAGATCGCGTACCGGTCGATACCCAGTTGGTCGAGGAGGTGGTCGGTGACGGCGGTGAGGCTGTCGAAGGTGTAATCGAAGTCGTCTACGGACGGAGCCGCCGAGTATCCGAAGCCGATGAGGTCGGGAGCGATCACGTGAAAGCTGTTGCCCAACAACGGGATGAGATGGCGGAACATGAACGAGCTGGCGGGTGTTCCGTGCAGCAGCACGATAGTGGGATCGGACGGATTGCCGGCCTCGCGGTAGAAGACCTCGAGTCCGTCGACGGTAGTGGTGTGGTGATGAACGGCGACCATGAATAACCCCTATGGGTAGTTGATGTGGTTACTTCGATGACAGAACCACAGTGGACGTAACCTGTCAAGCGGTCTATGGTGGTTACATGAACACCGAGGAGGCGTGGGCGATCGACGAAGCGCTGCTGATCGACCTGCTCAACACCACGCCGGTGGTCGAGGATCAGGCAATCGATCTGCTGGCGGACGACGCTGGCGGCCGCGACTGGCTGAGTGCGCACGGCGGGACCGGAAGCGCAGAGGAACTTCGGGTGTGCCGCGACCTGCGTGACGACATCCAGCGGGTGGTGCGCAGTGAGGCGTCACCGTCGTCGCTGAGCAGGTATCTCCGCGACCTCTCGCGGGTGCCGGTGCTGACCGATGACGCGCTTCACTGGGTTTTGCAGGTGGCCGAGGATCGCCGACTGGCCGCACGGGTTGTGCTGGCCTGGGCGGGGATTCGTGAGAGTTTGCCTGGCGCATTGCGCCCGTGTGCGAACGACGAGTGCCGCTTGTTTCTGCTGGATCGCTCGCGTGCGGGCACCGCGCGGTGGTGCTCGATGGCCACGTGCGGCAACAAGATGAAGGCCCGACGGCACCGTGCCCGGGCGGCAGGCGACTGACTTTGGTGCGCGGGAGCGGGGCTCGGGGGAGAAACGCCGTACCAGTCTCGTATCGCCACAACGGAACTCGATCGGTCGGTTGTGGCAGTACTATCGACGCCGACGATCGTGGGGCTCGACACCAACAGTGTCGAGCCCCACTCGAATCGAATCAGGTTGCGATGTGAATTGCCCGACCGGGTGTCAGACCAGGTGCTGAATGTGATCGCGCGTGAATTCGATGCGCTCGTCCACGCGGCCGTCGCCCACCTTGTTCACCCACTCCGGATCGGACAGCAACGCGCGCCCGACGGCAACAAGGTCGAATTCACTGTCCTGGAATTGACCGACAAGAGCGTCCAATCCGGTCACACCCGACGCGGCATCCTCCGACCATGCCGACGTGAACACCGAGTCGAGACCGACTGATCCGACGGTGATGGTGGGAACTCCGGTGAGCTTGCGCGTCCAACCGGCCAGACCGAGCTTGCCGTCGACTCCGTCCAACTCGGGGAATGCGGGATCCCAATGGCGGCGGGTCGAGGCGTGCAGTACATCCACTCCGGCGTCGACCAGGGGAGTCAGCACACGTGCGAGTTCTTCGGGGTTCTGCGCGAGTCGGGCATCGAAGTGGTTGCTCTTCCACTGCGAGAATCGGTACACGATGGCGAAGTCCTCGCCGACGGCTGCACGAATCGCAGCAACGACCTGCGCTGGGAAACGGGTGCGGGCTTCGAGTGAGCCGCCGAACTGGTCGTCGCGCACATTGGTTGTGGCCCAGAGGAACTCGTCGAGAAGGTAGCCGTGAGCGCCGTGCAGTTCGAGGCCGTCGAATCCGGTGTTCTTCGCGTTGACCGCCGCTTGTACCCACTGCGAGGTGAGTTCGTCGAGGTCGGCGTCGGTGAAGGCTCTGCCGACCGAAGAGCCGTCGAGTGCAATGCCGGAGGGGCTCACCGTGGTGACATCGGGGAACAGGCGTGGCTCGGTGCCACGCTCGACGCCGAGGTGCCACAGCTGCGGGATGATTGCGCTGCCCTCGGCGTGTACCGCGTCGACGACGCCCTTCCAGCCTTCCAGGCTGGCGTCGCCGTAGATCCGTGGAACACGGGTGTGGGGACCCGCGGCGGGGTCGGGGATGTACGTGCCCTCGGTGATGATGAGGCCGGTGCCGCCGGCGGCGCGCTTGCGGTAGTACTCAGCGACATCCGGGCCGGGGATGCCGTCTGGAGAAAAGGCGCGCGTCATCGGAGCCATGGCGAAGCGGTTACGCAGCTTCAGCGACTTGACCTCGAACGGCTCGAAGAGCCCGGCGGTGGACAGATGCTGAGTTGTGGATGCAGTTTCGGTCACGCCTGCGCACAACCTGATGCAACACCGAGCTATTCCCCGGGCGGGGCTGTTAGCGTCGAATCCTTATGAGCCCTTCGCCGCTGATCTCTGCCACCGAACTGCACGATCTCTTCGAGATGGGACGGCCCCCTGTCGTCCTCGACATCCGGTGGACCCTCCAGAACGGGAGCGACAGAGCCGGTTACGAGGCGGGGCACATCCCGACTGCGCAATTCGTAGACCTCGGCACCGAACTGGCGGCACCGCCGAATGACCTTGGCCGGCATCCGTTGCCCGACGCGGACACGTTCGTCGCGGCGATGCGCGGAGCAGGGGTCAGTGACGACTCCTCGGTCGTGGTCTACGACGGAGGACCGGCGACCGCGGCGGCGCGGGGATGGTGGCTGTTGCGCTACTTCGGGCACGCGGACGTGCGCGTCCTCGACGGCGGACTTGCTCAGTGGGTGGCCGCCGGATTCCCGATCGGCACCGAACCGTCGATCGCCGCCGCCGGATCGTTCACCGCGCGCCCATCACTGGCACGAGTTCTCGACGTCGACGACGTGCTGGACTTCGCACGGAACAACGTGCTGCTCGACGCGCGGGCACCCGAACGGTTCCGCGGCGAGGTGGAGCCGGTGGACCCCGTGGCCGGTCACATCCCGGGCGCAATCAACCGGCCGACGACCGACAACGTCGGTTCGGACGGAAAGTTTCTGGCTCCGGAGGTACTCAATGGCACATTTGGTGGACTTGTGCCGGCAGGGAAAGAGGTCGCCGTCTACTGCGGATCCGGGGTGACCGCCGCACATCAGATTCTGGCGTTCGAGTTGGCGGGCATCGACGCTGCTCTGTATCCGGGGTCATGGTCGGGATGGATCACCGACCCGTCGCGACCGCGCGCGTGAAACAACCTCTGAGCAGGGTGTTCATGCAACGAGGGTTGAACTTGAATCTGACTTCAACTATACCTGGGGCATGAAGGTAGAAGGCAAGGTCGCCATCGTCACCGGCGGTGGTGGCGGAATCGGCGGGGCCATCGCTGCTCGACTCTCGGAGCACGGCGCACGCGTCGTCGTCTCCGACCTCGACGGAAAGACGGCGGAAGCGGTGGTCGACGCCATCGAACGAGACCGGCCGGGGACGGCCGTTGCGGTTGCTGCGGACGCGTCGAACATCGCCGATATCGAGCGGCTGATCGCGCAGGCCGAGGAATCGTTCGGTCCGGTCGATCTCTACTTCGCCAACGCAGGCATCAGCGGCGCACCCGGGCTCGACGCCACCGAACAGGACTGGGATCTCTCGTTCGATGTGAACGTTCGCGCCCACATCCGGGCCGCTCAGCTGTTGGTGCCGGGCTGGCTCGAGCGCGGTGAGGGGTATTTCGTCAGCACCGCCTCAGCGGCAGGCCTACTTACCCAGATCGGTTCGGCCACATACGCAACCACCAAGCACGCGGCAGTCGGATTCGCGGAGTGGTTGAACGTCACGTACGGCAACCGAGGAATTCGCGTCAGTTGCCTGTGCCCGATGGGTGTCAACACCAAACTGCTCTACGAGGGACGCGAATCCGGAGATGCGTTGGGAGCGGCGGCAACTGCGGCGGTTCTGAGCGCCGGCGCTGTGCTCGAACCCCTCGACGTTGCCGATGTGGTGCTGGGCGCGATGGACCGCGAGCAGTTCTTGATCCTGCCGCACGAGAACGTACTGGACATGTACCGCAACAAGGGTGCCGATTACGACCGGTGGTTACGCGGCATGCGTCGCTACCAGGACAGCTTGCTCGACAACAACCGATAGGGGCCCACCGTGGCATTTTTCGAGACCAGCGATCGCGCGAAGAAATTCGAGTCGGATCTGTTGGAATTCATGGACTCTCACGTCTACCCGGCCGAGGCCGTGTACGAGCAGCAGATGCTCGAAGCCGGGGACCCGCACTTCCACCCGCCGATCCTCGAGGACCTGAAGAAGGAAGCGCGCTCACGTGGACTGTGGAATCTGTTCCACCCGCACCCCGAGTGGGGTCCAGGCCTGACCAACCTCGAATACGCGCCGCTCGCCGAGATCATGGGACGCAGCCTGCTCGCCCCCGAGGCCTGCAACTGCAACGCACCGGACACGGGCAACATGGAGGTCTTCACGCTCTTCGGCACCGACGAGCACAAAGAGAAGTACTTGAAGCCCTTGTTGGACGGCAAGATTCGTTCTGCGTTCGCAATGACCGAGCCTGACGTGGCCAGCTCCGACGCCACCAACATCGCGATGAAGATGGACCGCGACGGCGACGACTTCATCCTGAACGGTCGCAAATGGTGGACGTCCAACGCGATGCACAAGAACTGCAAGGTTCTCATCGTCATGGGCAAGACCGATCCCGAGGCGGCCACCCACCGTCAACAGTCGATGCTGGTGGTACCCATCGACGCACCCGGTGTCACCGTCCTGCGCAATCTGCCGGTGTTCGGCTACGTCGACCGCGAAGGCCATGCCGAGGTGCTCTTCGAGGATGTGCGAGTACCGGCCAAGGACGTGTTGAAGGGGCCGGGTGAGGGCTTCGCCATCAGTCAGGCTCGTTTGGGGCCGGGCCGTATCCACCACGCGATGCGCACCATCGGTGTGACCGAGCGCGCGCTCGAATTACTCTGTCGCCGTGCGGCATCGCGAGTGACGTTCGGGAAGCCGGTGGCGATGCGCTCGAACATCCAGGACTGGATCGCCGAGGCGCGGATCGAGATCGAGAAGACGCGGTTGCTGACGTTCAAAGCCGCCTACCTGATGGACACCGTCGGGAACAAGGAAGCGCGCACCGAGATCGCAGCCATCAAGGTTGCCGCACCGGAGATGGCGCTGAAGATCATCGACCGTGCCATCCAGGTGCACGGCGGCGGCGGTGTGAGCAACGACTTCCCGCTCGCGATGATGTATGCGCACGTGCGGACGCTGCGGCTCGCCGACGGTCCCGACGAGGTCCACAAGATGTCGATCGCGAAGATGGAGCTGAAGAAGTACCTCTGAGTGCGGCTAGCGACCCGGCTGCCAGGCCGGGTCGCGGCCGATGAAGGCCATCAGCTTGTCCTGAGCGGACGCATCGTCGCCGACCGGGACCGCGGGCCCGTACTGCCCGCTGTCTCGTAGCATCTGTTCCATCGGTCGCATGGCATCGAGGGCTGCAGCGCAGCGCTCCTCGCCCAAGTCGGGTTCGAGGCCAAGGGCTTTCGCCAGGTCCCAGGAGTGCATCCAGATGTCGGCGGTGTAGAACATCGCGATGGCTTCGTCCACCGGCATGTCGCCCGTGTGTGGATTGCTCAGGATGCGATCGGCGGGGTCGTCGAGGATCGACTGGATGTCGGAGACATGTTGCGTCCAGGCGGCTTTCGGGTCGGCGTCGATATCCAGCGTCCGCAATTCGATTCTTGCGCCGCCGGCAAGAAAGCCACGAGACCATTCGATCAGGTGCTTCACCACATCGATTGCGGCCCAATCCGATACCGGGCTCGGCCGTGACCAGTCCTCGGGCGAAGCGGACTCGACCAGCGCGGTGAACATTGCCGCGTCCTGCCGATGCTGCTGGGCCGGACCTGTACGTTGCCCGAGCATGTCGTCCAGCTTCTCGTAGCCCTCCCTCACCCCGACGTCCATTCCACTGGAGAGCATGCCGTCGCGGGTCGCGAAGTCGGACATCACGCTCAGCACCCTCAAGCGCGTACCGCCGCCGTCGCGGCTCTCGAACGTGAGGGTCTCGAGGGCAACGGAATCGGGTTGACCCTCGTAGGTGAATGTCCAGACGATCCGCTCGTTGTCTCTGACCTCGTGGAAGCTGCCGAAGAAGGCCGCGATCTCCTCGCCGTCCCGATCGTTGGCGAATGCCCAGGAGCCTCCGGTGCGGCCCTCCCACTTCAGAATGCGCGTGGTCAAGGATCTGGGGCCTACCCACTGCCGATAGAGCTCGGGATCGATGTGAGCGTGGAACACCTGCTCCGGCGATGCATCGAACTCCCGCACGATCTCGATAGTGGGTACTTTCTCATCTGCCTCAATCACGGTTTCGTACATGACTACGACACATCCTTTCGAGAGTTGTCTTCTGTTGCAACATGTTCGAGCAGTTCGTCGAGACGTCGATAGCGCTGCTCGGCCTCCTGGCGGTAACGCTCGATCCATTTCGCCATGAGTCCGAACACCTCCGCGTCCAGATGCACCGGACGTCGCTGGGCATCCTTGCTACGGGTGACCAGTCCGGCCTCCTCGAGTACCTTCACGTGCTTGGACACCGCCTGCAGACTCATCTCGTACGGCTCGGCCAGTTCGCTGACGTTGGCATCCCCGGCGGCGAGTCGCGCCACCATGTCGCGACGAGTGGGGTCGGCCAAGGCCGCGAACGTTTTGTCCAGCTGCTCCGTGTGATCGTCCATCGGCTTCTCGCTTTCTCGATGGGGCCGAGCGTAAGCCGTCTGACGTGCATAGTCAACCATTTGGTTGAGTAGCTACCGTGGCCTATTCTCGTCGGATGAGCCTCGGCGACGACATGGTGCAGGACGTGATTTCACGAAACCCGGGGCGCCCGCTACGAGTGGCGATCGACGGGGTGACGGCCGCGGGAAAGTCGACCTGCGCACGGTGGCTGGTGCATGCTGTTGCGGCGCAGGGCCGTCCGGCTATCCACGTGACCATGGACGGCTTTCATCACCGGCGCGCCCACCGATACCGGCAGGGCCGAACCTCGGCCTTCGGCTACTATCGCGATGCCTACGACTTCGACGCGCTCGCCGCGAACGTGTTGATTCCGTTGGGTCCGAACGGTAGTCATGAAATTCGACGTCGAATCATCGATCTGGCCACGGACGAGCCGGTGGATGATCCACTCGAACTCGTGCCTGCGGACGCCATCGTCGTGGTGGACGGCACGTTCTTGCATCGGCCGCCGCTGCCCGATCACTGGGACTACACGGTCTTCGTCGACACTCCCATGCATATCGCACGGGCACGCGGAATGGTCAGGGACGCGGACGCGCTCGGGGGCGCGCAGGCCGCAGGCCTGGCCTTCGACCAGCGCTATCACGCAGCATGCCGGATCTATCTCGACGAGGTGGAGCCGCGCGCTCGGGCCACTCGCGTGCTGCCAAGTATTGACAGTCTTCTGTCAAAGGTCGATGATTGACAGCATCCTGTCAATCGATGTGAGGACGTTGCGATGACCACCATTGCGCTCTATGCCACCGACACCATGGCCGACTGGGAGTACGGGTACCTCACCGCCGGGCTGGCCATGGCCCGCGAGCAGAACCCGGACGCAAATGGATTGCTGGTCGCCTCGGAGTCGGGGGACCCGGTCACGACGATGGGAGGGCTGAGGATAACGCCCGACGTCTCCTTGGCCGATCTGCCGCCCGTCGACGCATTGATTCTGCCGGGAGCGGACAGTTGGGGATCCGGCCACGAGATGGCACTGAGGCTCGCGGCCGAATTGGTTGGCGCTAAAACCCCGGTCGCGGCGATCTGTGGTGCGACCTACGGGCTGGCACGGATCGGACTACTGAACGACCGGCCGCACACCTCGAACGCAGCCGAGTTTCTCACGCAGACAACCGAATACCGTGGTGCCGAGCACTACCGAGAAGAGAAAGCGGTATCCGACGGCACCGTCGTCACTGCAGGCGCAACAGCACCCATCGAGTTCGCCAAGCTGGTGTTCGAGCGGCTGAACGTGTTTCCGCAACCCGTCATCGACGCCTGGTACGGCCTCTACGCCACAGGAGAGCGTAAGTACTACGACCAGCTGGCGGGGATGTGACCCGCCGCAGCCCCGAGGGTGATGCGCTGACTGCTCTGGTGCTGCCGGTCTTCGAGCTCAAAGGCGAATTTCTCGCTGCGGCACAGGACATCACCGAGCCGACGGGTCTGACGCCGGCATGGTGGCAAGTACTCGGTGCCACCCTGGACGAGCCGCTCTCGGTAGCCGACATCGCGCGCCGCGTCGGGTTGGGTTTGGCGCGGCAGAGTGTGCAGCGCACCGCGAATCTGTTGGTGGACAAGGGTTGGGCCGTCTACATCGAGAACCCGAACCACAAGAGGGCGAAACTTCTCGAACCCACCCCCAAGGGACGCGAGACCGTTGCCGCGCTGCGCGACGCGCAACATGCCTGGTCCGACGCCGTGGGAGCAGCGGTGGGCAAAGGTGAGTTACAGATCTTCGCAGCAACCCTGGAGAAGATTCTGGCGGCATCCCGCGAGTATCGCGGCAGTGCATAATTCGGGCATGGTTGCGCTGTCGTTACTGCTCTCAGGACTCCTCGCCGGATTGTCGATGCAGTCCGACGGCGTCGACATAATCGGAAACACCAGCATCATTTCGGTGGTGTTCTTCAGCGGTGGTGGGGGAATCGCGCTGGCAGTGATCGTGGCGTCCGTGCTGGCAATGGTCGGTCGTCGACGCAGTATTCTGGCCGGTCTGTCGATCGCCGCAGCCGTCGTCGCCGGGGTCTCTGCACTGCTGTTCGCGTCCGACCTCATCGGCGTTCTCGCAGGCGGTGTGGTGTTGGGATGCGCTGCAGTGCAGGCGAACCACCGCCGACGTCTGCAAGCAATGCTCATCGGATCGTTCCTCCTCGGACTACTCAGTGCAGGCGCCGTCGAGGCCTTGCAGTATCCGGGTATTCCGCGTCGCTACGCCGACTACCTCACCGAATACGACAGCGGCACACAGGTGATCGTTCCGGTGATCTGCGTCCTGGTGATACTGACGGTGGCCTGGGCGGCTATCGCCGGCGGAGGGGGAGAGGGTCTGCCGCCCGAGCGGGATATTCGAACCGTCGGGGCTGTACTGCTGATCCCGCTCGGTGGGTTGCTTCTCAATATCCTGTTCGTGCAGAGCATCTTTCAGGACCAGTACGGTGGCGTCGGTCGCTGGTACTTCGGGATCCTCGTCGTGCCCGTATTGTTCGGTGCCGCGGCGCTGTTGCCCGGACGCGGCGGCATCATGGTTCTTGCCGGAACCGCCGTGTTGATCACCTCGACCACCATCGCCGGGGTAGGCATCGATGTGTCGGCCAGGGCCTGGACACTCGGGCTGGTGGCCGTCACCGCAGTCTCGGTGGCAGTCGGCGCGGCACTCGGAGTGCGGTGGGGTCGTCCGTTCGTCGGGTTCGCGATCCTGGCAGCGGTCTGTGCGACCGCACTGTTCGAGTACCCGCCGCTGGACAACGTGCACTTCGCGGCAACTCTGGTGTTGCTTCCTTCCGCTGCGGCCTACCTCTACGTCGCCTGCACGACGGTCACCCCCACGACCCCCACGAGCTCGACCCTGGGCCTTGCGGTACCGGTGGCGATCACGGTCCCGATGGTCGTCACCTACGGATGGACGGCGTACACGCCGCTGACGTCGATAGACACCAGCACGTTCTCGCCCGGTATCGACCTGTGGCTCTCGACCGGCGCGGCAGTGGTGACGGTGGTCCTCGCAGGCGTCGGAACCCGGGTACTGCGTCGTCGGCCACTACCGAATTAACCACCGGAGTACCGTTTTCTCACATGGCCTACAGATACCTCGGAAACAGCGGACTGAAGATCTCGGAGATCACCTACGGCAACTGGTTGACGCATGGATCGCAGGTGGAGAACGACATCGCCACCCAATGCGTACGCGCAGCTCTCGATGCGGGCATCACCACGTTCGACACGGCAGACGTCTACGCCAACGGGGCCGCCGAAACGGTTCTCGGGGACGCGCTGAAGGGTGAGCGTCGCGAATCGCTCGAAATCTTCACCAAGGTCTATTTTCCCGTCGGACCCAAGGGCCCCAACGACACCGGACTCTCACGCAAGCACATCCTCGAAGGCATCGACGCCTCGCTGCGTCGACTCGGAACCGAATACGTCGACCTGTACCAGGCGCACCGGTACGACGTGGAGACTCCACTGGAAGAGACCATCGCTGCGTTCGGCGACGTCGTCCGCCAGGGCAAGGCCCTCTACATCGGCGTCTCGGAATGGACCGCTGATCAGTTGCGGCGTGGTCAGGAACTCGCCCGCCAGAACGGCTTCTCGATCATCTCGAATCAGCCGCAGTACTCGGCCCTGTGGCGTGTCATCGAGGATCAGGTGATTCCGACGTCCAAGGAATTGGGCATCTCGCAGATCGTCTGGTCACCTATCGCGCAGGGCGTGCTCACCGGCAAGTACCTTCCCGGCCAACCCTTGCCCGACGGCTCCCGCGCCAAGGACGACAAGGGCGGCGACAAGATGATCGCGCGCTACCTCGACGATCAGACTCTCACCCGGGTGCAGGAATTGAAGCCCATCGCCGACGATCTGGGAATCACCATGGCGCAGTTGGCGGTTGCATGGGTGTTGGCGAACGACAACATCGCCGCCGCACTGGTCGGGGCCTCCCGTCCGGAGCAGATCGCCGAGAACATCAAGGCCTCCGAGGTCACGCTCGACGCCGACGTTCTGGCGAAGATCGACGATGCGCTGGGAGACTCGGTGGAGCGCGATGCCGGCAAGACGGGTTCGCCGGAAGCACGCCTGGTCTGACCGCCTGCCGGCGTCGGTCCGACCGCGACAGGGTAACAATGAGGTATGGACATGATCACCGTCGACACACCTCAGGGCCAGGTTCGCGGTAGGACCGACGCGGGCGTCACCTCGTTCCTCGGAGTCCCGTACGCCGAGGCTCCCTTCGGGCCCCGTCGGTTCCAAGCGCCGACGCCGCCGCCCACGTGGGACGGAGTGCGTGACGCGCTCGAGCTCGGTGCCACCGTTCCCAAGGTCGGCTACCGTCCGCCGACCAGCGAGATCCTCACCGAGCCGGTGGTGCCCGGTGACGACTGCTTGAACGTCAACGTCTTCACCCCCGACGCCGGGGGATCGGCACCGGTTTTCGTGTGGATTCACGGCGGAGCATTCGTCAACGGCAGCAATGCAATTCCCACGTACGACGGGTCCGCCTTCGCTCGCGACGGCGTGGTGGCCGTGGTGATCAACTACCGACTCGGCGTGGACGGTTTCGCGCTGATCGACGGTGCCCCCGCCAACCGCGGGATGCTGGACCAGGTTGCGGCACTCGAATGGGTACGCGATCACATCGCGGCCTACGGCGGAGACCCGGCGCGCGTGACCATTGCCGGCGAGTCCGCGGGCGCGATGAGCGTCGGCACCCTGATGTCCATGCCCCGCGCCGAAGGACTGTTCCAGCGGGCAATTCTGCAGAGCGGTGCCGGGCACCACGTCATCACCGCCGAGACCGCAGCGAAAGTCTCTTCGGCTTTGGCGTCCACACTCGGTGTCGAGGCGACGGTCGACGGATTCGCATCGGTGTCGGTGGACGCCCTGGTCGAGGCTCAACGCGACCTGTCCGATCGGATCACGGCCGAGGCCCCGACCGGCGCATGGGGTGAACTGGCCCTGAACGTGATGGCCTTCGAGCCGTACATCGACGGCGATGTCGTTCCGGCACTGCCATTTTCGCGAATCATCAGCGACGGCGCGAGCGCGCAGGTGGACGTGCTGATCGGAACCACGAGCGAGGAACATGCGTTCTTCATCGTTCCGGCAGGGCTGGTGCCGCACATCACCGAGGACTACGTGAAGATGGTCCTGGCCGGTTACCGAGCCGACCCGTCGGCGCTGGACAGGTACCGCGAACAGCTGCCCGACGCGTCGGCCGGCGAGCTGATGATCGCCGTCATGACCGATTGGTTCTTCCGTATCCCGGCCACACGACTGGTCGAGGCCCGGTCGGGCAACGCATTCGTCTACGAATTCACTTGGCGCTCTTCGCTGTTCGACGGTGCACTCGGGGCCTGCCATGCGCTGGAGATACCGTTCGTGTTCGACATGCTGAGCAAGCCCGAGACCGCGCGCATCACCGGCCCGAACCCGCCGCAGAAGGTGGCCGACGAGATGCACCGTGCCTGGGTGGATTTCGTGCGGGACGGATCTCCCGGATGGGACACCTACGGCACCGACCGTGCAGTGATGATGTTCGGCGACGAATCCGGAGTCGCTCTGGACCCGAGGCCGGCGACCCGCGCGGTGTGGGACGGGGTGCGCTGAATTTCTTCCGTAACCCTCGAACGTCGTCTGCGAGGCCCTGCGCCGGCGGGTTAGGCTCGGATATGCGCAGATTCCTTCCTGTTGACGGTACGAGTGCTCCGGTCCCCGCGCGGCCTGCCCGGGTCGTGGTGGTCGGCGGTGGATTCGGTGGCTTCAACGCCCTGAAGCGGCTCACCAAGCTGCTGGGCCCCGAACGCGCCGAGCTGACGCTGGTGGCACCCACCGATTACCTGCTCTACAGTCCGTTGTTGCCCGAGGTCGCCACCGGTGTCCTCGATCCGCGCGACATCGCCGTCTCGACCCGTCAGGCACTGCCACGGGTCAAGCTGGTGCTGGGGCACCTCACGACCGTCGACTTCGATTCGCACGAATTGTCGGTGACCGGCCCCGACGGCGACACGACCCTCGAATGGGACAAGCTGATCCTGGCACCCGGGTCGGTGACCAGACAGTTCGACATTCCGGGCGTCGACGAGCACGCATACGGCCTCAAGACGTTGAGTGAGGCCGTGTACATCCGCAATCACGTGCTCGCGCAACTCGACGCCGCCGACGCTCTGCCCGACACCCCGGAAGGTCGACGGGAACGCGCCGAGCGATTGACGGTCGTCGCCGTGGGAGCGGGCTACACGGGCACCGAATTCGTTGCGCAGATGCAGAAGTGGATCACCGGCATCGCATCGCGGTGGGCGAGCGTCGACCCCGACGAGGTGCGTTGGCTGCTCGTCGACGTGGCCGACGCGGTGCTGCCGGAATTGGGCCCACGACTGGGCAAGGAAGCGCTCGCGGTGCTCGCCGAGCGCGGCGTCGACGTTCGGCTGGGGGTGTCGGTGGCGTCGGCCACGGCAACGTCGGTGACCCTGACCGACGACGAGGTCGTTCCGTCTCGAACCCTCGTCTGGGGAGCCGGCGTCGCGGCGAGCCCGATCATCGCCCGGTTGGGCCTGCCCACCGATCGCGGCCGCCTCGTCGTGGGGGCGGACATGACCGTTCCCGGCATCTCCGATGTCTGGGCGATCGGTGACGCGGCGGCAGTGCCGGACATCGCCGCCGACCCGTCGAAGCCGACACCGCCGACGGCGCAGCACGCCCAGCGTCAAGGTGTCGCCGTGGCACGCAATGTCGCAGCGTCACTCGGCGTCGGTCAGGCGCGTCCGTACAAGCACAAGGATCTGGGCCTCGTGGCCGACCTCGGCGGATTCGACGGCGTCGCAAAGCCTCTCGGTTTTCCGTTGACAGGACCGGTCGCGAAGTTCGTCGCGCGCGGTTACCACCTGTACGCCCTACCCACGGTCTCCGCCCGGGTGCGGGTGGCGACGGATTGGCTGTATTCGTCGGTGCTGCCGACCCGGGTCGTGAACCTCGCCCAGGTGCGGTCCGAGGATGCGCTGATCAAGAAGGCTCAGGGCATCGATCTGTACGAGTAGAGCGGCTTCGCCGCACGTGAGTGTGGAGCCTGCGGGCTTTCCGCAGGCTCCACTCCGAACCTCGTAGCAGGCTACGAGTTACCACTCACGTGGGTCACCGCAGGTGATGCACTTCCTGCAGTCCGTAGACCGGGGTGTCGATGCCCTCGTAGCGGGCCTTGATCTGCAGGGCCAAGTACAGCGAATAGTGCCGTGACTGATGCAGATTGCCGCCGTGGAACCAGAAGTTCTCCTGCTGCGTCGGCTTCCACATGTTGCGCTGTTCGCCCTCCCACGGACCGGGATCCTTGGTGGTGTCCGAGCCCAGGCCCCAGCACTTGCCCACCTTGTCTGCGGTTTCCTGGTCGATGAGATCGGCGACCCAGCCGTTCATCGAGCCGTAGCCGGTCGCATAGACGATGAGGTCCGCGGGTAGCTCGGTGCCGTCGTCGAGTACGACGCCGGTCTTGCTGATCCGCTCGACCTGTCCGGCAACGAGTTTGATCTTGCCGTCCGCGACGAGCTCGGATGCGCCGACGTCGATGTAGTAGCCCGAGCCGCGGCGCAGGTACTTCATGAACAGGCCCGAACCGTCGTCGCCGAAGTCGTGTTGGAAGCCTGCCTTCTCGAGGCGATCGTAGAAGTCCTTGTCCTGCTCCGCGATCTGTTGGTACACCGGAATCTGGAACTCGTGCATGATCCGGTACGGCAAGGATGCAAACGTCAGATCGGCCTTGGCCGTGGTCATTCCGGATTCCACCGCGCGCTCGGAGTACAGATCACCGAGAGCGATCTCGCACAACGAGTCCGACTTGACGATGTGCGTCGACGAACGCTGCAGCATCGTGACGTCGACGCCCGTCTCGTACAGCGCCTTGCAGATGTCGTGCGCCGAGTTGTTGGATCCGACCACCACGACCCGCTTGCCGACATAGGCGTCGGGACCGGGGTGTTCGCTCGAGTGGTGCTGTTCGCCCTCGAATTCGTCCATGCCGGGGAAGTTGGGCACGTTCTTCTTGCCCGACATTCCGGTGGCCATCACCAACTGCTTGGGCCGAAGGATCACTTCCTCGCCGTCACGGTCGACGACGACGGTCCACTCCTTGGCCGTCTCGTCGTAGGTCGCGGACTTGGCGGTGGTCTTGCTCCAGTACGGAACCTCCATGACCTTGGTGTACATCTCGAGCCAGTCACCGATCTTGTCCTTCGGCGCGAACACCGGCCAGTTCGGCGGGAACGGGAGGTAGGGCAGGTGGTCGTACCAGACCGGATCGTGCAGGCACAGTGACTTGTAGCGGCCACGCCACTGGTCACCGGGGCGTTCGGCGCGGTCGACGACGATGGCCGGAACACCGAGCTGACGGAACCGCGCACCGAGTGCGATGCCGCCCTGGCCGCCGCCGACCACGAGGGCGTACGGCTGCACGCTGTAGCCGAGCTCCTTCTCCTCCATCTCCTTCTTCTCGGCCCAGTTCTGGGTGTCGGCATTCGAGCCGTGCACCGCACCCTTGATGCGGGATTTGCCCTGCCGCTCTTCGTGTCCCTTGAGTTCCTGCATCGTCGTCAGCAGCGTCCATGCCACGTCGTCACCGGTCTCGGCGTCCGTCGTCAAGCGCAGATGGCCCTTGCCGCGGCTCGTCGCAGTCTCGAATGCGATCCAGGCCGAGACGACGCCGTCTGCCTCGTCGGGGGTCTCGGTGGTGTGGAAGCCCGTCGGATCGGTGTCGTCGAGCCGCTGCGACAGCATGTCGCTGATGCCGTCGCGACCTTCCACCGTCTTGAGATTCCAGGTGAACGTGACGAGGTCGCGCCAGAAGCTGCTGACGGCGAACATGCCGGCAACACGGGGGATATCACGTGCGACCAGCGCTTCCTCGAACGTCGACAGCCAGGCGTCGACCCGCTCCTGAGGACTGCGCGTGCGGTTGATCGAGGCCGGCTCGATGGTCTGGGTCATGAAAACTCCTCGTACGAAAGTGCGGTGCGTTGTGTGACCCAGCACACTCTTCGAAGGCGGCTGGGTCGAGAGTTGCAATGCGTTGCAGCGGCTCACGCCGGCGACAGCCTCTTCAAGCCCAACGACTGGAACCCGACGACGTAGATCAACGTCCACAGCACCAGCCAGTCGACGAAGCCGAGTGCGTTCCCGGAGATCCCGGCCGCGACCGTGGGCTCGTGCAGTACGTGTTCCGCGAGAACGAAGTAGTAGGCCAGGAACGTACCGATCGCCAGGGCGAAGGTCAGGAGTGCGCGGCCGACCGCTGGGAATCGGTTGCCGAAGCCGTTCGCCCAGAAAATCATCCAGAACGCCCAGCACACGCCGATCTGGGCGGGGAACTGATCGATGACGCTACCGAGTTCGGCGGTGGCGTCCGAGCCGACGAGCAGTTTTGCCAGGGGAACCATCAGGAAGTAGATCGCGGTGCCGAGGACTGCGTTGCCGACGGTGGCCGCCAGCGCGGTGCGTCTGCCGCCACCGGCGAGTTTCCACGGCCAGTTGTCGAGGGTCTGGCCGGTGAGGATCACCGAGACGACGATCGAGTAGAACCAGCCGAGCGCTGTATCCACGGACATCAGTGGATCGGTGGCCGACAGCGAGACGGACGGCAGACCGAACACGAAGTACAAGGCGAGAGTGGGGACGGCGACGAACGCGATCTCGCAGAGTCCGATCAGCGGTTGCTTCATGCGCAGCACGGTCCACGGCCAGTGTTGCCAGTTGAGGACCACCATGACCCACGTGCCGAATCCGAACAGGACGAACAGAGCGCCGGCGAAGTAGCCGAGCCCACCCTCGCGGGAGCCGGCGAAGTCCGGATACAGCGCTCCGAGGCCGCTGCCGAGAATCCAGGTGACGGCGACGGCGAACACTGCCGTCGAGATCAGGATCGCGAGTCCGCGCATCGGCTGCTTCAGAGCGTCGAATCCGGCGAATTCACAATCGAACCCGATGAACACGATGAACAGGATCGCCCAGAACAGCGCGGCATTGAACGGGAGGGGATAGAAGTTCCACGGGCTGGTGGTGGGGTCCGCCAGCAGGTACCACGTGGCAAGCGACACGGCGGCGACGACGGCGAGGTTGGCCATTCCGAACAGGACCCAATTGCCCTGTGGCGAGGTTGTTTTCGGTTCTTCGAGCGGGCGATCTGCGGTTGCGGTCATGAGGGATCTCTCTGTGGTGGGCGGTATCGCCGTCACTATGAGCGCAATCACAACGGGCCGTCAGGGTTGCGAGAGGTTGCACCCTCCCCGGCGCGCTGCAACGCGCTGCAACCCTGTCGAAAGTGGTCGGCGTCACATAGACATGAGTGCATCCGACGATCAGGAGTGAAGCGATGCGCGCAGCTGTCTACTACGGCCCCAACAAGGTGGAGATCACCGACGTTCCGGAGCCGAATCCCGGTGAGGGGCAGGTCAAGATCAAGGTCGGTTTCAACGGTATCTGCGGAACCGACCTGCACGAGTACTACGCCGGGCCCATCTTCATCCCCACCTCGCCGCATCCGTTGACCGGCCAGGAAATGCCTCTGGTGCTCGGACACGAGTTCTCCGGAACCGTCACCGAGCTCGGCAAAGGTGTCACCGGTATCGCGGTCGGCGACCGCGTCGCCATCGAACCGCTCTACCGTTGTGGCCACTGCGGACCGTGCCGGGCGGGCAACTACAACATCTGCGCTCAGATCGGCTTCCACGGACTGATGTCCGACGGCGGCATGGCCGAGTACACCGTGGTGCCCACCGACATGATTCACGCCTTGCCGGACAACGTCTCCCTCGAACTCGGAGCGCTCGTCGAGCCGATGTCGGTTGCGTATCACGCAGCGACGCTGGGTGATCCGAAGCCCGAGGACACCGCGATGGTCTTCGGTGCCGGTCCCATCGGCATCGGCCTGTGGTTTGCGCTGCGCGGCAAAGGACTCGACAACGTGTACGTCGTCGAACCGTCGCCGACGCGCCGCGCGTCGATCGAAGCTCTCGGTGCCAAGACCCTCGATCCGACGGCAGTGGACGTGCCCGCCTTCATCGCCGATCTCACCGACGGCAACGGTGCCGATGCGATCTACGACGCTGCCGGTGTGCAGCCTGCGGTGGAAACCGCACTCGGCTGCATCGGTGCGCGCAAGCCACTGGTCAGCGTCGCGATCTACGAAAAGCCCCTCACCACGCCGCTGCAGAAGCTAGTGATGAACGAATCCCGCATCCAGGGCTCGCTCTGCTACACCTCCGCCGACTACGAGGCCGTCATCGATCTGATGAGCCAGGGTCACTACGACACGACGGGCTGGGTGGACAAAATCTCGCTCGACGGGGTGATCGACGACGGTTTCGAGGCGTTGCATGCGGGCACCAAGATGAAGGTGCTGGTCGACCCGTCGACAGGAGCGTCCGCATGAGCGCAGTATTGGTGACCGGGGCCGGTCAGGGAATCGGCAGGGGAATAGCTCTCCGGCTGGCGAACGACGGTCACGACATCGCCCTCGTCGACCTGGCCGAGGACAAGATTTCGGCGGTAGCCGACGAGGTTCGTGAAATAGGCAGGCAAGCAACGACATTCGTCGCCGACGTCAGTGATCGGGATCAGGTGTTCGCGGCCGTCGAGCATGCGCGGGAAGCGCTCGGTGGATTCGACGTGATCGTCAACAATGCCGGCATCGCCCAGGTGGCTCCACTCGACGACGTTCGGCCGGAAGACACGAAGAAGATCTGGGCCGTGAACGTCGACGGTGTGTTGTGGGGAATACAGGCTGCCGCAGCCACATTCAAATCCCTCGGCCAGAAGGGCAAGATCATCAACGCGTCCTCGATCGCCGGGCACGACGGGTTCGCGATGCTCGGGGTCTACAGCGCAACGAAATTCGCGGTGCGCGCACTCACCCAGTCGGCGGCGAAGGAGTACGCCGCGGACGGCATCACCGTCAACGCATATTGCCCCGGCGTCGTCGGCACCGACATGTGGGTGACCATCGACAGGCGATTCGCGGAGCTGACCGGTGCCGCCGAGGGGGAGACCTACGACAAGTACGTCGGCGGTATCGCGCTCGGCCGTGCGCAGACTCCCGAGGACGTCGCCGCGTTCGTGTCGTATCTCGCCGGACCCGACTCGGACTACATGACGGGCCAGGCACCGCTGATCGACGGCGGTCTGGTCTACCGCTGACCGCAGCCTATTGTTCCGACACTCTGTTCGGGAGCCCTGCTCCACGACCATGCTCGACAACCCTGCTCGACACAGCACTGTGAGGTGGAGCACAATTGGCAGTGATGACGCAGTCGACAGGCCCCGAACCTGCGCTGGCGGCCGGTGAAGACCCGCGCCGCTATGCGCAGATACTCACGGCCGTCTACGACGCGACCATGACCGGCGGTAAGTCACCCGCACGGCCCCGCGAGGTCATCGGTGACTCCTGGCGTCGGTTGCAGACCCTGGGTATCGACCCGGAACTGGGCAATCCGGCCGAGAGGCAGATGGACGCGTCCGATCTCGAATTCAGTCGTCGGGAATCGGGGTTGTTCGACATCCTGGACGATCTGGCCCGCGGCCTGGAATCGGTGGTGCAGGACGGCGACAACATCCTCGTCGTCGCAGACCGGAACGGGCGGGTGCTGTGGCGGAGCGGATCGACGTCGGTTCTCGACCGCGCCGACGGTCTCGGATTCGTCGAGGGGGCCAACTGGGCGGAAGATTCGGTGGGTACCAATGCCATCGGGACGGCACTGGTCTCCCGTCGAGCTGTGCAGATCTTTTCCGCCGAACACTATGTGCGAAGCCATCATTCGTGGACCTGCGCCGGCGCACCCATCCGTGATCCGCGAACCGGTCAGGTGCTGGGAGCCATCGACGTCAGCGGACCGGCCAAGACGGTACATCCCACCACGATCGCCCTGGTCGACGCGGTGGCCCGGTTGGCGGAATTGCAACTGCGCGAAATTCATCGGTCCACACTCGATCGGTTGCGTTCGGTGGCCGCACCGATGCTGGCGCGATTGCACTCCCCGGCGCTGGCCGTCGACGCGAACGGCTGGGTCGCGGCAGTCGAATCGGTGGCGCTGCGCAATCGCATCCTGCTGCCCGAGGACCTCGCGACGGGGCGTTTCTGGCTGCCGACGCTCGGCGTGTGCGACTTCGAACCCCTCCCAGGCGGATGGCTCGTCCGACCCACCAACTCTGCGGACGAGTCGGTGGCAGACTCCGGCAACACGACCAGAATTCGCATCGACCTGCGCAATTCGCAGAAGCCCCGCATCGAGGTGCGCAGCGAGGTGGGGGAGTGGACCCACGAGCCGACGCCCCGGCACGCCGAAATTCTGTACCTGCTGGCCATCCACCGGCAGGGGCGCACCGCGTCGCAGATGGCTGCAGATCTGTTCGGCGACGACGGCCGCGCGATCACCGTGCGGGCCGAGATGTCGCGCCTGCGCAAGCACCTCGCGGGCATCATCTCCACGCAGCCGTACCGCTTGGACGAGTCGGCGACCGTGGACCTGATCACGCCGTCGGACATGAACAGGTTGCTTCCGCATTCGTCGGCCCCCGCGATCCGAGCCGCACGAGGCTGACCCGTAGCGCAGAATCGGGGAATGAACCGCCTCGCCCGCATTCTCGACGCCTCGGATCCCGGGCAGGTACGGCTTCGCAGTGCTTCGGCTACGACACTGACTGTCTTGCTCGCCATGGTCGGGCTGCTGCTCGTCACTCGCGCCATCGGTCAACCCGTGACCGTTGCCATGCTCGGCACGGTGGTGGCGATGCAGGCGTCGGCGTCGGTGAAGGACAAGGACCAGCGCAGTCGGCTCGTCACCACGGCGCTGCTGGTGCTGCCGGCGTCGGCGGCGGTGACGGCCGCGGCACTGCTCTCGCAGCTCGGCAAGGTGGCAGACGTCGGCTTCATCGCGGTCCTGTTCGCTGCGGTGTGGGTGCGTAGATTCGGCCCGCGCGGCACGGCGCTGGGCATGGTCGCCTTCATCTCGTACTTCTTCGCGTTGTTCCTTCGAGCGACGCCGGGTCAGGTTCCGATGTTGATCGCGGCGATTGTCGGCGGAATGCTCGTCGCGCTGTTCGTTCGAGCTGTCGTCTTCCCGGACCGTCCGATCGTGGAGGTGCGGCGACTGCTCTACGCCATGCGCGCAGTGTCGGTGTCCGTACTCGAGGCGGCATCGGCGGGGGAAGGTCGAGACCTGGAACTGTTGCGCCGCAGACTCGATCGGCTCGGCAACACCGCCTTGATGATCGACGATTGGCTGGACCGACACGATGCAGGACAACTGCTCAGCGTCACCAGCACCGATCTCTCGCTGCGTGTGTTCGACGCCCAGATTGCCACCGAGCAGCTCGTCAGTTCTCTGTGGGCCCTCGACCCCGCCAAGCCCTGGCCTACCGCCTTGGGGCAAGCGACCACGGCGCTGGGATCGTGCTTGCAGAACAATCCCCCGCCGGAACAGCTCAAGGCCGCGCGAAAGTTGGCTGCCACCGCCGCCGAACGGGCCGACCCGTCGACGCCCGCCGGAATCGCGACGGTGTCCGCTCAACGAGCCGTGCAGGCACACATCGCCATTCATCACATCACCACCAATGCGGTGGCCGTCGCGTCGAGTCCGCGTGCGGACAGCGCCCCGCCGGCCGACAAGGACACACCTGCCGGCCTGAACCCCAGTACCAAGGCGGCAATTCAGGTTGCCGTCGCCACCAGTGCGGCAACGGTTTTGGGTGAGCTAGTCTCGCCGGACCGTTGGTACTGGGCCGTGCTGACGGCATTTCTGGTGTTCACCGGGGCGTCGACGCGCGGCGAAATTCTCACCAGAGCCGGCCAGCGCATTCTGGGCACGATGGCGGGAGTGCTGGCCGGAGTGGTGATCGCTGCGCTCGTGGGTCACGATCAGCCCGTTCAGTTGGCGTTGATCGTCGTCTGCGTGTTCTTCGCGTTCTATCTGGTGACCGTCGCCTACGCGCTGCTGTCGTTCTTCGTGACCATCCTGCTGGCGATGCTCTACGGGTTGCTCGGCACGTTCAGCATCGAGGTTCTCGAACTGCGGATCATCGAGACTGCCGTCGGCGGAGCCGTCGGAATTGCATCCGCGTACTTCATCTTCTCGACCGGAACTCGAAAGACACTGGTGGACAAGGTCGATACCTACCTCGATCGACTGGATGCCTTGATCGACACCAGCGTCGACATGGTGATCACTCCCGGTCGCGACACCGACCTGGTCGCGTTGACCCGCACGCTGGACAACGCACTCAAGGACGTGGTGACGGCGGGGAAGCCGCTGGTGCTCGGGCCGACGACCCGGAGCAGGCGAGGGGCGAAGAGACTGCTGCGGGTGCTGGCCGTCAGTGGCAGATCCGCGCACGCCCTGGCGCGAGCGGGTGTGCTCGCCTCGCGCGCCGATCCCGCCTCGATGCCCTCGCCCGAGACGGCCCAGGCTCTGCGTGAGGCAGCGATCCAGGTGCGCGGCACCGCCCGGCAAGTGCAGGCGGCAGTCGCGGGCAAGCATGTGGATCAGCCCGAGAAGGTCACCGACACAACAGTATCGGATGTGTTGCTGACCAGCGCGAACTCGACCGGGTCGGTGCGCGTCGCGGTACGGGCGCTGAACACGATGAATCGGACCCTGGCCGATGTCCTGAGTCAGGCTTGACCTTCACACGGTGACAAGGTCTTGGCTGACAGCCATGATCGAATTACTCACGCAACAGAATCGATCGGTGCGGCTTCGGGCGGCACTCGACATCGGGTCGGCACCGGAGCCTCGTTTTCTCGACGCACTGTTCGAGCGATGCGCCGTCGAGCAGGACTTTCAGGTGCGAGAGATGTTGACGTGGGCGTTGATTCGGTACCCAGCGTCGTCGACGGTTCCTCGCCTGATGCAGGAAGTCCGCATCGGCAACGCCCAGGCCCGCAGCCAGGCATTGCACACGCTGTCCAAGGTCAAGGATCGGGCCGCGTGGCCGGTGATCACCGAGCAACTACTGAGCGATCCGGACGACGAGGTGGCTCGGAGCGCGTGGCGAGCGGCGGTGGTGCTGGTTCCAGGCGGCAGCGAGCAGTGGTTGGCGACAACGTTGACCACCCAACTCGGACGAGGCGATAGGGAGGTCCAGCGCAGTCTGAGCCGAGCACTGGTTGCGCTCGGTTCGGTGATCGAGCCGGAGCTGAGCCGGGCCGCGTCGAGCAAGGATGTTGGGGTCAGCGCGCACGCGCAGGCTACCGAGGCTTTGCTCCGAGACCCGGACGCCGGGTTCGCCGTGTTCGAGGCCAAGCGCGTCGATGCGCTTGGTGCCACGGAAGCGACGGGTGAAATAGAACGATGTTGATCGGTGAAGTGGCGCGGCGATCCGGGGTCAGCGCACGCATGCTTCGGCACTACGACAAGCTCGGGCTCGTGCAGCCGACCTCGCGGAGCGGCACCGGCTACCGCGAATACTCCCCGGCCGACGTCCGCCGCCTGTTCCATGTCGAATCGCTGCGTTCGCTGGGTCTGTCGTTGCACGACGTCGGGCGCGCACTCGACGACCCGAGTTTCGCGGCGACGGGACTCGTCGACGAGCTCGCCGCCCGAGCCGAAGAACGCATCGCCCGCGATACCGAACTGCTGGCGCACTTGCGTCGTATCGGCAGCTCCCGGCCGGAGGATTGGGAGGACGTGCTCGGTGTGATCGGTTTGCTGGGCGACCTGAACTCGGTGAGTGCGGGGAAGCGGCAATCCGCGGCGTTGTCCTCCGTCGGAGATCGCTCCGTTCCGGCACGGACTCTGGCCGAGGCGGTGCTGCGCGAGCCCGCCACCAATGTGGCCGGCGCCCTGCGATGGGCACTTGCCCAGACCGGAAGCGACGCGGTGGCGACACTGCGGCAGGGCCTCGACTCACCGGATCCCGAGGTGCGTCGTCGCGCCGTCGACACCGTCGTCGAAATTCCACATCCCGACGCAACGGAGTTGCTCGGTGAGGCGCTGGGGCACGACGACGACCGGATACGACGTGTCGCGGCGTTGGAGCTTGCGGCGCGAGGCATCGGCGACGCGATCCCGACACTGATCACGATGGTGTTCGAGGGCGACCACGACGTGGACGCGGCAGATGCCCTCGGTGAGCTCGGTTCCGCCGAGTCGACGGTCGCCGCTCTGCTGGCCGGGCCGCGCGAGATGCCGGTGCGTCTGCGGGTGACCCAGGCGTTGGCCAGCATTCCGGGTACCGCCGCGGCGGAGGCCCTGCGCAGCTTGGCCCAGGACGAGGACCGCTCGATCGCGCTGACGGCGGCCTACCTGCTGAACCGGAGAGCTTCGGTACCGTCGAAGACATGAAGGCACTCGGATTGTTCGCGGCACTGTCGATCACGTTGGCTGCCACTGCCTGCTCCACCGCAACCACCCCGGCCGCACCCCCCGAGCCCGCCGCCGAGAACCAGGTGACCGTCGCCGACCGGATGTTCACGCCGCAGTCTCTGACGATCAGTGCCGGCGAGACCGTGACGTGGGTGTTCGCCGACCGCGCTCTGGCCCACAACGTCGTAGCCGACGACAAGTCCTTCCGCAGCGAACTGATGCAGACGGGACAGTTCACCCACACCTTCGACACCGCGGGTACCTACACCTACCACTGCACCCCGCACCCCGACATGACGGCGACGATCATCGTCGAACCGTGATGGACTGGTAGTCATGGCAACCCGGACTCGCAGCATCGCCGCACCCCTGGGAGTAGCGGCCGCCGCGGTCGGTGGGGCAGTACTGCTGCACGTACGCGACCCCCGAACCTCGACGTACCTGCCGTGCCCGTTCCACGCTCTCACCGGACTGTGGTGTCCGGGATGCGGAGCCACCCGCGCTCTGGGCGACCTCACCCGCGGCGATATCGCGGCGGCCGCGTCGAGCAACGTCGTGGCGGTGCTGTTCGGCGTCGTCGCGGTCGGGGTGTGGGCTCTGTGGATCAGGGCTGGATGGATGCAGACGCCTCTCGCGTTGCCTCGCCTCAATCGCCCGACCATTGTCGTCGGGGTGGCTCTGTTGGCCGTGTTCACCGTGGTGCGCAACACCCCGTGGGGCACCGCAATCGCCCCGACCTGAAACCCTGGGAGTAACTGTGTTGCTGGAAATTTTCTCGATCATCGTGCTGGTGGGTGTGCTGATCGCACTCATCCCCACGGCCCGACGCGTGTTCAAGAAGGGTGACGACGAATGAGCGACTCACTGAGGGATCGGGTTCGGGCGAAACTGCTGGCGCAACTCGCGGACGACGGTGGGACCCCCGCCGAGCAGGCCGAGGGCGACGATCCGCGCCTCAACGCCTTGCGCGACGACCTCGAAGCACTGGACGCGGCACCCGACGGGGATCCGGTGATCGACGACATCGCCGCGCGGCACTGGGTGCCCTGACCGCTGGCTTTTCTCGAGCCCCTCGGGGAGTCAATGTGACATGTGGTGGACGGGAGTGAAGCCTGCGGAACGACCCACAGGCGCAGTCCGGCGGTCGATGTCACGTTGAGTGGCCCTTTCGGGGGCTGCAAGTTGGTGGATTGCTGAGACGCATCTAGTATCTATGTTGTGTCCGAGACGAGATCAGCCGCCGATACGGCCTATGCGACGGTCAAGGAGCTCATCGTGTCGGGGGAACTGCCCGGCGGAGAGCTCGTCAGTGAAGGCGAGATCGCAACGCGGCTCGAGATCAGTCGCACCCCCGTACGCGAGGCGTTTCTGCGGTTACAGGTCGAAGGCTGGATGCGCTTGTATCCCAAGCGCGGGGCGCTGGTCGTTCCGATCGCAGTGGGGGAGGCGGAAAGTGTCGTCGACGCGCGTCGACTCGTCGAGGCGGGCAGTGTTCGAGCGTTCATCGGCGACACCGGTGCCCGCTCACGAGTGGTGGATGCGCTTCGCGAGAACCTGCGAACCCAGGAAAAGCTGGCAGTCGACGGCACCGCCGCCGAGTTCAGTGCCGCCGACGCAGATTTCCATCGCACCGTCGTCCGCGCGGGGAACAACCCTTTGCTCGACGCGTTCTACGACGGACTTCGCGAGCGGCAGCGGCGGATGACGACGGCGTCCCTGACCCGTGACCCGGGTCAGATTTCACGCATCGTCGACGACCATCGCCGACTCACCGACCTGATCGAGGCCGGCGACGCAGACGAATTCGAGCGGGCCGTCGAACAGCACATGCTCGGGGTGCACGGCCTGCGCACAGACAGAGGGGGAGCACGATGACCGAGGCAATGATCGACGAAGAATTGCAGCAAACGACGGCCAAACGCTGGCTGCTGGTTGCTGTCGGCATGTTCGCCGTCGCCTGGGGCGGCAACGAGTTCACGCCGCTGCTGGTGATGTACCGACTCGATCACGGCTTCTCCGCCGTGGTGGTCGATACGTTCCTGTTCGCCTACGTCCTCGGCATCATTCCGGCGATGTTGATCTGCGGTCCGCTGTCGGATCGACTCGGCCGACGCCCGATCATGTTGCCCGCGCCCGCAATTGCCGCGGCGGGGTCCATTCTGATCGCACTCGGACCCGACAGCGCCGTCATGCTCTTCGGCGGCCGCGTGCTCAGTGGCATCGCGCTCGGAATAGGTATGGCCGTCGGCGGTAGTTGGGTCAAGGAACTCTCCAGCCGCGACGCCGCCGCCAAGCCCGGTGCCGGAGCGCGACGGGCCGCGATGTCGCTGACTGCGGGTTTCGCGCTCGGTGCCGGAGTCGCCGGGGTGCTCGCGCAGTGGGCACCCTGGCCGACGCACCTCGCCTACAGCGTGCACGTGCTGATCTGCATCGCCGCATTCGTCGGCATGCTGTCGGTCCCGGAGACACGCGCCGCCGCGGCGTCGTCGAAAAGAAAGAGTCTTGTCGACGATCTCAGGATTCCGTCGGCGTCGCATCGACGCTTCCTGTTCGTCGTGTTGCCGTTGGCACCATGGGTGTTCGGTGCCGCGAGTGTCGCGTACGCAGTGCTGCCGTCGCTGATGGCCGACGCCCTGGCCGACGAGCCCGGTGGCGGCTACCCCGTCGCCCTCTCGGCCGCGATGGCGGTGATCGCCCTCGGTTCCGGGTTCGCGATCCAGGCCGTCGGGCGTCGCATCGACACCCCCGCCAATGCACGCGGCGCTCTGGTTGCGCTGACTCTGCTGGTGGTCGGCATGGCGGTGGCGGCGTGGGCGGCATCGGTGCTCACCATTGCCGCAGCATTGATCGCAGCCGCGGTGCTGGGCTGCGGATACGGCATGGCCTTGGTCTCGGGTTTGCAAGAGGTGCAACGCATTGCGGGCCCTGATGATCTCGCCGGCCTGACCGCAGTGTTCTATTCGCTGACGTACCTCGGGTTCGCGGTGCCGGCTGTGCTCTCCGCGCTGACCGAGACCTGGCCCGGGGTGGTCACGTACCCCATCATCTTCGGATTCGGCGCGGTGATGGCCGGAATCTGCGGTCTTGTGGTGCGGGCGAAGACGTCTGCTCACTTGCCTTAGGGCCGCGGAACTGCTTGCTCCGCTTGCGGATCAGCACCCCGGCACCCGCAATTCCCGCCACGAGGAGAACGATGCCGGCGGCGACATTGGAGAAGCGCTCGGGCCACGGCAGGATCGCCGGCACGCTGAACATGCCCCGAAAGAACGGTTCGATGATCGCCCCGGCAGGGACGACGAGCCGCGCGATCGCCCCCGAGAGGCCATCGGTTCGCGCAACCGCGCCGATCAGCCCCAGCGGGCCGCCCAGGACGAGGGCAAGAGCGAACCAGAACCGGTTGCCCGCCCACACGGTCTCGTCGAACATTCCGAAAATTTGCCCCACGCCGTAGTGCACCACCAACGCCAGCAGGCTCGCTACGATGCCCGCCGCGAACCCGTGCACCGGACGTCGGACCAGCCAACCGCACAGGATGGGCAGACCGGCCCACACGGCACCGGAATTCACTACCTTGCTGAACGTCGAGCGCACGGCCAGCACTGTGTTCGCCTCAGCGGACAACTGGCTCACGGTGGTGACATTCGAGGCGAGAGACACGAGAGCGACAGCCAGCGTCACTGCAACGACAAGTCCCCAGCCCCGTTTCGTCATCAGTGGATGATACGTAGGTATCGGCCACTGTCCGAAGAGACAGAGCACTCCGCGAGTGGGTGCGCACTGACCGGTTCGGCTCTAGGATCAGCGGCATCATGCCGGCGTCCTCCCGCACTGCCCCGCCGCACCGAGTGCCTCCGACGGTGGTGCTCGCCGGTGCCACGGTCTGGAACCGGCGAGAGGCGTACTGGTTTCTCGTCGCGGTGATCGTGTCGGCCGCCTGCTGGGCCGAGCATCCGTCGGTGGTGCCGTACGTCTTTGCGATCGTGCTGTTCGGCGCGCTGGTGTCGCGCTACCGACGGATCGCCCGGTGGGGGTCGATGCTGCGCTGGGGAGTGATCGCCGACGTCGACACCGTCGACACTGCCCTGCGCGGCGAATCCAATCTTCGGCTGGCGCACGCGACCGGATGGAACGTCCAACGACGTTGGTACACGGGAACTGTGACCGAGTCTGCAGTCCGGTACCGGGCCGGGGCGTCTCGCGGTCACCTGTTCGTTCGGGGTCTGCCGTTCACCACCGGAGTGGTACTTGCCCACTCGAAACAACCGGCCGCAGCGATGATCATCAGCGACTTCCCGTGCGATCTGCAACTCGATGGCAGAGGACGCTGGGCGGCGTCGTTCCCACGCGGCTTCTGGCGTCAGGCATCGGCGACCGTAGCGATGTACGGCTGTGTGGTCGTGGGTCTGGCACAGTCGCTCGGCTCCAGCTGACGGCAATCTGCTCCCCGAACTGGGAAATATGCCTCCGATCGGAGGCACATTTCCGAAACTGGGGAGTCGATCCGAGCCGCTGGACCTACGGCAGCGACGGCAACTGCGTATCGACCAACCATGCGTCCCACAGGCTTCGAGGGCAACCGAAGCGCGAGGCGAGGTCGGTGAAGTCCGCGGTCGCCACCGTCGAATAGCGGTATTTGGAGGTCCATTCCTGGATGAGGCCGAAGAATCGCTCGTCGCCGATGGTGCGTCGTAGTGCATGCAGGGCCAGTGCGCCGCGCTTGTAGACGCGGTCGTCGAAGATGCGGGCCGAGCCTGGATCGGTGAGTTGCAGGTCCATATCGAGGCCGCGCTGAATCGTGTGCGCCCGTTTGGCCTTCTCGTGAGCCGTTGCGCCACCGGAGTTCTCGGCCCAGATCCACTCGGAGTAGCACGCGAATCCCTCGTGCAGCCAGATGTCGGCCCACTTGCCGAGGGTCAGAGAATTGCCGAACCACTGGTGCGCCAATTCGTGCGCCACCAGACGCTCGTAGTACCGGGAGCCCGAACAGTGATTGGCACCGAAGATCGACAGCCCTTGTGCCTCGATCGGAATCTCGAGATCGTCGTCGGTCACCACCACGGTGTACGACGCGAAAGGGTATGGGCCGTAAAGCCGTACGAAGGTGTCCATCATCTGCGGCTGACGGCCGAAATCGTGGTCGAACTGTGCGCGCAGTCGTGGGGGAGTGATCGCCTTCATCGGCACCGGACCCGGGCTGACGATGCGATGCTCGTACGGTCCGATCTGAATGGTCGCCAGATACGTGGCCATCGGCTCGGGCTGCTCGTACACCCAAGTGGTGCGGCTGGCGCGAGTCTGCTTGCGCACCAACGTTCCGTTGGCCACCGCGTAGTACGGCGAATCGGTGGTGATGGTGATGCCGTAGCTGGCCTTGGACACCGGATGGTCGTCACACGGGAACCACGACGCAGCGCCGTTGGGCTGGCTCGCGACGAGCGAACCCTCGGTGAGCTCCTCCCAGCCGACCTCACCCCACACGCCGTCGATGGGCTTGGGAGTTCCGCCGTACGTCACCGTCACCACCAACGCCGCGCCCGAGGCGATGGGCTTGGCCGGGGTGATCTTCAACTTCCCGCGCTGGTGGGTGAACTTCACCGAACGCGAACCGTTGACCGACACCTTCGACACGCTCAACGCCGGACCGAGGTCGAGCGCGAACTTCGACACCGTCGCGGTGGTGACGGCGGTGATCTTCGCCTTACCCGTCAACCGGTTGCTCTCGACCTTGTATTCGAGGTCGAGTTCGTAGCGCGAGACGCGGTAGCCGCGGTTGCCGTTCTGCGGTAGATACGTATCGATCGGATTGTCGTTGGCATCGACGTCGAACACCGGCGCCACCAATCTGTCGGGCACGGAAGATCACCCCTCGTTTCGGTCGTCGCGAATCCGAGGAAAGGGATCACCCTTGGCCCACGGCGCGATCGGATTGCCTTGCCAACGAGTATGCGCGGGAACCGTATCGCCGCGCATCACCAGGGAGGCGGGACCCACCGTTGCGCCGTCGCCGATACCCGATGCCGGGAGCGCGACGCAGTGCGGTCCCAGGGTTGCGCCCGCGCCGAGATCGACCGTGTCCATGGACATGATCCGATCATGGAACAGGTGCGTCTGCACAACGCACCCTCGGTTCACCGTCGCGCCGTCGGCCAACGTCACCAGATCTGCCTCCGGCAGCCAGTACGTTTCGCACCACACACCTCGGCCGATGTCCGCCCCGAGCCACCGCAGCCACATGTTGAGTACCGCGGTGCCCTCGGCGGCGCGAGCGAACCACGGTGCGGCGACGGTCTCGACGAACGTGTCGGCCACCTCGTTGCGCCACACGAACGAGCTCCACAGCGGGTGGTCCGTCTTGCCGATACGGCCCACCCACAGCCACTTCGCTGCCGCCGACACTGCGGCAGCCACGAAGCCGGCGACGAGCAGAACAACTCCGCTCAGCAGTGCGGCCGGCCAGTATCCGACGGAGTCGGCGATGGCAGTGAGTCCGAACAACACTCCGAGTCCGATGCCGAACGTCACGACGACAGGAATCAATCGGCATGTCTCGACGAGCGCGCGCGCGACCTTCAGCTTCCTGGGCGGATCGAACGTGCGGGACGAATCCGCGCTGCCGGCGGCCCGGCGCAACCGCACCGGTGGGCTACCGAGCCACGATGAACCGGACTTGGCCTTGTCCGGGGTCGCGGACAACACGGCGACCAGACCGTTCTTCGGGACGGTACGCCCGGGCCCGGTCATGCCGGAGTTGCCCAGGAACGCACGCTTGCCCACTTTGGCGTCGCCCAGATGCATCCAGCCGCCGCCGAGTTCGTAGCTGGCGACCATGGTGTCGTCGGCCAGGAACGCGCCGTCGGCGACGGTGGTGAACTTGGGAATCATCAGCACGGTCGACGCCTCGACGTCCTTACCGATCTTCGCGCCGAGGAGCCGAAGCCAATGCGGCGTCAGCAAGGATGCGTAGAGCGGGAACAGGAACGTGCGCGCGGAATCCATCAACCGTTCGGTGGCCCAGACCTGCCAGCCGATGCGGCTGCGAACCGGGTGATAGCCGCCGACGAGTCCGATACTGAGCAACCGGACCGCGACGACGGTGATCAGCGCGAACACCGCCAGCGACACCACCGTGGCGACGGGCAGCATCACCAGTCCTCGTGAGAAGGCGTCGAGTACGGAGTCGGCGGTGTGAATCCACCAGCCCATCAGCACCAGGCTCACGGCGATCGAGAACAGCGCCATACCGGACAGGAACAGCGATGCGACGCCGTACGCGAGTACCCAGTGCGTCGCTCGCGGAGGCGTTTCGGCGGGCCACGGATGATCGGCCTTGCCGACCTTCTGCGCCGGCGAACCCGACCACATCTGCCCGGCCTTCACCCGGCCGACGACGGCCGAGCCGGCGGTGACGACCGCGTTCTTACCGACCTTGGTTCCCGGCAGCAGCGTCGAACGAGCCCCGACGGTGGCGCCGGCACCGATCTCGATTCCGCCGATGTAGACCAGATCGCCGTCGATCCAGTGCCCGGACAGATCGACCTCGGGTTCGATGGAACAGCCGTCGCCCAGCTCCAGCATGCCGGTGACCGGAGGCAGCGTGTGCAGGTCTACTCCCTTGCCGATCTTCGAGCCGAGAGCGCGCGCGTAGTAGACCATCCACGGTGCACCCGAAAGATTGGAGGCACCGCTGGCATCGGTCAATCTCGTTGCCGCCCAAAGCCGTATGTGCATGCTGCCGCCGCGCTTGTATGCGCCGGGTTTCAAGCCGGAGAGCAGGATGCGGGATCCGATTACCGAGATCGCCATTCGTCCGACCGGGGTGATGAACAGAACGAAGGCGAGCAGAACCCACCACCACGACAGGGTGGGAGCCCACGGCACGTCGCCGAACCACGACATGACGTTGAACAGCAATCCCAACCAGGTGACCCACTGCAGCCCGGTCAAGGTGGTCAGCGGAACCGTCGCCAGAATTTGAGCCCACTGGGCCGGTCGTGAAGTGGGGGCGACCTCGCGTGGAATGGCCTCGACGACGGGCTTCAAGTCGTCGAGATACTGTGCGAGCGAACCCAATCGGGGGTGGTCGTACAACTGCGCGACGGTGACCTCGGGGAACCGCTCGCGCAGCGCCGTCACCAACTGCGCGGCCGAGAGCGATCCGCCGCCGTTGGCGAAGAAATCGGCGTTCTCGTCGTTGACCTGAGCGCCGAGGATGTTGGTCCACAACTCGGCGACCCACCCCGCAGTACCTCCGAGTGCCGAGGCCCCCGCCATGCCGGGCAGCGGCCACGGCAGCGCATTGCGGTCGACCTTGCCCGAGGTACGTGTGGGCATCTCCTCGACCAGGGCGAGCCGCGGAACCAGCGCCGACGGCAGGTGCTCGGCCAACAACGCGCGGGCTGCCTCCAGATCGAAATCGGGGTCGGTACTGGCGAGGTAGCCGACTAGAACCGAATTACCAGCACCGGTCTTGCGGATGGCCGCGGCCGCACCGCTGACGCCCGGAAGTGCTTGCAACGCATTGTCTATCTCGCCGAGCTCGATGCGTCGACCACCGAGCTTGACCTGATCGTCGGCGCGACCCTGGAAGAGCAGGCCCTCGAGCTCGAGCTTGACCAGATCACCGCTGCGATACGCCCGGTCCCACCCGAGAGAGGGCATGGGAGCGTACTTCTCGGCGTCCTTGGCCGGGTCGAGGTACCGGGCCAGGCCGACACCACCGATGACGAGTTCACCGACCTCACCGACCTGGACCGGAGTGCCCGACGCGTCGACCACCGCCAGGTCCCAGCCATCGAGGGGCAGACCGATGCGGACCGGACCCGTCCCGTCCATGATCGCCGCGCATGCCACGACCGTCGCTTCGGTGGGGCCGTAGGTGTTCCACACCTCGCGTCCCTCGACGGCGAGCCGCTCGGCGAGCTCCGGGGGGCATGCTTCGCCGCCGAAGATGAGCAGTCGTACCGCTTCGAGTGCGACCGCCGGCCACAGCGACGCCAGGGTCGGCACCGTCGAGACGACACTGATGTCGCGGGAGACCAGCCAGGGACCGAGGTCGAAGCCGGACCGCACCAGCGAACGCGGTGCCGGCACCAGGCAAGCGCCGTGCCGCCACGCCAACCACATCTCCTCGCACGACGCGTCGAACGCCACCGACAGGCCGGCGAGCACTCGGTCGCCCGGGCCCAACGGATCCTTCTGCAAGAACATGCGCGCCTCGGCGTCCACGAACGCAGCCGCGTTGCGATGACTGACCGCGACGCCCTTGGGAGTGCCCGTCGAACCCGAGGTGAAAATGACCCAGGCGTCGTCCTCGGGAGTGGGCGGTCGCCCGGCATCCTGGGGGACATCCTGCTTGGGGGCGGTACCGGCGGCGATACCGCCTGCGGTGACGATGGCCGTCACCTTCGCCTCGCCGAAGACCAGCTCGGCTCGCTCCTCGGGATCGTCCGCGTCGACCGGTACGTACGCGGCACCGGCCGCGAGGATCGACAGAATGGCGACGTAGAGGGAGAAGGAACCGGACGGCATGCGGATGCCGACGCGATCGCCGCGCCGGACGCCGGCATCGGCGAGCCACTGGGCGCCCTCGGCGATGTCGTCCAACAATTCGGAATAGCTGACCGACACGGCACCGTCGTCGATGGCGGGGGCGTCGGGAAAACGATGGGCCGTATCGCGGAGAACGTCGATGAGCGTCCGGGCGGGCGGAGCGAGAGACGAGCGAAGAAACACCGCCGGTGCAGGCGCGGTGTCCGCGCTCGAACCCGGCAGATCGTTCTCTTGATGCACAGACAACCGGGCGTCCTTCTCATTCGTTTGCAAGCAACTCTGCGGTGGCAAGTGACTCTGTGGTGCTGGTGAGCAGCAGCGTCGTTGGTTATCTCACGTTCTGTTGGCCAGCAGGTGAACGAGCGCGTGTTCCCACCGCGGAAATCCTACTGCGGCTCGTGGCCGAGTCCCGGCTTGACAAAACTGCAGCGAGTTTGTCATTGTCTTTTCCACGGTCACGAGTACCAGCATCGAGCCCCGGCTTGCTGGTCGGCAACCCTCCTTCGCGGCGGGGTGCTCCGGGTGACGACCAGGCTGCAGCCGGAAATCCGGTGCGGCAAGCGCGGACTCGTTCAACACAATCTTCGGTTGCGGGTCCCTCGAACGTGAGGGCTTGATCTGTCATGACATCTGTACTCTCCCGTCCCTGCACTCCTTTTGCCCCTGTTTCGGGCACGGATCTGCAGGTTCCCCTGGTGCAGGGCGGCACCGCCGCGTACGCGAACTTCGACTACGCGGCGAGCGCGCCGGCACTGTCCGCGGTGACCGATCGAATAGCGGAATTGCTGCCGTTCTACTCGAGTGTGCATCGAGGGGCCGGCTACGCATCCCGCGTCTCGACGGCAGCTTACGAGAAAGCTCGGGTGACCGTCGCCGATTTCGTTGGTGCGCAACTGGATTCGGTGGTGGTGTTCACCCGCAACACCACCGACTCGCTGAACCTGCTGGCTGCGTGTGTGCCGGGCGAGACAGTGGTACTCGATATCGAGCACCATGCGAATCTGCTGCCGTGGCGCGATCGCCGGGTGGTGGTGGCCGCGTCCACACTGGCCGAGACCATCGACCGCCTGGATGCCGAGCTGGCCGCGAAACCCGCTGCACTGCTGGCGATCACGGGTGCATCCAATGTCACCGGTGAAGTCCTCCCGATCGAGCAGCTCGCCGCGCTGGCGCATCGGCACGGCGCGCGGATCGTGGTGGACGGTGCTCAGTTGGTTCCGCATCGCCGTATCGACATCGCCGCCCTCGACGTGGACTACCTCGCCTTCTCCGGACACAAGTTGTACGCACCGTTCGGAGCGGGAGTGCTTGTGGGAAAACGTGATTGGCTCGACGTCGGCACGCCGCACCTGGCCGGCGGCGGAGCGGTGCGCAGGGTGAGCATCGAGCACACCGACTGGGCCCCGGCCCCGCAGCGGCACGAGGCAGGCACCCCCAACGTGCTGGGAGTCGCCGCTCTGGCCGCGGCCTGCGAAGCCATCGCGGGATTCGACGACGCCGAGCTGCAGGCTCACGAACACGAATTGTCGTCCCGGTTGCGGACCGGCCTGGCGGCACTGGACGGCGTCGAATTACTTCAGGTGTGGGCCGACGCACCCGACACCGTCGGCATCGTCACCTTCACCGTGGCCGGACGCGACCCCGGCGAGGTGGCTGCGTACCTGTCCGCCGAGCACGGAATCGGCGTTCGAGACGGAAAATTCTGTGCGCATCCGCTGCTGAGCCGGCTCGGGCACGCGGACGGCGCGGTACGAGCCAGCATCGGCCTCGGCAGCTCCGCCGCCGATGTCGACCGACTCGTCGACGCCCTGGCCGCCCTGGTCGCGTCGGGCCCGAACTGGCATTACGAAGAGGACGCCGGCTGGTGGAATCCCGTGCCGGATCCTCGGCCATTCCCGGGCCTGGTCGACGGGGCGGCCGGGGTGGGTGGGCCCCGCGCGGCCGGGGTTGGATCCCCGTGCACCCCCTCGGACGGTTAGCATGGCTTCATGACCATGAGTGTCGTGTGGCAGGGCAACCGTCACTGGTGCAACAGATATGTGGATCTGTGCCGCACGGCGTCCGGGTCGTGTTCGATTTCGGCTCCGCTCCGACCGAATGCGTTCTCCGACTTCTAGAACCAGGACACCACTCATGTCGCACAATCACACCCGCATCGCCGTCGAATTCGATTCGATCTGGTCCGAACTGACCGTGGCACCGGACGCGGACGTTGTCCGAATTCAGGCTTCCGACCTGCGGGAAGCGCAGCAACAACGCGCAAGGCTGCGCGCCGAAGCCGTCGAACGCGGCGAATCCGCCGAAGGTACCGCGGTGTTCCTCGACCTCGAGATCCATATCGCGGCCGACGCTCGCACAGCTCGTCGCGAGTTCGCCGGTCTCGACGCGCCGACCAGCCCGTCGTCCATCCGCTACGTCGGCACTCCGTCGGGGTTGGCCAGTCTGATTTCCGACGTCACCGCGGCCGACGTGGCCGACGGGGTCACGTTGCAGGTCCACGGCGATGTGGATCGGCAGTCGACGTTCCTGGGCTCCGAGGTACTCCCGCTGCTGGGATCGCGCGGCACCCGCTTCGATATCGACATCGTCGACGAGGTCCTCGGCGAATCGAACATCGTGCCGACGCTCGCGTCCTGAGTCCTCGCGGTACCGGCACGTCGGTCAGGTGACGTCGATCGCCAGGCCCGCGGTGATCCGCAACAACTCGCTGTACGTCGACCGAAAAATCGTGTCGATGTGGCCCGCCGCGGCCCACAACTCGGCGTACCCGGCCAGATCCTGATCCACGAAGGTATCGAGGTTCGTGGGGTGGCCGACCGGTGCGATACCACCGATCGGCTGCCCGGTCGCATGCTTGGCTGTGTCGAGATCGGCCCGGGCCAACCTGCCACCGAGACGCTCACCCGTGTGCTCGAGATGAACATTGTGCGCTCCCGACACCAGCAACAGCACCGGCTCGTCGTCGAGCAGAAACACCATCGACTTCACGATCGCACCCACATTCACGCCCAGTGCCGCAGCAGCATCGGCGGCGGTGTGGGTGCCCTCCGGACTGGTCACCACCACCCCGTGATGACCACGAGAAATCAGGGTGTCGGCAACATGGGCTGCATTCGCATGAAGTAGCCGGGACATGCCCCGACTTTATTGCCCCGCGACCGTTTACGCAGATATGTCGAGATCACCGAACAGTCTCAATCGCGCCATGCCGCCGTCGGGGAAGATGTCCATCCGCACCTCCGAGACCGGAGTCTCGTGGTCGAGGACGAAGCGATGACGGGTATCGGGCTGTAGCGCCGTTCGCGGCAGCAGTTCGATCCACTCACCGTCGCCGAGTCGCCCGCGCAACGACGCGGCACCCGGTGCGTTGCCGAGGAAGCACGTGGTGTCGAGCTCGGCGAGGCGGACGAGTCCGGTGCCCGCCAACTGCACCTGCACCCAGTCGTTGGCGTCGTTGCGTCGACGCGAGGTCTCCCATCCCTCACCCATCGACCGCGGCGGACCGGGGAAGAGCAGGTTGTTGGGGGAGCTGTAGAACATGTTGGAACACGCCGAGACGTAGGCACCGTTCTCGAGAGCGGCCAGATCCACCGGCCCGGCCGCGAGGAACCTCGGGTCGGGCTTGCCGCGGCCCAGCACCCGCAGTCGAGCCACTCCGCCGTCGGGGTAGATCGACAGTTTCACGTGCGTCCACCGGGCGTCGGAGGAAACCTGAAACCTGTTCTCGCTGTCACCGTTCACCGGACTGCGAGCGACGATGGTGGTCCACTCGACCTGCGTGCGTAGCTCGTCCGGGGAGAGAAAACCCTCGACCTCGGCGGCTTCGACCGAGATCTCCGGCGGGTAGTTACCGGTGAACCACGAGGTATCGACGACGATCGCCGATACGACTCCGGGTGCCCCGAGCCGCACGATGGCTTCGTCGTAACCGGCCTCGCGTCGCCGACGCGTCTCCCATCCGTCGTAGATCTGCCCCTTGTGTCCGAACGTCGCCGTCGAATAGTCGGCTTTGCCCGGGCTGACGAGGTTCTCCTTCTCCGCGAACGTCTCGTCGTTCGCCCACACGACTGCGCCTCCCAGAGTGCGGACGGCGAGATCGGGCAGTGGCAGCGGGAAGGTGGCGGTCATGGGATCACACTTTACTGGTTTCGCGTGCGACGACCGTGTCGTGCGAGGACCGTCGGCGCAGTGTTGCCGCGCCCATCAGCAGTGAACCGACCAGGATGTACAGCGCCAGTGCGAGTGCCGGTTGACCCAGCCCGTGTCCGGAGAAGTACACGATGCTGCGCACGCCCTCGGTGCCGATGCCCGGGGTGATCCACCGTCCGATCGAGGAGTACAGGGATGGCAGAACATCGGAACCGAAAGCGCCTCCTGCACTGGGGTTTCCGAGGATCACGAACAGGACGATCGCGGCGGGCACTGCCGCGACGCCGATCAGTGCGCGAAGACCCATGGTGACCAGTCCGGTGGCGAAGACCACGCCGGTTCCCAGCAGGGTGAGCGGGAACCAATGTCCGGCAAAGGTTTCCAGGACGTGGGTGGTGAGGAACGCCCCGAGTGCGCCGGAGGCAAGTGAGTACACCGCGAGAATACCGACATGGATGCAGGTTTCGCGGCGTGAGGACGGTGCTCCGATGAGCAGTCCGAACGCCGCGGCCAGTAGATAGCCGCCGACGACCCAGCCGACCGAGAGGTAGAACCCGGACAGGCCCCGGTTGTCGTGCACCCCGACCGGGATCTCGTCGCGGACCACGAACTGGCGGCCCTGGGCGGCATCGACCTCGGTGAAGATCGACTGCAAGGCGGTTGCCTCGGAGCTGCCTGCCGCGCCGGCGGTGATGAGCGTGTCGGTTCCGTTCGCCCCGACGACATACGCCCCGAGGATGTCTCGGTCGCGCAGCAAGGATCGGACCTCGGCGGTGTCGGCTGCGGTGCGTGCGTCGAGGGGTGTGCTCTCGATGGCGTCGAGGCGATCGGCGGTCTGCTGATCGAGTCCCTCGGGGAGACCGGCTTCGGTCACCACCGCAATCGGGATCGCGTGGGGTGTCGGCTCGTGGAACGCCGAGACGTAGCTGAGGATGAAGCCGAGCTGCAGCACCAGGACTGCGGCGGCAAGCAAGGACATCTTGCGCATGGGTGACTCCTGAATCTTGTCGATACCCGAGGTATTCAATACTCTAGGTATCGTGATTGCAGACGGGCAAGAAAAGTGGGAGTCGACACAGTCGCAGCGACGACCGCAGCGTGCCGACGTACGAGACCGACTGCTCGCCGCCGCTGCCGACGAGTTCACCGAACGCGGTTATGCGGCCGCCAAACTCACTGATATCGCCGACCGCGCCGGCTTCACGAAGGGGGCCGTCTACTCGAACTTCGAGTCCAAGCAAGCGCTGTTCGCCGAGTTGCTCGCCAAACGCTCACTCGACCTCGCGGCCCGCGTGCTGGCTCACATCTCCGATCTGGACTCGGGTGCAGCAGCAGGAGCGGGCGGCAACGAGATCGCCTCGTGGGTGGTCGCCGAACCGCGCTGGCCTCTGCTGACCGTCGAATTCGGAATCCTTGCCGGACGCGATCCGGCCGTCGCCGAGCGCTACCGAACCGACCGCCGTGCGCTGCGGCGCGAGCTCGAGCGACTCATCGCAGAACGCGCGGACCAGTGGGGCGTCGGCGAGAAATTCGATGCCCGACGCCTCGCGACGTCACTGACGGCATTGATCTCCGGATTGGCCGTCGAACATTCGGTGGATCCGGAGGACATCGACGAATCGGTCATCGCCGACGCGGTGTCCGAACTGTTCGCCGGAGCGATAGCTAGGGCACATTTCGATTGAGGGATGGGCGATCGGGTACAACGAAAAACATGACTGCTCAGAATCCCGATCCCGATGAGACTGCCGGCCTCGAGCCAGGCGGCGGTGTGAAGCCGGGCGATACTCCTCCTGCCGAGACAGCAGTCGGTGGACCGAATCACGAACCGCCGCAGCGTAGCCGGGTGATGCCGATCGCCATCATCGTCGTCGTGGCGCTGTTGGCCATTCTGATCGCCGGTGGATTGATCGGTCGGGTCGTCGGCCTCTTCGGCTGAGCCTCTCGATACTGCTAACCGCTGTACGGGTCACCCCAGTACTGGTGAGAACTCAGTACTGGGTGGAACTCAGTACTGGGGCCAACCACCCTCGGGACCCAGCAGACGTTCGAGTCGAATGCGGTTGACCTCGGCCAGCTCGTTGCGCATCACTTTGCGTTCGGTTCGGTCGTCGTTGTCGAGACGGTGACCCAGATCCACCAAGATCTCACGTGGCTCGAAGCCCTCCGGTGCGAACATCACACTCGCCACGTACGGGTACCCGAAGCGCTCGTGGTAGACGTGAGCGGCGCTGACCAGCGCTCCGCGGGTGTTCGAGTCCATGGCCGTGCACACTTTGCCGGGCTCCGGCAGCGTCGCGGCCAACGAATCGATATCTGCGTTCGACAACTCCGCCAGTTCTGCGTCGGAGGCCGAGAACAGGTGGGCCCTCGAGCGGTAGCTGCGGCCGTCGGCCACCCGGGATGCCCATGCCACCGAGCAGCAGCACTCGTACAGTGCGTGCACCGCTTTGCGACGCGGCAGGTCGTTGAACGTCTCGAGGCCCAGTCCCTGGTGCATCAGCATGTGTCGATACTGGGCTGCCGACGCCGTATGTACCAGAGCTGAGCAGGGACTTAGCGCAGACGTTACTCGCCGTAACATGCGGTGCGGCAATCTGCGGCGATCCCGCTAGGCTCGCACGCATGACGGAACGTACCTGGAAAGCCTTCTCCGTGGAGATCGCCGACCACATCGCGCAAGTGACACTCCTCGGGCCGAACAAGGGCAATGCCATGGGCCCCGACTTCTGGAGCGAGAGCACCGAGCTGTTCGCGCAGCTCGACGCCGATCCCGAGGTGCGGGCAGTGGTACTCGCCGGCTCCGGCAAGAACTTCACCTACGGCCTGGACCTGGCGGCCATGGCAGGCACCTTCGGCCCGCTCATGGCAGATCAGGCGCTGGCAGGTCCGCGGACGACCTTCCACGACACCATCAAGACGATGCAGAAGGCGATCAACGCCGTCGCAGATTGCCGCAAGCCCGTCGTCGCAGCGATCCAGGGCTGGTGCATCGGTGGTGGCGTCGACCTCATCACCGCCGCGGACGTGCGGTACGCCAGCGCCGACGCGAAGTTCAGCGTCCGCGAGGTGCGGGTCGCGATCGTTGCCGACATGGGATCTCTGGCCCGGCTGCCCGCCATCATCGGCGACGGGCACCTGCGTGAACTCGCGTTGACCGGTAAGGACATCGACGCGGCCCGCGCCGAGAAGATCGGCCTCGTCAACGACGTGTTCGAGGACCACGATGCAACGCTCGCCGCCGCCCGTGAGTGCGCGGCGGCCATCGCCGCGAACCCGCCACTGGTGGTGCAGGGCATCAAGACCGTGCTGGACCATTCCCGGTCCTCCATCGTCGACGACTCGCTGCGGTACGTCGCGGCCTGGAATGCTGCTTTCCTCGCCTCGCACGATCTCACCGAAGCGGTCACCTCCGTGTTCGAGAAGCGGCCGGCTCAGTTCACCGGTCGCTGACATGGTGGAGTTCGCCGAGGAGTTGGGCACTCAGCTGGTTCGGTTGCAACGCCTACGCGAGCGCAACATCGCGCAGATCTCGTCGGGGGGCGTCGACGGTGCCGCGTACGTATGCCTGTTCCGGCTCCTGCGGGACGGACCGATGAGATCCAGCGAGCTTGCCGCGATGGTGAATTCGGATCCGTCGACGGTGAGCAGGCAGGTGGCTCAGCTCGTCGAACGAGGACACGTCGAGAGGTTGCCCGACGAACGGGACGGCCGGGCCTTCGTCCTCGCAGTGACGCAGTCGGGTAAGGAAGTGGCCGCGGCCATTCAACAACGCCGGACCGAGGCACTCGGACGAGTCATCGAAAAATGGGAGCGGGACGATCGGTCGGCGCTGGTGGGACTGTTGGACAGATTCTTGACCGATTACGAATCCGTCAGGCCGGACCTGCCCGATCAGCGCACGGGTAACGTCTGATTCCCGAGAGACCTGAGACACGTTTCGATCACTCGAACCGAACGGACGGACGGAGGAGATGTGGTGCCAACCGATCACGACAGACCTCCGCAGTCCTCCGGCTCGAAGCCGGGATCGGCGGCGGTGCGGCTCGAACGTCGCGTCGCCAGAGGTATCGCGATTCTCGTTCCGTTGTTCGGCCTGATCGGTGTGACCGTGATGCTGTCCGCCGACGGACCGGTCGGCCCGGTGGCCGTGGCAGCGTGCACGGCGGTGCTGCTCTCGACGCTCCCGGTGGGGGCGTGGTGGTGGCTACGCTCGGTCGACGCGTCGCACATGCCCGGATGGTTCGTCATCTACGCCGACGTGGGCGTGTCCGTGATGTTGTTGACTTTCGACGACCGGCATCTGGCCTTGTACGGCGCAGCTCTGTTCTCGGTGATCGGCACCTACATCGCCTACTTCTCGCGGCGCACCGTGCTGAAGTTCCACACGGCCTTCGTCAACGCCGTGATCCTTCTGCTCGCTGTCCTGGCCATCATGGAACAGCCCGACGATCCGGCGTCGATCATCGCGCGAGCACTGGTGACCGTGCTGGTGGTCAATTCGGTGCTGGCGTTCAGAGCCGTCATCCAGCGCCAGCTGGACCTCGCCAACACGGATTCGCTGACCGGTCTGCTCAACAGGCGGGGCCTCGAACTGCGTCTCGACCGCATGATGGGCCGATTGGCCGAGGACCAAACAGTGGCGTTGATGGTGATCGATCTCGATCAGTTCAAGCGGGTCAACGACACTTACGGACACGCGGTGGGCGATCGGGTCCTTCGTCGAACGGCCCGTCGCCTCGTCACCGCGACCGGCGAACGGCCGTGCGTGGCGCGCACCGGGGGCGAGGAGTTCACGATCGCCGTGCCGGTGTGTGAACACTCGGCCGACCGACTCGCAGACGACACCCGCGAGGCAGTGCACGATCCGAACGACGACGTGCCGGTCACGGTCAGTGTCGGTGTCGCCTCACTCGATGCGGCTCGCTGGCGGGCGGCGGCAGCGTCGGACGGTGCCGCAGAGTTGGTGCGCAACGTGCTGCTCGACGCCGACACGGCCATGTACGAGTCCAAACACGCTGGTGGAAACAGAACGACGGTGTATGCCGGCGATTGATTCGCCGGCACACACCGTCACGTGTTCCGGGGGATACCGATCAGCGCAGAGCGCTCTTGGGGTCGTTCCACAGCTGATCGGTGAAATCCTCGAGCGCGACGAGAACGATGGTGTCCTCGGTGCGCCGCAGGATCGACTTGCTCGCGCGCACCTGCACGACGTCACCGGTCTTGTCGGTCATCCGCCACAGCGAATCGGCCCTGGTCGCCACCGTTGTCAGGAACATGTCGGCGACGTTGACTCCCTCCGGTGCCCGGTCGGGGAAGATGTCGTGCAGGTGGAAGTTCACCCGTTCGGTGCGGTCGAGACCGAACAGATCGTCGAAGGCCTCGTTGGCGAACACGATTGCTCCGCTGGGATCGACAGCGAGGATCGGCACCGGAATCCGGTCGAGGACGACCGTCACCGGCAGGTCGGGAAACTGCGTCGGGTCCGAGATCGGCCGCGACTCGAGGTTGCGACGATCACCGGCGTTGTCGCTGGAACTGCTGTCGGTCATAGGTATCCCCAAACTCGGTTTCGTCGGCGCACGGCCGAAACGAGGTGTGTGGTGCCGAAACGATCAGTGACCCGGATTGTCCGTCAAGCGCTTGAATGATGCAGCGATTTCGGCCTCGGCTTCTGCGCGCCCCACCCAGTCTGCCCCGGTGACGTGCTTGTTGGGTTCGAGATCCTTGTAATGGACGAAGAAATGCTTGATCGCGTCGAGCTCGAACGTCGACACGTCGGATAGATCCTGGATGTGATCCCAGCGGGTGTCGCCTGCCGGTACGCACAGCACCTTGTCGTCGCCGCCGGCCTCGTCGACCATCTTGAACATCGCGACGGGCCGCGCCTCGACGATGACTCCCGGGTAGACCGACTCGGGCAGCAGTACCAGTGCGTCCAGCGGATCGCCGTCCTCGCCGAGCGTGTTCTCGATGAAGCCGTAGTCGGCTGGGTACGCCATCGCGGTGTAGAGGTAGCGGTCGAGGCGTACACGTCCGGTGACGTGGTCGACCTCGTACTTGTTGCGCTGCCCCTTGGGGATCTCGATGGTGACGTCGAACGACACGTGCAGTCCTCACTGTCTTGGTTCGAGCCCGACGGGCTCGACCGGTTTGCGAATGTCTCTGTGGTGGCGGCGCAAGGCTACCGGACCCGAGGATACTGTTGACTCGATGATCACGGGTACGACCACGGCAATGACGGAGGAACGGTGGCGGGGCTGACACGGCGATTCCTCGGTCCCACGGCGGGCCGTCGGCGCAGGAAGAAGCGGCTGATCCTGACGCTGTGCGCGGTGTTCGTCGTGATCCTCGCCGTGACGACGGCCGCGCTCGTGCTCCCGACGGTGTCCGACGGTGCCGAGACCGCGATCTCTCCGCCACCCGACACGGTCATGCCGAACCCGCAGATCACCGCGTTTCCCGAGTCCGCACCGACGCCCAGTTCGTCGGGTCTGGCAGGTGCATTGAACGCGGCGATCGACGAGTCGGCGCTGGGCTCCTTCACCGGAACCGTCGCCGACGCGCAGACCGGGCAGGTTCTGTGGTCCAGGAACCCCGATGCCCCGATGACTCCGGCATCGACGACCAAGGTGCTCACCGCGGCCGCGGCGATGCTTGCTCTGCCCGCCGATCACCGCGTCACCACTCGCATCGTCCAGGGCAGCGGAGACGGAAACATCGTGCTGATCGCGGGCGGGGATCCCACGCTCACCGCCCTGCCCGTCGGCACCGTCGGCTTCTATCCCGGGGCGGCACGCATCGACGATCTCGTGGAGCAGATCCGCCGCAGCGGAACGACGGTACGCAGCATCAGCGTCGACACCTCGATCTACTCCGGCGACACCATGGCCCAGGGTTGGTTCCCGGCGGACATCGCGGCCGGTTCGATCACCCCGATCGAGCCGATCATGCTCGACGGCGGAAGGTCCGATCCGCTCGTCGACGAATCGCCCCGCAGCACCACACCGGCGTTGGATGCGGGCCGCGCGCTCGCAGCCGAACTCGGTGTCGATCCGGCCGCGGTGACGACGGGAACGGCCGCCGAGGGCGCCGATCAGCTGGCGTCGGTGCAGTCCGCGCCGCTGCGAAACCGCTTGCAGCAGATGATCTATCGCTCCGACAACGTTCTCGCCGAGGCGGTCGGACGGGAAATCTCGATCGAAACCAACACAGCGGCAAGCTTTTCCGGAGCGGTGGCGTCCATCGGGCAGACCCTCTACGCGGCAGGCTTCGATATGGCCGGATTGGCGCTCCAGGATGCCAGTGGGCTGTCGGTGGACGGCAAGATCCCGGCCAGACTCCTCGATCAGGTGCTCACCTCGGCCGCCGGAACGCAGCAGCCGACGTTGCGTCCGATGCTCGACTACCTGCCCGTCGCCGGTGCCACCGGAACACTGTCGGATCGGTACGCCTCGGGAAATCGAACCGGAGCGGGATGGGTGCGGGCCAAGACCGGAACCCTCTCCAATGCAAGCGCTCTCGCGGGATACGTCGTCGACGTCGACGGCCGTGTGCTGACCTTCGCGCTGATGTCGAACGACCGGCCACCCGAGGTCAGTCGACCCGCCCTCGATGCCGTGGCATCGACCTTGAGATTGTGTGGTTGCCAATGAAGTCAGCAGCAGTGCACGCCGACGAGAACGAGAACACGTCCGGATTCGCCGGCGCGGTCGATTGGTCGGTAGCGGCCAAGGCCGGAGCCAAGCTGGCCCGCCCGGGCCCGGCCACCTCGCGCTACACCGCCGACGCGGCAGTGGAAGAGCTTGCGGCAGCATCGATTCGGGCCGAGGGGCCGGTTCGTGACACCACCGGTCTGGCCGACGGTCTGCCGGTGCCCGACGCCCAGGTGGTCGATCGAGCAGGCTGGATCGCCGCGGCCGCGTCGTCCATGAAGCACCTCACCGGCGACGACGACGACACGCCGCCGACGGGGCTGCTCGGTGGGAAGCCCGCAGGCCTGCAGGCCGGCGCGATGCTGGCGTTTCTGTCCAGTGCCATTCTGGGGCAGTACGACCCGTTCACCGGAGAGAACGGAACGCTGCTGCTCGTCGCCCCGAACGTGATCGCCGTCGAACGGGCATTGCGCGTCTCGCCGAGCGACTTTCGACTGTGGGTGTGCCTGCACGAAGTGACTCACCGAGTGCAGTTCTCCTCTGCGCCGTGGCTCGGCGGATACATGCGCGAGAACGTCGGAGTGCTCTCCGGCGGCACCGACGAGCCGCTCTCGGACGTCGCCAATCGGCTGACCGGCGCGTTGAAAGCCCGCAAGAACCCCAACGGAATCACCAAGTCCGAGGATGCAGGCATCGTCGGTCTGCTGCGCGCCACGCAACCCCAGCCGCAGCGCGACGCCATCGATCGACTTCTGGTGCTCGGCACTCTGCTCGAAGGACACGCCGACCATGTGATGGACGCCGTCGGGCCGGCCGTCGTGCCGACCGTGACGCAGATTCGCGGTGCGTTCGATCAGCGGCGACGACGCAAGGTCAGTCCGCTCCAACGCGTCGTCCGGGCATTGCTGGGCATGGACGCGAAAATGGCGCAGTACGTGCGCGGCAAGGCATTCGTCGATCACGTCGTCGCCGCGGTGGGTATGGAGCGCTTCAACACCGTGTGGATGGGCCCAGACACGTTGCCCCTGCTGTCGGAGATCGAGAACCCGGACGCGTGGATCGCGCGAGTTCTGGGCTGATGCTTTTGCCTGAGGGCCCCGCGCTGCTGGAGGTTCGGCACGCGGTGCGGGCCTGGCTGTCGGCGTATCCGGGTCCGGTGGCCGTCGCGCTCTCCGGTGGTGCCGATTCGCTCGCCTTGACGGCCGCGGCCGTTGCCGAGGCTCCGCACGTGCGTGCGTTGATCGTCGACCACGGTCTTCAGGAGGGTTCGGACGAGGTCGCGGCCACGGCGGCTGCCCGGGCCCGCGAGTTGGGGGCGTCCGACGCGCGTGTTCTGCCGGTACACGTTGCCGGCTCGGGTGGCATGGAAGCCGCGGCCCGCAGGGCCAGGTACGAGGCGTTGAATCTCGCGCGCGGCGACGCGTCGGTGCTGGTGGCGCACACCCTCGACGATCAGGCCGAGACGGTACTGCTCGGTCTCGGACGTGGATCGGGGCCGCGGTCGATCGCCGGTATGACGGCGTTCTCGCCGCCGTGGGGCCGGCCGTTGCTCGGAGTCAGGCGCGCAGTGACCAGGGCTGCCTGCGCCGAGCTGGGGCTCGAGCCGTTCGAGGATCCGCACAACACCGATACCGACTTCACCCGGGTACGGCTGCGGCACGAGGTGCTCCCGTTGCTCGAGGATGTGCTGGGCGGTGGCGTCGCCCTTGCGTTGGCCCGGACGGCCGAGCAGTTGCGTGAGGACGTCGATGTGCTCGACGCGCTGGCCGAATCGGTCGCGGACACCGACGGGCCGGACCTCGAGGTCGCGGCGCTCGAGTCGCTCGCCCCGGCCGTGCGCCGCCGCGTGCTGCGGCAGTGGTTGCTCCGACGGGGAGTGACGTCCTCGACCGATCGACAGCTGCGGGCCGTCGACGCCCTCGTCGGACGGTGGACCGGCCAGGGCGGGGTTGCGCTGCCAGGAGGAACGCCCGACGCCAGGTTGGTGTGCTCGCGTCGACGTGGCAGGCTGAGCGTCGGCCTGGAGAACGAATGAAGGGAAACCCCGTGTACGAGGGCGACATCGAATCGGTTCTCATTTCCGAGGAACAGATCAAAGCGCGCACTGCGGAACTCGCAGAAGAAATCGCCCTGCGGTATCCCGAGGGCTCACCGGAAGGCGACCTGCTCCTGGTCGGCGTCCTCAAGGGCGCGATCATGTTCATGACCGACTTCGCCCGGGCCCTGCCCATCCCGGCGCAGCTCGAGTTCATGGCGGTCAGCTCCTACGGCTCGTCGACATCGTCTTCCGGCGTCGTCCGGATTCTCAAGGACCTGGACCGGGACATCACCGGACGCCACGTGCTGATCGTCGAGGACATCATCGACTCCGGTCTGACGCTGAGCTGGCTCAAGCGCAACCTCGCGACCCGATCGCCCGCCTCGTTGTCGGTGGTGACGCTGCTGCGCAAGCCCGACGCGATCAAGGTCGACGTCGAGGTCGCGAACGTGGGCTTCGACATCCCCAACGAGTTCGTCGTCGGCTACGGCCTCGATTACAACGAGCGTTACCGGGATCTGCCGTACATCGGTCTGCTGGATCCCAAGGTCTACAGCTGAGCTCGATCCTCGGGTTCACCCCGTCCGCGTGAACGGATCCGGATAAGGTGCCCACAGGTGGGGAACTGCCGGGGGAGTGCGGTCGTTGGAGGGGAAGAAGCGTCGACGCAAACAGGTGCGTGGACGCGGAGCGCCAGGTATGAGCGAGTCAGATGTCCGAGTCTCGCGCTAGCCTGGAGTATCCGGCGGGCAGGGAGCAGCCAGCGCGCGGGAGCGGACTGAAAGGACACGGCCGACTCGGCTGAAGCTGTATGAATCGGAAGACAGTAATACGGAATCTTGCCATCGTTTTCGGCATTCTGTTGGTGATCTATGCCTTCAGTTACTTCGGTAACGACACGCGGGACTGGAAGACGGTCGACACCTCGGTGGCGATCGCCCAACTCGACGACCGCAATGTCGAGTCCGCGCAGATCGACGACCGTGAGCAACAGGTTCGGTTGACCCTGAAGCAGGCTGCCGACGGCACCGACAACGAGACGAAGATCATCGCGAAGTACCCGGACTCGGCTTCCGAGCAGATTTTCGACAAGGTCGATTCCCAAGGCCTCGACAGCTACAACACCACCGTCACCCAGGAAAGCTGGTTCAGCTCCTTCCTGCTGCTGATTCTTCCGATGGTGCTCATCCTCGGCGTGATCATCTTCGTGATGAGTCGTATGCAGGGCGGCGGCCGCGGCGGAGTCATGGGCTTCGGCAAATCCAAGGCCAAGCAGCTGACCAAGGACATGCCCAAGACCACGTTCGCGGACGTGGCGGGCGCGGACGAGGCCGTCGAAGAGCTGTACGAAATCAAGGACTTCCTGCAGAACCCCGCGCGTTACCAGGCCCTGGGCGCGAAGATCCCGCGCGGCGTCCTGCTATATGGCCCTCCCGGAACCGGCAAGACGCTCCTCGCGCGTGCCGTCGCCGGCGAGGCGGGCGTCCCGTTCTTCACCATCTCGGGCTCGGACTTCGTCGAGATGTTCGTCGGTGTCGGTGCCTCACGTGTGCGTGACCTGTTCGAGCAGGCCAAGCAGAACAGCCCCTGCATCATCTTCGTCGACGAGATCGACGCCGTGGGTCGCCAGCGCGGTGCCGGAATGGGCGGCGGACACGACGAGCGTGAGCAGACGCTCAACCAGCTCCTCGTCGAGATGGACGGCTTCGGTGAACGCACCGGCGTCATCCTCATCGCGGCAACCAACCGCCCCGATATCCTCGACCCAGCGCTGCTGCGTCCGGGCCGTTTCGACCGTCAGATTCCGGTCGGCGCACCCGACCTGGCCGGCCGTCGAGCAATCCTGAAGGTGCACTCGGCAGGCAAGCCCGTGGCTCAGGACGCCGACCTCGAGGGTCTCGCGAAGCGAACCGTCGGAATGTCGGGTGCCGATTTGGCGAACGTCATCAACGAAGCGGCACTGCTCACCGCTCGCGAGAACGGCACCGTCATCACCGAGGCGTCGCTCGAGGAATCCGTCGACCGCGTCGTCGGTGGTCCGCGCCGCAAGAGCCGCATCATCAGCGAGCACGAACGCAAGATCACCGCGTACCACGAGGGCGGACACACTCTCGCCGCCTGGGCGATGCCCGATATCGAACCCGTCTACAAAGTCACCATTCTCGCTCGCGGCCGCACCGGCGGCCACGCGATGACCGTGCCCGAGGACGACAAGGGGCTGATGACGCGATCGGAGATGATCGCTCGGCTCGTCATGGCCATGGGCGGGCGCGCAGCCGAGGAACTCGTCTTCCACGAGCCGACCACCGGAGCGTCGTCGGACATCGATCAGGCCACCAAGATCGCCCGCGCAATGGTCACCGAGTACGGCATGAGCAGCAAGCTCGGGGCTGTCCGGTACGGGCAGGAACAGGGCGATCCGTTCCTCGGTCGTTCGATGGGCCAGCAGTCCGATTTCTCGCACGAGGTTGCTCGTGAGATCGACGAGGAGGTGCGCAAGCTCATCGAGGCTGCACACACCGAAGCGTGGGCCATCCTCAACGAGTACCGCGACCTGCTCGACACCCTTGCCTCCGAGCTCCTCGAGCGCGAGACGCTCACCCGCAAGGACCTCGAGAAGATCTTCCACAGCGTGACCAAGCGGCCACGCATCACCCTGTTCAACGACTTCGGTGACCGCAAGCCCTCGGACAAGCCGCCGGTGAAGACACCGCGCGAGCTCGCCGCCGAGCGCGGCGAGCCGTGGCCTCCGGTGCCGCCGGCTCCGAAACAGCTTCCACCGCAACAGTTTCCGCAGCCCAGCTATTCGGGTTCGCCGCAGCTGAGCAAGGGTGGCTACCCGAACGGAAACAACGGGCACAACGGCAGCCCCACCAACGGCGCTCCCACGAACGGAATTCCGAACAACGGAACCCCGAACAACGGCGGCCCCGTGAACGGCGGTGCCGTGAACGGCGGCAGCTACAACGGTGGTGGCTACGACGGGGGCAGCTACAACGGAGGTGGCCCGAACAACGGTGCCGCCAACGGAGGCAGCTACCCCGAGGGCTACCGCCGACCGGAACCCCGGCCGGCACCCAATGCGGGTTCGCGACCCGACTACGGTGCCCCGGCAGGATGGTCTGCGCCGGGCTGGCCACCGCGTGATCAGCCGTCGGTCCCGCGCTACCAGGGCCCGACCGCTCCACCGGCCCACGATCAGCCGAGCCGCGAGCAGCCGGAGGGCAATCGTCCGGACCAGAGTCGGTACGAGCCGCCGCAGAACCAGGCACCATCGGGGCAGCAGCCGAGCCACCGGCAGCAGCCGACGTATCAGCAGCCGCCCACGTATCGGCCGCCGACCGACCAGCAACAGGCGTACCAACCGCCGCAGTATCAGCCGGACCCGTTCCGGCCGGATGCACGCGACGCAGGTCGTACGTCTCGGCACGCGCCCCCGTACGGCGACAGCCCGGACAGGTCCGCCCACGACGAGCCGTCGGCACCGTCGTGGGAGGTGCCCGGCCCGTCGCAGAACTACCCGCTTCCCGGCGACGACCGTTCCGGTGGCACTCCGTCCGAGGAGTTGCGACGTGACGAGCGAGCCGAGGACGACGGGGACGAAGGTCCGCGTACGCAGCGCTGGGAAGGGCCGGGCGGGTCGTACCGCTAGGTTTGTCATTAGGCTTGCCGGGTCGACCACGACGGTCGGCCCGGCACTTCTTTCGAACCGTGCTGTGGGTCGAGGTAACTGTCCGTGTTCGGGCCGTTGCCAGACAGCCCAGCGTGCACATTCGTGGAGCCCAAACGGAGGTACATTCACGTGTCAGTCAATCGGACCGACGAGTCGACCAGCGACTCTGCAGAAGTCCCGGCAACCGAGCAGCGAGCAGTCGAGCATACGGTGGCCTATGCCACCGGCGCGGTCTTCGACCAGCCTCGTGCCGAGGCGGCCGTGCGTGAACTGTTGATCGCCGTCGGCGAGGATCCTGATCGTCCCGGCCTGCTCGACACCCCGGCTCGCGTCGCGCGCTCCTACCGTGAAATCTTCGCCGGCCTCTACACCGACCCGGACACGGCACTGAACACGACGTTCGACGAGGGACATCAGGAACTCGTCCTCGTCCGGGACATCCCCATGTACTCCACGTGCGAGCACCACCTGGTGTCGTTTCACGGTGTTGCGCACGTCGGATACATCCCCGGCAAGAGCGGCAAGGTCACGGGTCTGTCGAAACTGGCGCGCGTGGTGGACATGTACGCCAAGCGCCCCCAGGTCCAGGAACGTCTGACCAGCCAGATCGCCGACGCCTTGATGCGCAAGCTCGACCCTCGCGGGGCGATCGTCGTCGTCGAGGCCGAGCACCTGTGCATGGCAATGCGCGGAATTCGCAAGCCGGGAGCGAGCACCACCACCTCGGCCGTGCGCGGTCTGCTGCAGTCCAGCGCAGCATCGCGTTCGGAAGCGCTGGATCTCATTCTGCGGAAATGACGCGGCCGGTCGATACCCGATGAGTGTGGTGAGGAATATCCCGTCGGCTCCCGTCGTCATGGGCGTTCTCAACGTCACTGCCGATTCTTTCTCCGACGGCGGTCGGTACCTCGATGTCGATGCCGCCGTCGAGCACGGGATGGCGATGCATCGCCGAGGAGTCGACGTCGTCGACGTCGGTGGTGAATCGACGCGCCCCGGGGCCGATCGGATCGATCCGGCCGTGGAGGCCCAGCGGGTGGTTCCGGTGATCTCCGCACTGGCCGCCGAAGGTGTGGTGACCAGCGTCGATACGATGCGTGCCTCGGTGGCAGCGGCTGCTATCGAGGCAGGTGTGTCGATCGTGAACGACGTATCGGGCGGCCGAGCCGATTCGGCCATGGCCGGGGTGGTCGCCGACGGCGGGTTGCCGTGGATCCTGATGCACTGGCGGGCCGCCGGTTCCGGGTTTCTGCACACCGGTCCGGCCGACCGGTACGACGACGTGGTTGCCGACGTACGCAGTGAACTGCTCGAACAGGTCGATCTCGCAGTGACCGCAGGGGTGGACGAATCGGCGTTGGTGCTGGACCCGGGCCTGGGCTTCGCCAAGAACGCCCAGCACAACTGGCAACTGCTTCGCGGCCTGCCCGAGCTGGTGGCGACCGGTTTCCCGGTACTCGTCGGTGCTTCGCGTAAACGCTTCCTCGGCTCGCTTCTGGCCGATGCCGACGGCTCCCCGCGGCCACCGGACGGACGAGAGATCGCCACTGCTGTCGTATCGGCTCTCGCCGTTGCAGGCGGCGCCTGGGGTGTGCGGGTGCACGACGTTCAGGCGTCACTCGACGCCGTCGCCGTCGTCAAGGCATGGCAGGGTGATCGGACATGAGCGAAAGCAGTGGCCGGCAGATCAGTGGCCGCGAGGGTCTCGGAACGCGTCGGGGCGACCGCATCGAACTACGTGGTCTGACGGTGCGCGGCAATCATGGAGTGTTCGACTTCGAGAAGCGTGACGGTCAGGACTTCGTCGTCGACATCACGGTCTGGATGGATCTGCGTCCGGCCGCCGAGACCGATGATCTGACCCGGACGCTGCACTACGGGGAATTGGCCGAACGCGCCGCCGCCGTGATCTCCGGTCCCTCGAGGGACCTGATCGAAAGCGTTTCGGCCGAGATCGCGGAGGTGGTGTTGAACTACGATTCGCGCGTCGACGCAGTGGAGGTCGTCCTGCACAAGCCGTCGGCTCCCATCCCGCTCACATTCGACGACGTGGCCGTGGTGGCGTACCGGGAGCGAACGTGACCCGCGCGGTACTGTCGATCGGCAGCAACATCGGTGACTCGCTGGGCCACTTACGTTCTGTGACAACGGCATTGGGGCCTCGACTGGTGGCCCGCTCGGCCGTGTATCGGTCTGCTCCGTGGGGTGGCGTCGAGCAGCAGGATTTTCTCAACGCGGTGCTGGTGGCCGAGGACGACACGTACGGCCCGTGGGATTGGTTGCGGCTGGGGCAGGAACTCGAGGAAGCGGCCGATCGTGTTCGAGTGCAGCGATGGGGTCCGCGCAGCCTCGACGTGGACGTGATCGTGTGCGACGACGTGATCAGCGAGGATTCTCGGCTGATTCTTCCCCATCCTCGTGCGCACGAACGGGCGTTCGTGCTGATTCCGTGGTTGGACGTCGAGCCCGACGCCGCCCTGCGCGTGGGCAACGACGATGTGCCGGTGACCGAATTGCTCGCGCGATTGAGCGACGAGGAGCGTGCAGGAGTGGAGAAGCAAGAAGGCCTCGGTGATGGCGTGTGGTGACCAATCCCACGAAGCTCGGGGATGTCTTGGGTCTTTTCCTGCTCGCCTCGGTCGGCACCTGGCTGCTGGTCCGGGTTTTCTACGGTTCGTTGCCGCCCATTCCGGTCTATGCCGGGGCGTCGTTGTATCTGGTGGCGGTGGTGGAAGTGGTGACCGCGGTGATCGTTCGCAATCGCATCGCGGAGCGCCGAGTGGGCACCGGTCTGCATGACCTGAGTCCGTTGACGGTGTACCGGTCGCTGGTGCTGGCGAAGGCATCGATGCTGGTGGGGACCGCTGTCGCCGGGGTGAGCGTCGGATTTCTGGTGTACGTGATGCCGCGTGCCACGACGGTGCGGGCAGCGTCGTCCGATCGGGTCGGTGCCATCGTGGCGCTGATTGCAGGGGTGGCCGTCGTTGCTGCCGCGGTGTGGCTCGAACAGTGCTGCCGTACCCCGAAAGATCAGGACGACGAGCGTTTCCGATAACGCACGAAACATTTGATTGTTACCTGGGTTGTGTAAGTGATAGGCCGAGGATGACTGTTCGCGTGCTGGTTGCCGGTTACCCTGGTGAACATGACAGATCAGACTCGCGCAAAGAAGGGGCGCCGAAACAGGCGTAGTGCGAGCCAGCTGTTTCTTGCGGCGCTCGTCGTGCTCGGCATCGTCGCCAGTGTGTTCCTGCTGTTCACCGAGAGCGTGCAGTGGATGAGAGTCGGTGTTCTCTCGGCGCTGTGGGCGGCCGTCATCGGTGCCTTCGCGATGACGAAGTATCGCCGGGAATCGGCTGCCGATCAAACCAAGGCCAAAGATCTGCAAACGGTCTACGAATTGCAGTTGGCCCGGGAAATCTCGGCGCGACGCGAATACGAGATGAGCGTCGAAGCCCGGGTGCGCAGCGAATCGCAAATGGACATCGACGAAGTCGCAGCATTGCGGAACGAACTGGCCGCGCTCCGCCAGAACCTGCAGATGCTGTTCGAGGGCAATTTGCCTGCCGAACGCGTCGCACTGCGGGCGGACTCCATGAGAATGCAAGAACTCGGTGGTAGGCGTTACGACAGCTACCAGCCTGCGCCGTCCGGACTGTACGTGCCCGGCGGTGGCAACGGGAACGCCCCGGCCACCGGTTTCAACGGCGTCGGCACTCCTTACGACGAGCCCGTCACCGCTGAGACATCGGTGGTGTACCCCGAGGATCCGCAGGAGATGCCGCAGGCCACCGTCGCCTCGCCGGCTGCCGGCGACCAGGGTGCCTACACAGACCAGGGTGCTTACACACAGGACACGTCGGACACAGACGATCCGAGCTACGATGCGTCGGCGACAACGGTGGACGAGGTCGATGCCGTCGATCGACCCACAGCGCGGCCGCGTTCGTACAGCACGCCGAGGCCGGCAGCGCGAGTCAATCCGCCCAGCTCGCCGTTCACGTCGTACAACTTCGAGCAAACCCGCCCGCCGGTAGCAGAGCCGGAAGCACCGGCCTACGACCAGTCCCCGGCCGAGAACTTCGAGGCCGAGAACATCGAAGCGGAAAACTACGAGGCGGAGAACTCCGAGACCGGGACGAACGAAACCGGGACGTACGACGCGAATACTTACCAGGACGAGGCGTACTCGACCCCCGCCGAGACCGGTGAGGCCGAGCCCGAACGAGCCGAGCCTGCAGCGGCCTACGTGTCCGAACCTGCATACGGATCGGACCCGTCCGGGGACGCGGACCCGTATCCGTCCTCGCGTAGCGCGTTACGGGACTCGGCAGATGCGTTCTTCTCGGTCGATCGGGATGTCGAGACTCCCGCCGCCGATACGTCGAGTGCGCCTCGGCGCGGTCGACGGCGCGCAGAGTCCGAGGACGATGCCACCGGCGCACACTCGAACGGACGATCCGTCGCCGAGATCATGGCCGGGCTCGCGGGTGGCGACTCCGCCGACACCTCGACCACCGACGTAGGCACGCGTCGGCGTCGTCGCCGTTCGGACTGAGAACCAGATCACACCGACCTTCCATGGCCCGCACGGGCAGCGATCGCTATTGTTCCCACTAGGACGTCTGGTACCCGCCGCGCGGGACTGGAACGAACGAGAGGAAGTTTTCGGTGACCTCATCAGGGTTCACTGGTGGTCTGTCTCCGGCTCGCTTGACGGTAGGAGTCGTCTCGGCCGGGCGAGTGGGTACGGCATTCGGTGAGGCGCTCGAACGCGTCGGCCACGTTGTCGTCGGTGCCGCCGCAGTGTCGGATGCCTCGCTGGCGCGCGTGCGCGACCGCTTGCCCGAGTCTCAGGTTCTGCCGGTGGACGAGGTCGCTCGCCGCGCGGAGCTGCTGATTCTTGCCGTACCGGACAGCGAGCTGGCGTCGATCGTCGCGGGCTTGGCCTCCACCGGAGCCGTGGCACCAGGGAAGCTGGTAGCGCACACCTCCGGTGCCAACGGTGTTTCCGTGCTCGAACCGCTGGCCGCCCTCGGTGCTGTGCCTCTCGCGATCCATCCGGCCATGACCTTCAGCGGCAGAGCCGAGGACACCGACCGGATGACGGCCGCGTGCTTCGGGATCACCGCAAGTGACGAGATCGGTTACGCCGTGGCGCAGGCCCTGGTGCTAGAGATCGGCGGCGAGCCGGTGCACGTGGCCGAGAACAACCGAGCGCTCTACCACGCGGCCCTCGCGCACGGCAGCAATCATCTCGTCACCCTCGTGGTCGACGCAGTCGAGGCGCTTCGAGTTGCATTGGCCGGTCCGGGCTTTCCCGGGTCCGACGCCGAACGTGGTGTGCCCGAGCGTGTCCTGGCACCGCTGCTCGAAGCAGCACTGGACAATGCGCTGCGCAACGGGCAGTCGGCGCTCACCGGCCCGGTTGCGCGAGGAGACACCGCAGCTGTCGGTAAGCACCTCGACGTGCTCGAGGCCGTCGATCCACGCATCGCCGCCGGTTACCGTGCCCTGTCGCTGCGGTCCGCCCAACGTATCGGTGCGGCAGCCGATCTGATCGAGATTCTGGAAGGGAAGCGATGACCCTCGCGGGTAGCTACACCAAGGGACAGTTGACGGTTCACCACGATCCCACGGTCATCACGTCGGTCTCCAAGGCCCTGCGCGGCGTCGGGAAGCAGGTTGCGCTGGTGCCGACCATGGGCGCGCTGCACGCCGGTCACCTGCAGTTGGTGCGTCAGGCCAAGCTCACCGGTGCGGTGGTGATCGTGTCGATCTTCGTCAATCCGCTGCAGTTCGGCGTGGGGGAGGATCTCGACGCCTATCCCCGGACCCTCGACGCCGATGTCGAATTGCTCCGCGGCGAGGGCGTGGAACTGGTCTTTGCGCCGTCCGCGTCGGACATGTACCCCTCCGGTCCGCGCACCACGGTTCATCCCGGGCCGCTCGGAAGTGAGCTCGAAGGTGCAAGTAGGCCAACACATTTCGCTGGGATGCTCACCGTTGTGGCCAAGCTGCTGCAGATCGCTGCGCCGCATCGTGCGTACTTCGGCGAGAAGGACTATCAGCAGTTGACGCTGATCCGTCAGATGGTGCGCGACCTCAACTTCGATGTCGCCGTCATCGGGGTGCCGACAGTCCGTGAACAGGACGGCTTGGCGCTGTCCTCGCGCAACAGGTACCTCGACACCGAGCAGCGTGACGCTGCGATGGCACTGTCGGCCGCGCTCGTGGCCGGGGCGCACGCCGCTGCCGGGGGCGTCGACGCCATCCTCGCCACTGCGCGTGCAGTTCTGGCCGAGGCGCCGCTGGTGCAGGTCGACTACCTCGAAGTGCGGGACCCGCACCTCGGGCCTGCTCCCGAACGTGGGGACGGCAGGCTACTCGTGGCTGCGAAGGTCGGCACCACGAGATTGATAGACAACGTGGGTGTCGCCGTCGGCACCGGCTTCTTGGAGTATCCGGACGATCCGAAAAACGGAGAGTAGCAGCATGTTTCGCACCATGATGAAGTCCAAGATCCATCGCGCCACTGTCACGCATGCAGATCTGCACTACGTGGGCTCGGTGACCGTCGACCAGGAGTTGATGGAGGCGGCCGATCTGCTCGAAGGCGAGCAGGTCACCATTGTCGACATCGACAACGGTGCCAGGCTCGAGACCTATGTGATCACCGGTGAACGCGGTAGCGGCGTCATCGGAATCAACGGAGCTGCAGCGCACTTGGTGAACCCGGGCGATCTGGTCATCCTGATTGCCTACGGGGTCATGAACGAGCAGGAAGTTGCCGACTACGCGCCACGGGTGGTGTTCGTCGACGACAAGAACCGGCCGGTCGAGCTCGGCAGCGACCCGGCTCATGCGCCCGCAGGTTCGGGTCTGATCACACCGCGCGATCTGCGGGCCGATTCCGTGTTGGTCTGAGTCGATGCTCCTCGCAATCGATGTGCGCAACACGAGCACGGTGGTCGGCCTCTTCACCGGTACCGGGGATCACTCGAAACTGCTGCGCGACTGGCGCATTCGGACCGACCCACACGTGACGGCGGACGAGCTGGCGTTCATGTTGCGCGGATTGTTGGGTGAACAGGCCGAGCAGATCACCGGCGTGACGGCGCTGTCCACGGTGCCGTCCGTGTTGCGTGAGATGCGGACGATGCTCGTGCGGTACTGGGATCATGTGGTGCACGTGGTGGTCGAACCCGGTGTGCGGACCGGGGTCCCGTTGCTGGTCGACAATCCCAAAGAGGTCGGTGCCGACCGCATCGTCAATACCCTTGCGGCACATGACCTGTACGACTCGGCGTGCATCGTGGTGGATTTCGGTACCACCACGTGCGTGGACGTGGTCTCGGCCAAGGGCGAATTCCTCGGCGGAGCGATCGCGCCGGGTCTCGAAATATCGGCCTCGGCCATGTCGACGCGCACCGCGACACTGCGCGAGGTCGAGATGGTGCGTCCGCGGTCGGTGCTGGGAAAGAACACCGTCGAGTGCATCCAAGCCGGCACCATCTTCGGCTTCGCGGGCCTGGTGGACGGTCTCGTCGGACGCATCAGGCGCGAGGTCCCGGAGGTCGGTGGGACCGACGTCGCGGTCATCGGCACCGGGGACATCGCGGCGCTGATCCTGCCCGAGTCGACCACCATCGAGCATCACGAACCCGACCTGACGCTCGAAGGGCTACGACTGGTCTACGAACGCAACATGGCTAAGCGGCGCCCGCGCTGAATGTCTTCAGTGGCGCTCGCGCTGAGGGTTTCGCGCTGATCGTTCGGAACCAGCGCTAGCGCATCGGGCGTTCGTGTGTCAGAATCGTCGGCGTGATGACGTGCATGGCCACCCAGGAGTGTTGTCGAGGCTGACCGCTGCCTCGTTCGTTACACACCCCTGGAGTAGAGCTTCATGCTTTCCACACCTGTATTTTCTGCACCCACCCGTACCCGTTCGGCCTCGCGGTCGATCTCGACTCTGCCTACTCGGCTACGTCCACCCGACCTGCTGCGCATCACCGATCAGGGCGCATCCGACGTCCTCGAGGGGCGATTCGACCACCTGCTCCCCAGCGGTGGGCAGTGGCCGACCGACGAGCGCTGGGCCGCTCGCCTGCACTCCGACGACGACCTCGATGTCTGGTTGATCAGCTGGGTTCCCGATCGGTCCACCGAACTGCACGATCACGCCGGCTCTCTCGGCGCGCTGACCGTCCTCAGTGGGTCATTGCTCGAATATCGTTGGGCAGGAACGGAACTGAAGGAACGTCATCTCGAAGCAGGTGACCAGGCGTCGTTCCCGCTGGGGTGGGTGCACGACGTGATGCACGATCCGGCGTCGACCACCGCCGGGCCCACCCTGAGTGTGCACGCGTACTCACCCCCGCTGACAGCGATGTCCTACTACGAAGTGACCGAGCGGTCCACGTTGCGTCGCACCCGCAGCGAGCTCACCGACGAACCCGAGAAGGCCGCACTGTGACCACCCAGACCATGACCATTGTCGAAATGCTCGAATCCGCCCGCGAGACCATCGATCGCATGACCGTCTTCGAGCTGCGCGACGCCGTCGACCGCGGGGCCGTCGTCGTCGACATTCGCCCGCAGGCACAGCGTGCCGTCGAGGGAACTCTGCCGGGTGCGTTGGCCATCGAACGCAACGTCCTCGAATGGCGTCTGGATCCCACGAGCGATGCGCGACTGGCGATTGCGACCGACCACGACGTCGAGTGGATCGTCATCTGCTCCGAGGGTTACACCTCTTCGCTCGCGGCCGCGTCGCTCCAGCAGTTGGGTCTGCACAAGGCCACCGATCTGGTGGGCGGCTATCAGGCGCTGAAGTCGGCCGGCCTGCTCGGTGTGTTGACGCAGGCCAAGCACTGCGTCCGTGAGGCAGAGGCCGTCGCAGCGCACTGATCGCGCTGTCGGTCTCGGACTGTAAAGTATGTGCGCGTGACTGACACAGCTTCCACCCAGCAGGCCGACGACACCCCGGAGCAACTACGGATTCGTCGAGCCAAGCGCGCTGCGCTGCTCGAGCGCGGGGTCGAGGCGTATCCGGTATCGGTTCCCCGCACCCACTCGCTGCTCGAGATCCGCACCCAGTTTCCCGAGCTCGAGGCCGATACGACGACCGGTCTGATCGTCGGAGTCGTCGGCCGCGTCATCTTCGTCCGCAATACCGGCAAGCTGTGCTTCGCCACGCTGCAGGAGGGCGACGGTACCCAGCTCCAAGCGATGATCAGCCTGGCCGGCGTCGGCGAGGACGCCCTCGCAGCCTGGAAGTCCGATGTCGACCTCGGCGACTTCGTGTTCGTGCACGGCGAGGTGATCAGCTCCCGCCGCGGTGAGTTGTCGGTGATGGCAGATGCCTGGCAGATCGCGTCGAAGTCGTTGCGGCCGTTGCCCGTCGCACACAAGGAACTCAGCGAAGAGACGCGTATTCGGCAGCGTTACCTGGATCTGATCACGCGTCCCGAGGCTCGGGAAACCGCCCGCAAGCGCATCGCCGTCGTCCGTGAGCTGCGCAACGCGCTCGAGCGTCGCGGTTTTCTCGAGGTCGAGACCCCGATGTTGCAGACGCTGCACGGCGGCGCGGCGGCCCGGCCGTTCGTCACGCATTCCAACGCGATGGACACCGACCTCTATCTACGTATCGCGCCGGAGCTGTTCCTCAAGCGCTGCGTCGTCGGCGGCATCGAGAAGGTCTTCGAGATCAACCGCAACTTCCGCAACGAAGGTGCAGATTCCTCGCACTCGCCGGAGTTCGCGATGCTCGAGACCTACGAGGCCTACGGCACGTACGACGACTCGGCGACGATGACGCGTGAACTCGTCCAGGAAGTGGCCATGGCCGCACTCGGGTCGACGGTCGTCACGCTGCCCGACGGCACCACCTACGACCTCGGTGGCGAATGGACGACGCTAGAGATGTACCCGTCGTTGTCGGAGTCCCTCGGATTCGACGTCACCCCCGACACCACCGTCGACGAACTGCTCGCGATCGCAGACAAGGTCGGGGTCGAGGTTCCCCGCAAGGACGGTGTGCCGATCTACGGTCACGGCAAGTTGGTCGAGGAGCTGTGGGAACACCAGGTGGGCGACGCGTTGACCGAACCGACGTTCGTCCGTGATTTCCCCGTGGAGACGTCGCCGCTGACGCGCCAGCACCGCAGCAAGCCGGGCGTCACCGAGAAGTGGGATCTGTACGTCCGCGGATTCGAGCTGGCGACCGGCTACTCGGAGCTGGTCGACCCGATCATTCAGCGCGAACGGTTCGAGGATCAGGCCCGGCAGGCGGCCGCAGGAGACGACGAGGCGATGGTGCTCGACGAGGACTTCCTCGCGGCCATGGAACAGGGCATGCCGCCGACCACCGGAACCGGCATGGGAATCGACCGGCTGCTGATGGCGTTGACCGGCCTGGGTATCCGCGAAACGATCCTGTTTCCGATCGTCAAGCCGTCTCAGGCCTGATTCGCCGGAGAAGCATTGTTCGCCAGCAGCGGACATCGAATGGGAAACGTTTTGCATAGTGCCTGCGTTATGAACAGTAAGCAGGCAAGGCAGTCCGATTTCGCGGGCGGTTGCGCAGTATTTCGAGGGTGGAGGGTCGGCGTTCGTCACGTCGGCCAACTACAGTGAGAATCAGTCTTACCTTCAAATGCACAAGCGACCTCAGCGTATGGACACTGCGGCGCTAGAAGAACTGGTGGGCGAGCTACCACCCACCAAGAAGTGAGGGAGAGCGATGTTCGAGAGGTTCACCGATCGCGCGCGGCGTGTTGTCGTCCTGGCTCAAGAAGAAGCCCGGATGCTCAACCACAACTACATCGGCACGGAGCACATTCTGCTCGGCCTCATTCACGAGGGCGAAGGCGTCGCAGCCAAGTCTCTCGAGTCGCTGGGCATCTCCCTCGAAGGAGTACGCAGCCAGGTCGAGGAGATCATCGGCCAGGGCCAGCAGGCTCCGTCCGGTCACATCCCGTTCACCCCGCGCGCCAAGAAAGTACTCGAGCTCAGCCTGCGTGAAGCACTGCAGCTCGGCCACAACTACATCGGCACCGAGCACATCCTGCTCGGCCTGATCCGCGAGGGCGAAGGCGTCGCAGCTCAGGTCCTGGTCAAGCTCGGAGCCGACCTCAACCGGGTTCGCCAGCAGGTCATTCAGCTGCTGTCCGGTTACCAGGGCAAGGAACCGTCCGAGAGCGGCAGCGGCCGCGGCGAGGCGGGTACTCCGTCCACGTCACTGGTCCTCGACCAGTTCGGTCGCAACCTCACCCAGGCAGCGCTCGAAGGCAAGCTCGACCCGGTCATCGGTCGCGCCAAGGAAATCGAGCGCGTCATGCAGGTCCTGTCGCGTCGCACCAAGAACAACCCGGTGCTCATCGGTGAGCCCGGTGTCGGTAAGACGGCAGTCGTCGAGGGTCTGGCTCAGGCCATCGTCAACGGCGAGGTTCCCGAGACGCTCAAGGACAAGCAGCTGTACACCCTCGACCTCGGCTCGCTCGTGGCCGGCAGCCGTTACCGCGGTGACTTCGAGGAGCGCCTGAAGAAGGTGCTCAAGGAGATCAACACCCGCGGCGACATCATCCTGTTCATCGACGAGCTGCACACGCTCGTCGGCGCAGGTGCTGCCGAAGGTGCCATCGACGCAGCGTCGATCCTCAAGCCGAAGTTGGCTCGTGGCGAGCTGCAGACCATCGGTGCCACCACCCTCGACGAGTACCGCAAGTACATCGAGAAGGACGCCGCACTCGAGCGTCGTTTCCAGCCCGTCCAGGTGGGCGAGCCGACCGTCGAGCACACCATCGAGATCCTCAAGGGTTTGCGCGATCGCTACGAGGCTCACCACCGCGTCTCGATCACCGACGGTGCACTCGTTGCGGCCGCCACACTGGCCGACCGGTACATCAACGATCGGTTCTTGCCCGACAAGGCAATCGACCTCATCGACGAGGCGGGCGCGCGGATGCGCATCCGCCGGATGACCGCGCCGCCAGACCTGCGCGAGTTCGACGACAAGATCGCCGACGCGCGCCGGGAGAAGGAATCGGCCATCGACGCTCAGGACTTCGAGAAGGCTGCGAACCTGCGCGACAAGGAGAAGACCCTCGTCGGTCAGCGTGCCGAGCGCGAGAAGCAGTGGCGTTCCGGTGACCTCGACGTCATCGCCGAGGTCGACGACGAGCAGATCGCCGAGGTTCTGGGCAACTGGACCGGCATCCCCGTCTTCAAGCTCACCGAGGAGGAGACCACCCGTCTGCTCCGCATGGAAGACGAGCTGCACAAGCGGATCATCGGCCAGGTCGAGGCAGTCAAGGCCGTCTCGAAGGCGATCCGTCGTACCCGTGCAGGTCTCAAGGACCCGAAGCGTCCGTCGGGCTCGTTCATCTTCGCCGGCCCGTCCGGTGTCGGTAAGACCGAGCTGTCGAAGGCTTTGGCGAACTTCTTGTTCGGCGAGGACGACGCACTGATCCAGATCGACATGGGCGAGTTCCACGACCGCTTCACCGCGTCGCGTCTGTTCGGTGCGCCTCCCGGATACGTCGGGTACGAAGAGGGTGGCCAGCTCACCGAGAAGGTCCGTCGCAAGCCGTTCTCCGTCGTGCTGTTCGACGAGATCGAGAAGGCCCACTCGGAGATCTACAACACGCTGCTTCAGGTTCTGGAAGACGGCCGTCTCACCGACGGACAGGGACGCACCGTCGACTTCAAGAACACCGTGCTGATCTTCACCTCGAACCTCGGTACCGCAGACATCTCGAAGGCTGTCGGTCTCGGCTTCTCCTCGGGTGAAGGCACCGGCTCCAACTACGAGCGGATGAAGCTCAAGGTCAACGACGAGCTGAAGAAGCACTTCCGCCCCGAGTTCCTGAACCGCATCGACGACATCGTCGTGTTCCATCAGCTCACCCGAGACGAGATCATCCAGATGGTCGATCTCATGCTCAACCGAGTCGAAGGTGCGCTCAAGAACAAGGACATGGCCATCGAGGTCACCGAGAAGGCCAAGTCGTTGCTGGCCAAGCGTGGATTCGACCCCGTCCTGGGTGCGCGGCCGCTGCGTCGCACCATCCAGCGCGAGATCGAGGACGCGTTGTCGGAGAAGATCCTGTTCGGCGAGATCGAAGCCGGTCAGATCATCCTGGTCGACGTCGAGAACTGGGACGGCGAAGGCGCAGGCGAGGACGCGAAGTTCACGTTCCGCGGTGAGAAGAAGTCCATCATCGTCCCCGACGAGGTCCCGGTAGACCTGGCCAAGGCCGCCGGAGACAGCGACAGCGAGTAAGTTTCACCAGCTACACACGTTTCACCAGCTAAAGGCAACGGGCGATCCTCTTCGGAGGGTCGCCCGTTGTCGTGTGTCCACCCGCCCCTGCTCGCCCACACCCGCCAACCCACCCCCGCCCGCCCCCGGTGTCGGCCGCCCACCCCGGACCCCGGACCACGGATCAATGTGGATTTCAGTCAGTCAGAGTGCAACAAAGGCGCATTGATCCAGACCCGGGCAGCCAGACCGCCGGCGATGACGACAAGTTCGGCGAGCACGATCCAGAACAGCAGGGTCAGATCGGGTGCCCAGCGGCCCAAGGTCGAGATCGGGGCCCCGGCAACCATCGGCGTCCCGAAATAAAGCGCTCCTGCTGCGATGGCGGCGAACCCGATGTGCACAGGGGCCCATCTGCCCGGGGCTGTCCTGATGCGAAGCAGCATGCGGCCCGCGCAGAGGGTCAACACCACCGCCGAGTGTGCTCGACGCGATCAGCGCGATCTCGTACATGCCCAGGCCGGCGGCACGAGGCTCGTCCATAACGAGGCGGGTGAGGACGAGTGAGCGGGCGGCGGTGGCAAGCTTGTCGGCCTCGAGCTCGCCGTATCTGTTCGCCGCGAACACCACGGCCAGATGGCGTTCGGGAATCAGTGCGACGTGAGTGAAGTAGCCCGGTACTGCTCCCGAGTGCCACCGCATCTCGGTACCGTCCGGCAACGTTTCGACGTACCACCCGTATCCGTATGCCAGTCCCGAGCCCGTCGGCACCGTATCGGGACTGTTCGACGCCGGAGCGGTCAGTTGTCGTGCGGCATAGCGCGAGAGTTCGTCGATGGAACCGCCGAGGTACCCGTAGCCGAGTCCGGCGGCGTCGGTCCCGGTGTCGATGCGGCGCGGGAATCCGAAGAACGGGACGTGTCCGGGCGCTACGGTACCGACGGTGTGCACTCCGGTCTCGCGAGCGACGACGTCGGCGAACGGTTCGGCAGTGATCTTCTCGACGACGGCCTGCAGCAGTAGGTAGTTCAGGCTCGAGTATCGAAAGGTACCGCGGTCGCCGGCGGTGACGTCCACGTCGGGCACGACGTCCACTGCTCGTGCGGTTCGTCCCCACACGTCGAGTCCGGCAACGTCGTGGGGGAGCCCGCTGGTGTGGTGGACCAGGTCCTCGACCGTGACGTCGTCCGAAAGGATCGAATTACCCTCCGGCAGAACCAAATTCACACTTGAGCGCAGATCGAGGAAGTGTTGCGACACGAGCGAGTACACCGTGGCCGCCGTCACCGATTTCGAAACCGATCCCCAGACGAACGGCGTGTCGTTCTCGATCGGGGCACCGTGTCCGTCCACCCCGTATTCGACGTTCTCGAGGACTTGGCGCTCGGAGACGACTCGAAAGGCGACTCCGGGAAGGCCCAGCTCCTCGGCGATCATCGCGACGTCCGACGCGCTGCCGTCGTCGGGGATGGTCGGCGATGCGGTCAGAACTGCCGCAATGGTCAGGAGGGCGTGCACTATCCGCATGGATGGAGTGAATCAATCTCATCGCGGTCGACGCCTCGGTGAACACCCTGATTTCCTACCTGAGATCAGCTCCCGCGAATCAGGCCGGAGATCCAGGGCAGAACGTCGGCGTATGCGGCCAGGGCCCCGGGAAGGTGGTTCGCACCCTTGTAGGGAATGGTCGGAAACTCGTACTCGCGGTAGGTGATGTCGGCACCGAGTTCCTGCCAGCGCCGCAGCAGGGTCCGGCTCTGCTCGATGGGCACGGTGTCGTCTTCTACTGCATGAGACAGGTAGATCGGCATGGCGGGGGCGATGCGGCCGACGGTGTTCGCTGCACCCACCTCGGCGAAAACTGGGTTGTCCAATTGCTCGATCAATGCTCGGCCGTCCCGGGTGAGTTCTCTCGTGTGCACCACGTCGGCGGCCGCGGCATCGGTTGTGCACCAGTTCTGCGCGGCGTCGAGTACCGCGAGGCCGTCGGAATCGAAGAGGCTGCGGATGCTGTCGGCTCGTTCCGGGTAGGAGTTGATCATGCCGTCGACGGCGAAGAGCACGGCGCTACCGAGCGTCGTGTTGTCCAGGTTGGTGATGTTGAGCGTCGGATCTGCCGGTGGTGCACCGACATACGCTCCGACGACGTTCAGGTCCGGGGCATAGGTGGAGGCCAGTTCGGCCGCAGCTCCGGATGCAAATCCGCCTTCGGAGTATCCGTACAGCACCACCGGGGTGGCTGAGTCGACGTCTGCTGCTCTGGCGGCGTCGAGCAGTGCGCGGCCCGAGGCGAGCCGATTGAGATACGTGTGCCCACCGGGCGTACCCAGGCCCTGATAATCGGTTGCGACGACGCGGTATCCGGCCAGGAGCAGCGGCAGGATGGCCGGGGACGATCCGACGGTTCCGAGAACTGCCGATCCGGCGCAGCGGTCGGCCATGCCGGAGGTGCCGGGCGCGTAGGCGATCACCGGCCGTGGGCCGGGGCCGGGCCACGGAGCGGTGGGGGTCATGGAGTATCCGGAGACGACCATGGGGTCGTCGTGGGTGTCGTTCGATCGATACAGAATGCGTTCGATGTCGAAGCCCAGTCCGAATCCTTTGGGCGAGGTGACGGGTTGGGTGCGCACGATCTCGCCGGGGGCTGCTGCGGCGATGGTCGGTACGGGCGCGTCGTAGAAGTTCCGCAGTGGATCGGCACCGGCCGGCGGCGTCGAGACCACTGCACTCGCCAGCAGTACCGCCGATGCGATCGCTGCTCGCACACACTTCTTCATTCACGTCATCCTTCGTGTCGAGATTGCCGCACTCGATGGCCCGGTCGCACCGCCGACGTTAGCCTGAGTATCGGTCCTACACAGGGTCGACAACGAAAGGATTTGGTTCGATGCCAACTCGTACCTCACGCACAGCTTGGAACGGCACTCTCGAGCAGGGTTCCGGCCAGGTCGAGCTCTCCAGCTCCGGCGCAGCGACTTTCGACGTGTCGTTTCCCAAGCGCGCCGCCGAGAATGCCGACGGCACCACCAGCCCCGAGGAGCTGATCGCGGCCGCACACTCTAGTTGCTACGCAATGCAGCTGTCTGCATTGATCGCCGAGGCAGGCGGCACCCCGCAGAGCCTCGAGGTCACTGCTGACGTCTCGCTCGGTCCGGACCAGCCGGGGTTCAAGTTGACCGGTATCAAGCTCACCGTTCGAGGCGAGGTCGACGGTCTGGACGCCGAGGGCTTCGCAAAGGCTGCCCAGGCCGCCAAGGAAACGTGTCCCGTCAGCAAGGCGCTGACCGGCGTGGAGATCACTCTGGATGCGTCTTTGGAGGGCTGAACAGACACGGTGCCCGATGTGAGACTGGCGAACCATCGTCAGGTTTGAAATAGTTCGTGATTCGACCCATCTACGGATGGTTCGGTGACGAATCGAGGTCAAACGTCGGGTTCGGTCCGCTGATGTGTACGCAGGGGTACGCACCGATCGGCCCAGGAAGGATCGGCCCACTATGTTGTGGACGCGCTTCCTGGGTCTCGGTGCGGTCGCGGTGGTGGCATACGTAATCGCCCCGCAGGGACTACCCCGGAACGCGGTCTACGCAATCGTGCTGTCGGCCACAGTGGCGGCTTTCGTGTATCGCTACGTTCGCGCACCCGGCCCGGACAAGCGGACCTGGAAATACATGGCCATCGGTGTCGGCAGTTGGGGCATCGGGGACGCACTGATTGCCGTGATGAACGTCGACGGTGGTCGGATGCCGACGTTCTCGGCCGCGGACGTCTTCTACCTGCTGGGCTACGCGATCATCGCGTTCGGGTTCGCCCGGGCCGCCGACGAGAACGGTCTGGTGTTCGGGCTGGAGGAGCTGTACGAATGCCTGATCGTCGCCGTCGGCTTCGGTCTCATCACCTGGGTGTTCGTCGTGTCCGACGGCTCGGCGCGGTCGTTCTCCGAGGCCATGGACCTCTGGCCGGCAACGACCTACCTCACCGTCGACGCGTTCTTGTTGACCCTCGTCGGCAGTCTGTATCTCGTCACGCGGTCGGTCACAGTTCCCTTCGTGGCCGCGGCATTAGGAGTCGTCGTGCTCGTTGCGGCCGACTGCGCGTCCTACGCCGCCGCGATCGACATCGAGATCTATCGATCCACGCTTCCGAACGCCATGTGGCTGGCCGCGTACGTCTGCTTCGGCGTGATCGCCCTGCACGACGAGCACACATCGGTCGACCGGGCTGTGCGGCCCGGTCCGCTCAAGTTCGGTAGGGGACGATTTTCCGCCCTCTCGGTTGCGGTAGCCGTGACACCGGCGGTGATGACCGTGCAACTGATCCGCGGCGTTCCCGTCGAGCAATGGGGTTGGGTCATCGTGGGATCGTCGGCACTGGTCATCATCCTCGTCGGGTTTCGGATGGCGCGTTTCGTGCGGACGCTGCGGCGGCAGGCTGCCATCCTCGAGGATGTTGCACGGACGGACGCGGTGACCGGACTCGCCAGTCGGCGTCTGCTTCGTGAGCGATTGGACTCCATGCTCGCCACTCGCGGTGATGCGGACGTCTTCACGTTGGTAGTGGACGTCGATCGATTCGCGCAGATCAACGAGACCTTCGGTTACAGCGTGGGCGACAGTGTGCTGCGTGAGATCGGCCATCGGCTCGTCGCATCGGTTCGGTCCGACGATCTGGTGGGGCGACTCGGCGGAGATCAATTCGTGGTCGCGATGACCCGTCGGCCCGGCAAAATGGATGTGTCGGAGACCGCTGCGCAGTTGCAGTTCGCCGTCAGCCGCAAGATGTTCGTCCACGACATCAATGTCGCCCTCGACGCGACGGTGGGCATAGCGTCCATCGAGGAGTCGTCGGCGGGTGCACGCGGAACGCAGTGCCCGTTGGCGACGCCGCTCGACGGTGAGGCGATGATGCAGCAGGCCCACGTGGCGCTGACGGCGGCGAAAGCGGGACACACCCGAGTCGGTCGATACGAACCCGATATGGATCGTGACCGTCACGATCAGATGCGGTTGCTGGGCGAGCTCGACACGGCGATCCGCGACCACCAGCTCCGGGTGTTCTTCCAGCCGTGCCTGGATCTCGAATCGGGCAGCGTCGATCGAGTCGAAGCACTACTACGGTGGCAGCATCCGCGCGAAGGTTTGATCGGTCCGTCGATGTTCCTGCCCGACGCCGAGCGAACCGGTATGTTGCCCGCCATCACCGCGCTGGTACTCGACGAGGCGCTCGCACAGTGCAGCGCGTTGCGGCGCAGGGGTGTCACTCTGTCTGTCTCGGTGAACCTTTCGGTCCGAAATCTGCTCGACGAGACGCTCACCGAACAGGTTGCCGCGGCGTTGTCGAAGCACTCTGTTCCGGCTTACGCTCTCGAGTTCGAGGTCACCGAAACAACTGCGATGACCAACCCGGTGCGGTCGGTGGCTGCGCTGAACTCACTGCGGGGCCTGGGGGTGACACTGGCGATCGACGATTACGGAACCGGGTACAGCTCATTGGCCTACCTGCAGACTCTGCCGGTGCAGACGCTCAAGATCGACCGCTCGTTCGTCTCGAAGATGAACTCCGACGACACCGACGCATCCATCGTTCGCTCCACCATCGACCTCTCCCGCAGCCTCGGCGTGCGGGTGACGGCGGAGGGCGTCGAGGACGCGGGCACGCTCGACACCCTCCGCGAGTTGGGTTGTGATGCAGCGCAAGGGTTTTACCTCGGCCGACCGATGCCGCCCGAGCTACTGTTCGACGCCGTCCACAAACTCGATTCCGATACTCCCACGAGACTCGAGTGGGAACTCGCGCGTCAACCCATCCGATAACGTCCGGTCGTCAGGAGCGGGCGGGAACGTCCAGGACGACCTCGAATTCGAGCAGCGAGGCTCCCGACGCGACCGGCTTGCTGTCGCCGGAACCGGCGTGTGCCTGGCGAGACGGACCACCCGACCACGCCTGAAACGACTCCTCGTCCTCCCACTGGGTGACGACGAAGTAGCGTGACTCGCCCTTGACCGGCCGGAGCAACTGGAACCCGAGGAATCCGGGGGACCCGTCGACCGTTCCGGCGCGCGCGGCGAAGCGCTTCTCGAGTTCGGGGCCTGCGCCCTCCGGTACATCGATCGCATTGATCTTCACAATGGCCATGTCGGCGAGGTTACCCCGCCGTTATGCTCGGCGGTGATGCTCTACGACGAGGGTGGATCCGGCCGTTCGATACTGCTGCTGCACGGGTTGATGGGCAGCGCAGCAACCTGGCGTCGACAGGTTCCTTGGCTGCGAGAATTCGGGCACGTGCACACCTACGACGCACCGGGGCATCGGCGTCCGGCACCGTCGACGCTCACGACCGAATCGTTCACGGCGGACCTCCTCGACCATCTGGAATCGCTCGGCCCGAGTGTGCTGATCGGCCATTCGATGGGAGCGCTGCACGCCTGGTGTGCGGCAGCGCAGCGACCCGATCTGGTGACCGGACTGGTGATCGAGGACATCGCACCGGACTTTCGGGGCCGCACCGCAGACGATTGGGCTGCCATGATGCGGGCATGGCCACAACCCTTTCCCGACGCGGATGCGGTGCGCGCATTCTTCGGAGATGTTGCAGGACAGTACTTTCTGGACTCCTTCGAGTGCAGCGCCGACGGCTGGCGACTGCACGGCGACATCGACACCTTCGAGGCCGTTTCGCAGGAATGGGGGACGCGGCATTTCTGGGACGAGTGGGATTCCGCGCGAGCCCCGGTACTGCTGATCGAGGGTGAACACACCATCACCCCGGCCGGGCAGATGCGGCAGATGCACTCGCGCAAGCCCGGATCGACATACGTGCGGATCGAGAACACAGCGCACCTGATTCACGACGAGGCTCCCGAGCGGTATCGCGCGGCGGTCGAGAACTTCCTGCGCACACTAGAATGACCCGAATGCCGCTCGCGAAGCTCAACGGAATCGACCTGAACTACGACGTCACCGGTGAGGGACCACTGGTGGTGTTGGTGATGGGTACCGGCAGCCCGGGGCGAGTGTGGCGTACACATCAGGTTCCGGCCCTGGTGAAGCAGGGATACCGGGTGGCGACGTTCGACAACCGCGGCATCGCACCGTCTTCCGAGTGTGCCGGCGGGATGATGCTCGACGACCTGGTTGCCGATACCGCTGCCCTCATCGAACACCTCGGGGGAGGGCCTGCACGAGTGGTGGGTACCTCGATGGGAGCCCGCGTCACACAGGAATTGGCGCTGGCGAGGCGGGATCTGGTGTCGCACGCGGTGATGATGGCCACCTTCGGCAAGACCAACACATTTCGAGCGCAGATGTCGAAGGGCGAGAAAGATCTGCACGACGCCGGAATCGAACTTCCCGCGTCGTACCGAGCGGCAATGACTGCGATGCAGAACTTTTCACCGAAGACCCTGGCCGACGACGGCGCGATCGGTGACTGGCTGGCGGTTCTCGAGTATTCCGGTGGCCGCAGGACGCCAGGAATGCGGGCACAGATCGGGCTCGAAATGCGTGCCGGCACAGATCGATTGGCGGCATACCGGGCAATCACGGCAAAATCTCTCGTCATCGGATTCGCCGACGACCGCATGATTCCGGCGCAGCAGTGCCGCGACGTTGCTGCCGCGATACCCGGTGCTCGCTATGTCGAAATAGCCGACACCGGCCACTTCGGCTACCTCGAACGCCCCGATGCGGTCAATGCGGCCGTGGTGGAGTTTCTGTCGTCCTAGCCGTTACGAACCCTCGCCTGCGAGAGCGAACAATCCCGATTCGGTCTGTTCGATCAATCCATCGGTGAGCAACGAATCGAGAGCGCGGTCGCGTTGGGTGGGGTCTGCGGGCCAGACGATGTCGAGCTGAGCCCGCTCGACCGGGCCGGTGCTCTCGCGCAGAACCGACATGAGCTTGCCGCGAACCTGACGGTCGGTGCCCGCAAACTTCTGAACCTTCTTCGCCGGTCCCGTGTGTGCCGGCCTTCCGGCCTCGATCCAGGCGCACTCGGGCAGCGGGCACAGCAGGCACGCCGGATTCTTGGCGGTACAGATCAGCGCGCCCAGCTCCATCAGGGCCGCCGAATATTGGGCAGCGCGCGGGACACTCACCGGAAGCAGCTGTGCCACGTCGGCCAAATCTCTTGTGGTGGAGGGATTTCCAGGCTCGGCGTTGCCGTGTAACGCACGCGCGACGACGCGTCGAACATTGGTGTCCACCACCGGAACTCGCTGACCGTAGGCGAAAGTTGCCACTGCCCTGGCCGTATAGGCCCCGATGCCGGGCAGGCCGAGCAGGGTGTCGACGTCGCGGGGAACCTCGTCGCCGTATTCCTCGGCGAGCACGCGCGAGCACTCGTGCAACCGCAATGCTCGACGCGGATAGCCCAGCTTGCCCCAGGCGCGCAGTACCTCGGCCTGTGAGGACGCGGCCATCGCCGAGGGTACCGGCCACCGCTGCACCCACTGCTCCCAGATGGGTGCCACCCGCACCACCGGAGTTTGCTGCAGCATGATCTCGCTCATCAGGATCTGCCAGGCGCTGACGCCCGGACGACGCCACGGCAGGTCGCGTCCGTCGGTATCGAACCACCCGAGCAGAGCCTCGGCATCGATCGGCAACTGTGTGCCCTTCTTCTCGTGTCTGTGATCGATACCAACAGTAGTGAACCCGACTCGCCGGTAGCCCGATGCACGTGCACAATGAAGCGCATGCCTGCTTCGAATCCGATCGCTGCCTGGAAGTCACTCAAGGAAGGCAACCAACGGTTCGTCTCCGGAGAGGTCCTGCACCCGTCGCAGGGCATCGAGGACCGCGCTCGCCTCGAGAGTGCTCAGCATCCCGGGGCCATCCTGTTCGGCTGCGCCGACTCGCGCGTTGCGGCCGAGATCATCTTCGATCAGGGCCTCGGCGACATGTTCGTCGTCCGCACCGCCGGCCACGTGGTGGACTCCGCCGTCCTCGGTTCCATCGAGTACGGCGTCGCAGTCCTCAACGCGCCGCTGATCGTGGTGCTCGGCCACGATCACTGCGGTGCCGTGCAAGCGACCGTCGACGCTCTCGAAAGTGGAGACGTCCCCGGCGGTTACATCCGCGACGTCGTCGAACGCGTCACCCCGTCCGTGCTCTCGGCCCGGCGTGACGGTCACGAGGCGGTCGACGAGTTCGAGGCGCGCCACGTACAGGAAACCGGCAACCTGCTGATGCAGCGCTCCCGCATCGTCGCCGAGAAGGTCGAGGCCGGGCAACTCGCCATCGTCGGCCTCACTTACCAGTTGTCGAAGGGGCATGCGCAGCTCCGTGAGGTCATCGGCGACATCGGCGAACAGCCCGCCTGACTCGTACCCGAGCCCGCGTGAGCGGAGTCGTTCACGCGACACGCCGCGTGGGCTCAGGGAAAGGTTGCCTCCGGCCGCATACGGTTGATTCGTGTTGGAACCGAGCGGGCCTTTGCCTCCCGAAATCTACTGGCGACGTCGCGCGCTCGCCATCGGTGCGGCCGTCGTCGTCCTCGGATTGATCGTGTGGTTCATCGCTTCGCTCAGCGGCGGTTCCGACGACACCGAGGCCGCTCCCGCCGGTGTCGTCGCGGCACCGCAAACATCGTCGGCACTGCCGTCGCCCAGTTCCTCCGCTACCCCCGGTGAGTCCGGAGGCTCGGGTGGATCCGACGGCGGCTCCGGTGGCTCGGGCGGATCGGGTGGCTCGGGCGGAGGCACCGACTCCGCGGCCGGTGGTGCGACAGCGGCGACCACCAGCGGAGCTCCGGCGCCGGTGATCGCCAATCAGTGCTCGGATCAGTCGCTCGCCATCAAGGTGACGCCGGAGAAGGCCACCTACCGTCTGGGCGAAGAACCCGTGTTCACCGTGGTCATCACCAACATCGGCTCGACGGAATGCCAGCGCGATGTCGGTGCAGGTCTGCAGCAGGCGCTCGTGTACACCCTCGACAATCAGCGCATCTGGTCCAACATCGACTGCTTCCCCAACGCCGCATCCGATCTGCGTACCTTCAAGCCCGGCGAGCAGGCCGGGTTCACGGTCAAGTGGTCGGGTACCAACTCCGTCCCCGGCTGCGGCGAGGAGCGCATCCCCGTGGGGGTCGGCGCTTACCAGGCGATCGCGCAGCTCGGTGAGCTCAAGAGCGCGCCGGAGCCGTTCAACATCACCGGCTGAGTACGGTTCGATCTCATGACCACTTCTACAGAGCTTGCCCGCGCCGCGTACAAGACACTCGAGCCCTTCCACGTCACCGCGTACTTCAATCCGGAATTGGGATCGGCGTACGAGGACACCGGGCTGGACGGTCACGCCTGGTACGTCGGCGCACGGGCCGCACCGATGGGTGCGTGCGCACCCAGCGTCGTCGCGGCTGCGTTCTACAACTTCAATCCGGCGTTGATCGAGCAGGCATGGCCGGCCGCTGTGGCCGTCGGTCTGGATGCAGTGTCCGATCGACGGTGGGCGCTACTCGACTCCGTCCTCGGCACAGCGTTGGGTTCCTTGGCCTCCGAGCCGGATCTCACGACCATCGCGGAGCGTCTGCGTAGCATCGGCGACGCCGCGTCGTTCGCCGGCCGGCCTCTCGCGGCCGCGTGGCACGCTGCCGAACGGCCCGACGTGCCGCACCTCGCCCTGTGGCACTCGATCACCGTGCTGCGTGAATGGCGCGGCGACGGCCACCTCGCCGCCCTCATCGACGCAGAACTCGACCCCGCTGAAGCGGCTGTGTTCCACGAAGCCGTCCGCCCGACACCGCAGCCCGGCCGCCGAGCACTCGGCAAGCGCATCACACAGCTGACGCGGCAGTGGTCCGAGAGCGAATGGGACTCGGCCGCAGAGCGACTGGCCGTTCGGGGACTGCTCACCACCTTTGCCGAGGGGGAGATGTTGACCGACGCCGGCACCGCTCTGGATCAGCACATCGAGGATCGCACCGATGCCATGGCCTCGGCAGTGTGGAAGAACATCCCCGATGCCGAGCAGTTGATCACGAGCGCACGGCCCTATGTGAAGGCCGTCATCGACGCCGGTTTCCTCCCGGGGACCAAGAAGCGCTAGTCGTACGGTCCCGAGATCGAGGCCTCGGCCAACCTGGACAGGCCTTCCCTGATGTGTCGTGCCCACAGTCCGCCGATGCCGTCGACCGATTGCAGGTCGGCGGCAGTGGCGGCGAGCAAACCCTGCAGCGTGCCGAACGCGCCGACGAGACGGTGAATCTGGCTGAACTGCAACCGCGGTACGCGCGTCAGCACTCGATACCCGCGGGGACTCATCGGGGTGTCGAGAGCCTCGATGGTCGCCGGATAGCCGAAGGCGCGGGCCAGTGTCGTCAGATCCAGCAGATCGACGTCGGTCAGCTTGTCGAGGGCGGCAAGTGCCTTCTCCACCCCGGTGGTGCTCGACGGCTCGTTGCCGGCCAGGTAGTCGCGTACCACCAGTTGGCGATCGACATCGTTGTCGCCCAACAACTCTTCTAGTTGGAGGGCGAGCTGACGACCGTCGGTACCGAGTTCGAGAACGTTCTGCTCGATCTCCACCGACACCCGCCGCACCATCTCGAGTCGCTGCGCGACGGTCAAGGCGTCGCGCAGAGTCACGAAGTCCTCGATCTCGACCACCGAGAGTTGACGGGTGTTCTCGTCGAGCCGGGCCTTGTACCGCTCGAGAGTCGCGACGGCCTGATTGGCGCGCGAGAGGATGGTGGCCGAGCCCTCGACCACGTGTCGGATGCCGTCGATGTAGACGCTGACGATGCTCATCGACTGGCTCACGGAGACAACGGGATAACCGGTCTGCATGGCGGTGCGCTCGGCGGCACGGTGCCGGGTACCCGATTCGACGGTCGGAATCGTATGGTCCGGCACCAGCTGGACATTGGACCGAACGATGCGCTTGCCGTCGGTCGAAAGCACAACCGCGCCATCCATTTTCGACAATTCACGAAGCCTGGTGGGAGCGAACTCGACATCGAGCTCGAAGCCTCCGTCGCAGATCGCCTCGACTTCGTCGTCGTAACCGAGGACGATCAACCCGCCGGTACGGCCACGCAGAATTCGCTCGAGGCCGTCACGCAGAGCGGTGCCCGGAGCGAGCCGAGCAATGGTCTCGCGCAACGCTGGGGACGGCGTGGTGCCCTCCATGGCCAACCCCCCTCGTTTCGGAACTCCACGTGCGATCGAAGACTACTGTGCTGCTTCACGCGGGCAGCCCGGTAAAGAATACTGTGCTGCTACACGCGGGCAGCCCGGTAAAGAATACTGCCCGGTGTCATACCGGCCGCATACGCGTATAGGTCAACGCCTCGCCGACGTTGGTGACCGTCTTGACTTTGATGCCGTCGGGTATGGGGCCGGCGTCTTCCGGGACGATCGCGTAGTTGAAGCCCAAGCGGGCAGCCTCGGCGAGACGACGACCCAATCCGGCCACGCGTCGCACCTCACCGGCCAGGCCGACTTCACCCAGGATGACCATTCCCGGGGGTAGGGGTTGATCACGCACAGCCGAGGCCACTGCCGCTGCGAGTGCGAGATCGGCGGACGGTTCGCTCGTTCGCATGCCGCCGACCGTCGCCGCATAGACCTCGGCCTTGGACACCTTGACCCCACACCGGCGCTCGAGAACGGCCAGGATCATCGCAACTCGAGCATGGTCGAGTCCGCTGACCGCGCGCCGAGGCGACGGCATCGCGGTGTCGACGATCAATGCCTGCAACTCGGCCAGCAGTGGCCGCTTGCCGTCCATCGTCACAGTGACCGCGGTCCCGGGGACCGCGTCGTTTCGATGGTGCAGGAACAGCCCGGACGGGTCGCTGATGCCGACGATTCCGGTCTCCCGCAACTCGAAGCAGCCCACCTCGTCCGAGGCGCCGAATCGGTTCTTGACGCCGCGAATCATGCGCAGCGTGGAGTGCTTGTCACCCTCGAAATTGAGCACCACGTCGACGAGATGCTCGAGCGAGCGTGGGCCGGCCACCGCGCCTTCCTTCGTCACGTGCCCCACCAGCAGCACAGCGACCCCGGTGGTCTTGGCCAGGGTGGTCAACGCACTCGTGATCGCACGCACCTGGGTGACACCGCCGATGACTCCGTCGACGTCGGCGGCAAGCATCGTCTGCACCGAGTCGACGATCAACAGACTCGGCTTGACCTGTTCCACGTGGCCGAACACCGTGGCGAGATCGGACTCGGCGGCGAGAAAGACGCGATCGTGCACTGCACCGGTACGGTCCGCCCGCAGCCGAACCTGTCCTGCGGATTCTTCGCCGGTCACGTAGAGCGCGCGGCGATCGGGAGCCGAGCGAGCCCACCGATGCACCACCTCGAGCAGCAGCGTCGACTTGCCGACACCGGGTTCACCTGCGAGCAGAACCACCGAGCCGGGCACCAGACCGCCGCCGAGCACGCGGTCGAACTCGTCGATGCCGGTGGTGTTGGCTTGGGACGAGGCACTGCTGATGGTCGTCAGAGCAGCTGCGGGTGTCGTCGGGATCATCGCCCCGCCGCCGGAACGCAGAGCCGACGCGCCTGCACGGCTGGTCAGGGCAGCTGCAGTGGCCTGAACCTCGTCCATCGAGCCCCAGTTACCGCATTCGGGGCACCGTCCGACCCATTTCGAAACCGAGTGATGGCATGCGGAGCAGCGGTAGCTCGACTTCAGTTTGACCACGTCGGAAGCCTAACGATCGGCACCGACAGGTCCGCTCACCTCGAACCGAGGTGTCAGTGTCCGCCGCTGTGCTCGGATACTGCCTCTTCGGAGCGCTCGAGCTCGTGACCGGCGTCGACCGGCACGTTGACGACTACTTCGCCAGCGTTGGCGAAATCGAACGTCACCGGCAAGGTGAGGCCGGGCCGGACGTTCTCGCTGATGTCGGCCATCTCGACCTTGATCAACTGGATCGGCAGGAGGGGATCGTCGAGCTGAACGTCAGCGGGCGAACCTGCGCCGAGCGCTGTCAGCGGTGCGATCTCGTTACTTCCCGATTCCGCTTCGTCGACGATGGTTACCTGTGCCTCGGGCGAGGAGATCCCGGTCAGTTCGTCTGCGACGGCGGAATTGGAGTTGATGGCGGTGAAGCCGAGCTCGACGGTGCCGCCGGGCTCGATGCTGTACTCCTGCGAGTTGGGGTACACCACGTGCACGTTGCGAAGCTGAATGTCTCCGACGTCGGCGGAGCTTCCGTTGACGGCGGCGACCTGCGTCGCGGTCTGGGAGATCTGGCCTGAGCCGCATGCCGTCAGAGCCAGTGCGCCACCGGCGAGGAGGGCGAGAGTGGTGGCCACTCTGCGATGGCGGCCAAGCGGTGTCGCAGCGTCGATTGCAGTCACTTCGGTCGTCCTCCATGTGGTGCCGGGCCGGCTCGGTCCATCTCGTCCACTAGGCAGAGTAGTAGTTCTCGTCCACCGACCGCTCGTGGGGTCTGCCGGTGGCCCGATGATGCCAGGTGGGGGTGCCTGTCAGCAGAAGAACATGCGGAACGACGCACGCGAAAATGTGGCCTCGGATACACGTCGATGCGTCTGTGTCAACCCCTGATTCGGCATCGCTGTGCCCCTGACCTGCACCGTTGATATCGGGCGTGGTATTCTGGGTAAATCGAAAGGGGCACTTGTCACATGATTTTCAAGGTCGGAGACACCGTCGTTTACCCCCATCACGGAGCGGCGCTGATCGAAGCGATAGAGACACGCACCATCAAGGGTGAACCGAGAGAGTATCTGGTTCTCAAGGTCGCGCAAGGCGACCTCACCGTTCGAGTTCCCGCGGACAACGCGGAGTACGTAGGCGTTCGCGACGTCGTCGGGCAAGAAGGCCTCGACAAGGTCTTCCAGGTGCTTCGGGCACCGCACACCGAAGAGCCCACCAACTGGTCGCGCCGTTACAAGGCGAACCTGGAGAAGCTGGCCTCCGGTGACGTGAACAAGGTAGCCGAGGTCGTGCGCGATCTCTGGCGACGCGAGCAGGATCGCGGACTGTCGGCAGGCGAGAAGAGAATGCTCGCCAAGGCACGTCAGATTCTGGTCGGCGAGCTGGCACTGGCCGAAGGAACCGACCAGGCCAAGGCCGACACCATGCTCGACGAAGTTCTCGCTACAGCTTCCTAGCGTGAACGGTACCCTCTGCGACGTCGTCGCCCTGGTACCCGCTGCGGGCAAAGGCCTTCGACTCGGATCTCACGAGCCGAAGGCTTTCGTCTGTCTGGGTACCGATTCTCTCCTGACGCGCTCGGTGGACGGCTTGCAAGCATCCGGTGCCGTCGACCGGATCGTCGTCATCGTGCCCGCGGATCTGCTCGATACCGCCCGCGACCACGTGGGGGCCGATGTCCTCGTGGTAGCCGGTGGCGTCGAGCGCACCGATTCGGTACGGGCCGGTCTCGCTGCCGTCGGTGATGCCTCCGTCGTGCTGGTGCACGACGCCGCCCGGGCCCTGACTCCACCGACGCTGATCGCTCGCGTCGTCGCAGAGGTGCGCGCCGGACGCTCGGCCGTCATTCCAGTACTGCCCGTCGTCGACACCATCAAATCGGTCGACATCATGGGCGCGGTGGTCGGCACGCCCGATCGCTCGAGCCTGCGCTCGGTGCAGACACCGCAAGGTTTCGATGCCGCGGTCCTGCGCCGGGCGTATGCCGCTGCGACCGACATATCCACCGACGACGCGGGACTGGTCGAGCGCATCGGCGAGACGGTGCACACCATTGTCGGGGACGCCCTCGCATTCAAGATCACCACGCCACACGACCTACTACTGGCAAAGGCGCTGTTATGAGAGTCGGGATCGGCACGGACGTCCATCCCATAGCTCCCGGCCGGCCCTGCTGGCTGGCCGGACTGCTGTTCGAGGACGCGGACGGACTCGAGGGCCATTCCGACGGCGACGTCGCCGCACACGCGCTCTGCGACGCGCTGCTGTCCGCAGCAGGTCTGGGCGATCTGGGGTCGGTTTTCGGCACCGGCCGTCCCGAGTGGGACGGAGTCAGTGGAGCTGCGATGCTGACCGAGGTCAAGCGGCTGCTGGACGCCGACGGATTCGCGATCGGCAACGCCGCGGTGCAGATCATCGGCAATCGACCCAAGATCGGACCGCGCCGCGTCGAGGCGCAGGAAGTCCTCTCGCGCGTGCTCGGTGCGCCGGTATCGGTGTCGGCGACCACCACCGACGGGCTCGGCCTGACCGGTCGCGGTGAAGGAATCGCGGCCATCGCGACCGCACTTGTCATGACGGGGTAAAACCACCGGTAGCATTGCTGGTCGTGACCCTTCACCTACACGACACCGAGACGAGGGCCCTGCGGGAATTCACCCCCTTGGTCCCTGGCCATGCTTCGGTGTATCTGTGTGGGGCAACGGTGCAGGGTGAACCCCACATCGGTCACGTGCGCAGCGGCGTCGCGTTCGACGTGTTGCGGCGCTGGCTGCTGGCGCACGATTACGACGTCGCCTTCGTCCGCAATGTCACCGACATCGACGACAAGATCCTCAACAAAGCTCGTGATGCCGGCCGTCCCTGGTGGGAGTGGGCCGCAACCTACGAGCGTTCCTTCACCTGGGCCTACGACCGACTCGGTGTGCTGCCGCCGTCCGTCGAACCGCGGGCGACCGGCCACATCACTCAGATGGTCCAGATGATCGAGCGGCTGATCGAGGGTGGGCACGCGTACGCCGATCCGTGCGGCGACGTGTACTTCGATGTGCAGAGCTTTCCGAGTTACGGCGCACTGTCCGGTCACAAGCTCGACGACGTGCACCAGGGCGAGAGCGTCGCCGAGGGCAAGCGCGATTCTCGCGACTTCACGCTGTGGAAGGGCGCGAAGCCGGGTGAGCCATCGTGGCCGACGCCGTGGGGCCCGGGCCGACCCGGCTGGCACCTCGAGTGCTCGGCGATGGCGGAGACCTACCTCGGCGCGGATTTCGACATCCACTGCGGCGGGCTCGATCTGGTGTTTCCGCACCACGAGAACGAACGAGCACAGTCCATGGCGGCCGGCGACGGCTTCTCGCGGTACTGGCTGCACAACGGGTGGGTGACGATGGGCGGCGAGAAGATGTCCAAGTCCCTCGGTAACGTCCTCTCGGTGCCGAACGTGCTCAAAAAGGTTCGCCCACAAGAACTTCGGTTCTACCTCGGCGGGGCACACTACCGATCGATGCTCGAGTACTCCGACACCGCGCTCGAGACCGCGGCCGTGACGTATCGGGGCATCGAAGGATTCGTGCGGCGAGCCGTCGAACGCGCCGGTGACGTCCCGATGGGCAAGTGGACCGCCGGATTCGCCGCGGCCCTCGACGACGATCTCGGAGTTCCCAAGGCGTTGGCCGAGATTCACGCCACCGTGACCCTCGGCAACACGGCCCTCGAGTCCGGTGACCTACCGGCCGCGGTGGAGCATGCGGGCAGTGTGCGGGCGATGCTCGACATCCTCGGTGTCGACCCGCTCGATCCGCACTGGTCGGCCGACAGTGGTTCGGACGCAGCAGCTCTCGGTGCCCTCGGCGTTCTCGTCGAGGCGGAGCTGGAGCGTCGAGCAACGGCGAAGGCGACCAAGGACTGGGCCGCAGCCGATGAGATACGCGATCGCCTGGCCCAGGCCGGAGTCGATGTGACAGATACACCCAACGGGCCCGAATGGTCGCTGGGTACGAGCAAGACCGACGAAGCAGGTTTGTGATGGCAGGCAATTCGAGTAGGCGCGGCGCAATCCGCAAGGACGGCACCAAGAAGGGGCAGGTCGCCGGATCCGGCGGCAAGCGTCGCAAGGGCCTCGAGGGCCGCGGCGCGACACCCCCCGCCTCCGAGCGCACCAAGCATCCCGCGGCGCGTCGGGCCAAGCTCGCCGAGAAGTCCGCGCAGAACCGCGGCGGAACGAGCGCGGGACGCGCGGGCGGTCGACCGGCCGGGCGCAAGGCCGAAGACGGACCCGAGGTGGTGCTCGGGCGCAACCCCGTCGTCGAGTGCCTGCGCGCCGGCGTACCCGCTACGGCTCTGTGGGTCGCCGTCGGTACCGACAGCGACGATCGCCTCAAGGAAGCCGTACAACGCGCGGGCGATGCGCGGATCTCCATCCTCGAAGTTCCGCGCTCGGATCTGGACAAGCTCAGCGCCAACGGATTGCACCAGGGCCTGGCCCTGCAGGTGCCGCCGTACCGCTACGCCCACCCCGACGACCTGATCTCGAATGCCCGCACGCATCAGGAACCGGCGCTGCTCGTGGCGCTCGACAACATCACCGACCCGCGCAACCTCGGTGCCGTCGTGCGATCGGTGGCTGCGTTCGGTGGCCACGGCGTCGTGATCCCGCAGCGTCGTAGCGCCAGCGTGTCTGCCGTGGCGTGGCGCACCAGTGCCGGTGCCGCAGCGCGACTGCCCATCGCACGAGCAGTCAATCTGACTCGCACACTGAAGGATTGGCAGTCCAAGGGCGTCACCGTCGTCGGGCTGGACGCGGGCGGCGACACCGACCTCGACACGTTCGACGGTAAGGGACCGGTGGTCATCGTCGTCGGTTCCGAGGGCAAGGGCCTCTCGCGTCTGGTCAGCGAGACCTGCGACCACATCCTGTCGATCCCGATGGCAGGGCCGGTGGAATCACTCAACGCATCCGTCGCGGCAGGCGTTGTGCTGGCCGACATCGCTCGGCAGCGACGGGGCTGAACCTCACACCCTTTCTGTTGACCTCACACCCCTGCTAGTGCTCGAACCGGGGTGTGAGGTCGGGAAAAAGGGTGCGAGGTTGCGCGGGCCTGGTATCAGCCGACAGCGCGGAACCGTATCTGCGTTCCGGGCGTCAGTTGCGCGGCGGCCGACACATCGTCCGCGGTGACGACGGCGATCACCGGATAACCGCCCGTGACGGGATGGTCGGCGAGAAACAGCACCGGCTGCCCGGACGGCGGAACCTGGAGCGACCCGCGAACCATTCCCTCACTGGCCAGTTCGTCGTCGACGGCGCGGGTCAAGGGTGCGGGGCCGTCGAGTCTGATTCCTACGCGATCCGAATCCTGCGTCACCGTCCAAGACTGCTGCACCAGGCTCGATCGAGCATTCTCGGTGAACCACGCCTCGCGTGGGCCGAAGCGGACACACAATGTGTGCGTCGGGGCGGGCGGCGGGACGAAGTCTGCCGCCGGCCAGTCGGTCTTCTCGTCGCCGACCGAGAGCTCGGTGCCCGGGGACAGTGCAGCAGGCCCGATCCTCGACATCGTGTCCGTCGAGCGACTACCCAGTACGACGGGCACGTCGATCCCGCCGCGGACGGCAACGTAGCTGCGCAGACCCCACGTCGGCGCGGACAGTTCCAGTTCCTGCCCCGCCCGCATCATCAGTGTCGAATACAGCCCCTGTTCCGTACCGCCGATACGGCAGGTCACGTGGGCACCGGTCACCGCGACGAGAGTGTCGGACTCGGCGCGCAGCGTCAGCCCACCGAAGGTCACTTCGAGTGTCGCGGCACCGGAGTGGTTGCCTACCAGTCTGTTCGCGGCATCGTGTGACCGAAGATCCGCGGCACCGGAGCGGCCGACACCCAGGGAAGCGTGCCCGGGGCGGCCCCGATCCTGAACTGTGCACAGTGGCCCCACCTGCAGCACCGTGAGCGCACTCATGCCTGCTCGAACCGGACGGTGGTGCCGGGACGAAGCAGCGCGGGAGGATCGCGATCGAGATTCCACAACTGTGCGTCGGTGTGCCCGATCAGTTGCCAGCCGCCGGGGGAGGAGCGCGGATAGATGCCCGAGAATTCCCCCGCCAGCCCCACCGAACCGGCCGGCACGCTGGTGCGCGGTGAACCCCGTCGCGGCACGTGCAAACGAGTGTCGGTGCCGACGAGGTAGCCGAACCCCGGGGCGAAACCGCCGAAGGCGACGGTCCATATCTGATCGATATGTGCGGCAACCACTTCCGAGGTAGACAAGCCCGTCAGACCGGCTACCTCGGCCAGGTCCTCGCCGTCGTAGACGACCTCGACCGTGACGGTGTCGGACCGGTGGGCGTCCGTCGCGTCGACGGGTTCGGTGGCAGCGATCCAGTCGAGTATCGGCTGCCGCGCCCCGTCGAACATCACCAGGACGGTGCGGGCCGCGGGAACGAGATCGACGACGGCGGTCGGTGGATCGAGTGCCAGCGCACGGTAGTGCGCCATCGTCTGATTGAGTCCGTCGAACTCGACCAGCAGTGCATGTTCGCCGGCCGGGAGGATTTTCATCGAACGAACGCAGAGATGTCGATACCGTTGATGCGCAGCAGGTTCGATACTGCGGTGGCCATCGCGACGGCACCGGGGGAGTCGCCGTGCAGGCAGATCGACTCGGCCCGGATGTCGATCGTCGAGCCGTCCACAGCCTCGACCGCACCGTCGGCGATCATCCTCAGGACTCGCTGAGCAACTGCCTCGGGATCGCTGAGCACGGCTCCGGGTTCCGAGCGCGAGACCAGCGTCCCCTGCGCGGTGTAGGCGCGGTCTGCGAAAGCCTCTGCGACGGTGCGTAGTCCGGCCCGCTCGGCCTCCTCGAGGAAGACCGAACCGGGGAGGCCGAGGACCGGCAGGGTCGCGTCGTACGAGGTGACGGCGTCGACCACGGCCCGCGCCTGCTCGCGGTGATGCACGATCGTGTTGTACAGCGCCCCATGGGGTTTGACGTAGGCGATGGCAGATCCGGCAACCTGGGCGAGCGCGTCGAGTGCGCCCATCTGATAGATGACGTCGGCGGTGAGATCTGCCGGGGCGACGTCGAGGAAGCGTCGACCGAATCCGACGATGTCGTGGTAACCCACCTGTGCCCCGATGCGCACCCCGCGGCCGGCGGCGGCACGGCACGTATGCAACAGGGTGGTGGGATCACCGGCGTGAAAGCCGCACGCAACGTTGGCACTGGATACGAGGGCGAGCATGGCGTCGTCGTCGCCCAGAGTCCACGCTCCGTAGCTCTCTCCGAGATCGGCATTGAGATCGATGGCCGTCACCCTTGGAATCCTAGGCGGCGTTGACATCCTAGGCGGCGACGAGCCGTCCGGAGTTGGCCTTTCGCGTTGCCCCGATGCCGCGGCAGAGGAGGTAGATCACGAAGGAGATGGTCGTGACGAACGTCGAGACCGGCAGGCCGGGAGCGAGGGAGAGCAGGATGCCGCCGACGGCCGCGATCTCGGCGAACAGGATGGACAGCAGGGTCGCCTTGAGCGGGCTGGCCGTCACCCGGGCGGCCGCAGCGGCCGGGGTGATGAGCAATGAGAGCACCAGCAGCGCACCGACGATCTGCACGCCCAGCGCACAGGCAACGCCGACGAGCACGGCGAACACCACCGACAGCGCCCGGACGGGGACGCCTCGAGCCAGCGCCACCTCGGGGTCGGTGCTGGCGAACAGCAGCGGCCGGTAGACGACGGTGAGAACGATCAGGACCAGTACGGCGCACACGAGCAAGAGCTGGATGCCGCTCTGTCCGACCCCGACGATCTGGCCGATGAGCAGTGAGAAGCTGGTGCCGGTTCGGCCCGGGTAGAGCCAGATGAACAACACCGACAGGCCGAGGCCGAAGGACATGATGACGCCGATGACCGAGTCGCGGTCGCGGGCCTTGGTGCCGAGCAGCGCGAACATCACCGCTGCGACGACCGACCCCACGATGGCCCCGAGCCCGACCGTGATGCCGACGAGCAGGGCAGCCGAGGCGCCGGTGAGCGAGAGTTCACTGGATCCGTGCACCGCGAACGCCCACTGGCGGCTGACGATCAACGGTCCGAGGGCGCCGGCGAGCAGTCCGAGAATCGCGGCCGCGATCAGCGCTTGCTGAACGAAGTCGTAGGTGAGCAGGTTGGCGGTGGTGTCGAAGTCGAACATTTTCGAGAACGCGTCGAGAACTTTCTCGTTCATGCCTTGTCTTCTCCGTTGTGGGGCACGGGTGCGTGATGCGCACCGGCCGAGCCGAGGGCGTCGATGGAGTCGCCGGTTCCGACGACCACCAGTCGGCCGCGAACCTTCAACACCTCGACCTCGGTGCCGTAGAGCTCGGACAGGACCTCGGTGGTCATGACGTCCTCGGGAGTTCCGATGCGGAACCGGCCGTCGACGATATAGACGACGCGGTCGACGAGCGGAAGGATCGGGTTGATCTCGTGAGTGACGAACAGAACGGCAGTCTCGTGCTCCCGCCGTCGGCGATCGATGAGGCTCGAGACCAGCGACTGGTTGGCGAGGTCGAGGCTCAGTAGCGGCTCGTCGCACAGCAATACCGAGGGGTCGCCGACGAGCGCCTGGGCTATCCGCAGCCGCTGCTGCTCCCCGCCGGACATCGAGCCGACCGGCGCGCCCGCGAAAGAATTGGCGTCGACCTGATCGATCGCACGCTGGACGGTCTCCTTGCGCTGCCGCATTCCGCGCAGGCCCATGCCCCACTTGTGGCCGTCCCAGCCGAGGCCGACGAGATCGCGTCCGCGCAGCGGCAGATCGTCGTCGATGTTGCGTTGCTGGGGGACGTAACCGACGCCCGACTGACCGCGACGGACGGGATTGCCGTCGATCGCGGCCGTGCCGGACGTGAGGTTGTTCTGGCCCAGCAACACCTTGAGCAGAGATGTCTTGCCCGACCCGTTGGGCCCGAGAACGGCGACGAACTCGCCCTTCTCGACCGTCAGGTCCAGGTTCTGCCACAGCGTGCGCTCACCGAACGCCAGTCCGGCATCGCGCAGTTCTACAGCAGGCATGTACTACAGCTTTCCATCACGCTCGTCGGGTTCAGGAGGCGGTGGTGAGAGCGGCCTGCAGATCCGTCGCGGCCTTGGTCTGCCATTCGATGTACGTCATGCCTGCGGGCAGCGTTTCGGTGACCTCGACGACGGGGATGCCCGCGGCCTCGCTCGTGGAGCGAATGTCCTGGGTGACGGCGTCCTCGGTCTGGATGTTGTAGACCAGCGCGCGAACGGACTTGGACGTGAACAGATCTCGCGTTGCGGCGATGGAGGCTGGCGACGGGTCGTTGCCTTCCTCGATGGAATCCTTGAAGTCCTCGGGGGTGCGATCGTCGAGATCGGACTCCTCGATCAGGTAGTGCGCGATCGGTTCGGTCTGGGCCACCGGCGCGTTCGGGAAATCGGCGGCGATCTTCGCCGTCACGTCGGTGATGGCGTGGACCTGCTCGTGGAAGGTCTCGGCGTTGGCGGTGTACTGCGCGGCGTTGTCGGGATCGAGCTGACCGAGCTTCTCCGCGATCTCCTCGGCGGTGTGCGCTGCCACCTCGGCGTTGTACCAGACGTGTTCGTTGACCTCGCCGTGGTCGTGGCCGTCCTCCGCTGTGGGTTCGGCCGCTGCCTCGGTCGTCGTTTCCGAGCCGTGATCGTGGCCGTCCTCGAGCAACGTGAAAGCGTCGACCGACGGCACGTCCTTACCTTCGGAACCGAGGATGTCCTCGATGAACTGGTCGTATCCACCGCCGTTGTAGACCACGAGCGACGCCTCGGCGACGGCAGCCGCGTCGCCCGGGCTCGCCTCGTAGGAGTGGGGATCGGCGGAGGGGTCGGAGATGATCGACGTCACTGTCGCGAGGTCGCCGGCCACTGCCTCGGCGACGCTTCCCCAGACGTTGGTGGACGCGACGATCGTGATCGGCCCGTCGACGGCGGTGGCCGGTGCGGACTCGGTGCCGGCAGTATCGCTGGAGCTGCAGGCACTCAATGTGAGGGCAGCGGCGCAGGTCAGGCCCAATACGGCCGTGATCTTGGTCCGGGACGCGCGATGGTAGGACGACATCGATGTACTCCTGATGGGCAAGGCTTGGCGCTAATGGAAACCGTTACCGTTGTACTCTAACGCTCATCGGGGTCCTCGATCGAATCGGACGAAGGCGACCTCGAGTTTCTTCGACGTGCGTTGTGGGACTAACGTCCCGGTAATGGCCAGGTCGAGTGAACCGCGACGTCAAGCGACGTTGGCGTCGATTGCTGCCGAATTGAAGGTCTCTCGCACCACCGTCTCGAACGCATACAACCGCCCCGATCAGCTCTCGCCCGAACTGCGCGAACGCGTTCTGCAGGCAGCCAAGCGGCGCGGCTACGCCGGCCCGGACCCGGTCGCGCGCTCGCTGCGCACCCGCAAGGCCGGAGCGATCGGGCTGCTCCTCACCGAGGCGCTGAGCTACTCCTTCCGCGACCCTGCCGCGATGAGCTTCCTCGCCGGTCTCGCCGAATCCTGCGAAGCCGCGGGCCAGGGCTTACTGCTCATACCCGCCGGTGCCGAACGCGACGACGTCCAAGCCGCCGCCGTGGTGCAACAGGCAGGAGTCGACGGATTCGTCGTGTACTCCGTCGCCGACGACGATCCCTATCTCGCTGCAGTCCGTGAACGGCACCTTCCGATCGTCGTCTGCGACCAGCCGCGCAACATCCCCGAGGCCGCCCTCGTCGCCATCGACGACCGAGTGGCAATGAAAATGCTCGCATCGCATCTGATCTCGCTCGGTCACGAGCATCTCGCCGTGCTCTGCATGCGCCTCGGACGCGACCGCCGCGATGGCGTCGTACCCCCGGGACGGCTGGCGGACAGTCACTTCCACGTGCAACGCGAACGCATCGCCGGTGTGCAGGCGGCCATGATCGACGCCGGACTCGACCCCGATACCCTCACCGTCGTCGAACGCTTCGACCACACCGTTCGCTCCGGCCACTCCGCGGCCGCCCAAGCTCTGCAGGCCAATCGCGAAACCACGGCGCTGCTCTGCACCACCGACGTCATCGCCCTCGGCGCACTCAACTTCGCACGAGTCTCCGGAATCGATGTGCCGAGCCAACTTTCGGTGACCGGATTCGACGGTATCTCCGACGCCATCCGAGAGAACCTCACCACCGTGCGCCAAGACGCCGAGGAAAAAGGCCGTCGAGCCGGGAAACTGGTGCTCTCGTCCTCGCACTCGGGCATCGTCGCCGCCGAAACTCTGCCGACCGAACTCTTCCGCGGACGAACGGCCGGACCGCCGCCGGATCAGCCGCCCGCAATCGCCTGAGCGGCCCGCGCTGCTCGCCCTCCAGCCCGCCCCCGCCGGCCCGCCACCCGCTCACTCCCGTCTGTCCGCCCCCGGTTCAGGATCAATGTGGGTTTCAGTCGGTCTGAGTGCAACAAAGGCGCATTCATCCGAACCGGGGTCGCTGTGCCGGGTCGTGCGGGTACGGGGGTGGGGCGGGGCCAGAGGGTCAGGCAGGCTGAGCGCTGAGCAATCTCGCACAACGCAGCAGACCCAGGTGACTGTAGGCCTGCGGATGGTTGCCGAGAGAGCGTTCGGCGATGGGGTCGTATTCCTCGCTGAGCAACCCTGTCGGTCCGGCTGCGCTGACGAGTTGGGCGAACAGGGCCTCGGCTTCGGCGCGTTGCCCCACCAACAGGTAGGCCTCGACGAGCCAGGCGGCGCAGAGATGGAAGCCGCCTTCACCGCCGGGGAGACCGTCGTCGTGGCGGTAGCGGTAGACGGTGGATCCGCTGCGCAGTTCGGTCTCGGTGGCGGTGACGGTGGCCGCGAAGCGCGGGTCTGCCGCATCGATCAGGCCGGACAGACCGATGAACAGGGTCGCGGCGTCGAGGTCGGTGCCGTCGTAGGCTGCGGTGAAGGACTGCACCTCGTCGTTCCAGCCGTTGGCGAGAACTTCCTCGCGGATTTTCTCGCGCAGGGGTGCCCAGTTCGGTTCGGCTGTGCGACCGAAGGTTTCGGCCAGTCCGATAGCGCGGTCGACGGTGATCCACCCCATCACCTTGGAGTAGACGTGGTGGCGGGGATTGTCTCGGATTTCCCAGATGCCGTGATCGGGCTCGAACCAACGTCGCTCGACGGCTTCGACCATCGCGCGGACGAGTTCCCAGTCGTCGTCGGACAGGCCGTTCTCGGACCCCGCGGCTTTGCGCGCATGGGCCAGCGCGGACACCAGTTCGACGATGGGGCCGAAGACGTCCAGCTGAACCTGTTGATTGGCAGCATTTCCCACACGTACCGGACGTGATCCGGCGTACCCGGGCAGTTCGTCGATGACGGCTTCGGGAGGAAGTCCGAGACCCCAGATGGTGTACAGCGGGTGCAGACGCTCGGGACCCGATACCGATTCGAGTACCCCGTGGATCCAGGACAGGTAGTTCTCGGCCTCGGCCGTCGATCCGACGTCGACCAATGCGGCAGCGGTGAGGGCCGCGTCGCGCAGCCAGCAGTAGCGGTAGTCCCAGTTACGCACTCCGCCGATGTCTTCGGGCAGTGACGTGGTGGCGGCGGCCATGATCGAACCGGATTCGGCGTGCACCAGGCCGCGCAGAGTCAGTGCCGAGCGCTTCATCAGATCGCGCTTGAGCGGAGGCAGGTCCAGGCCGTCGGCCCAGTCCTTCCAATAGGCCTCGGCGGCGCGACGACGCTCCACCTCTGCCCAGGGGTGCTCGCTCAGATCGTCTGTGCCGAGCCGCAGTTCGAGGACGATCGGCCCGTTCGAGGGATCGACCTCGGCGTGGGCGGACTGCTGGGATCCGTCGGAGACGATGTTCCAGGTGACGCCGGGACTGCGGAGAACCATCGGATCTGCGGTGCCGAGTATTCGTAGGCCGTCGGCATCGGGTTCCAGTGAGGCCCAGGCTTTTCCGAATTCCGGACGCGGCGCGAAGGTGACGATGGCGGGAGCCTTGCCGCTGATGACTCGCGTCAACGCGGTCTGTCCCTGGCCGATGTCGTGCGGGAGGTAGTCGGTGACCTGCAGGCTGGCCCACTTGGTCTGCACCGTCATCGTGCCGTCCACGTACTGCTGGCTCAGGGGGAGCGACGCCCGGACGGGTCCGACGCTGAAGTGACCGGCCTGATCGCCGCCCAGCAGGTGCGCGAACACTGCTGCGGAATCCGGCTCGGGATGGCAGAGCCAGGTGACGTCTGCATCGGGTGTCAGCAGTGCGACGGCGTTGGGGCTGGCCAGCATCGTCAGTCGTTCGATGCGTGGGGCGTCGGCACCGGACAACCACTGCCGACGCTCTTCGAGCAGGAAGGCCAATGCCAGCGCCACGTGTTCGGTGCTGTCGATGCGGAATTCGGCCAGGGTGTCGCCCGGTCCGATCTTCACCCCGATGTCCGGCCCGTGCAGGTGCCCGAATGCCTTCTCGTCGGTGACGTCATCGCCGAAAAAGACTGCGGCAGTCGATGCTTCCTGATGACGGAGGATGTCGAGGGCGACGCCTTTGTCGGTGATGATGACGGCCAACTCGATGACGGACTTGCCCTCGGTCACCTGAACGCCGTCGCGTGCTGCCGCGCCGGAACGCACAGCGGCGAGTGCTTCGTCACCGGCGGTGGGCTCGGCGTTACGCACGTGTAGCGCGACGCTGGCCGGCTTGGTCTCGATGCTGACGCCGGGATGGGCGTCGGCGATTGTTTGCAATTCGCCGGTGATCAGGGTGAGGAGCTTCTTGGCGTCGTCGTCGATGGCGTTGACGAATCCGGCATCGAACTCGCTGCCGTGGCTGCCCACCAGCTGCACCTCGGACGGCAGCCGCGAGAGAATCGCAAGATCGCGCAGGGCGCGCCCGGAGATCACGGCGGCGTTGGTGCCGGCCAAGGAGGCGAGCCCGCGCATCGCGCTGACGGACTCGGGGTGCGGGAAGGCCTTCTGTGGGTCCGAGACGATCGGAGCCATGGTGCCGTCGTAATCGGATGCGACGAGCAGACGCGGGGTCCTCGCTACTCCGACGAGCGCGCGGCGAAGTTCGAGCGGCAATTCGAGAGCAGTCACGCGTCGAATCTAGGCGATGAACGTCGTCTCGGCGTACCTGGCTTCGTGTGCGTTGTGCATCACTGCTGGTCGGGAACCAGACCGGGCGACGGCGTCACACCCGAAGCAGCCGACATCGATCTCGCGGACTTGGTGACGATGGCCAGCATCGCTCGCTGTGCGGCCTCGGCATCACCGGATTGGATCGACGAGGCGACGACCCCGTGCAGGCGGATGGCTTCCGGGTCTGCCTGCCGTGACATCAGGGCGTGCCGGGTACGTCCGACGAGCACCTCCACGACGATGTCGGACATCGACCGCAACATGGGATTGCCCGACGCGGCGAGCAACGTGCGATGGAAGCTGCAGTCGTGTTCGAGATACGCGTCGGAGTCTGCGGCCCGAGACGTGGCCGACATCCCGATAACGGCGGCCGTCAGCGCTCCACATTGCTCGGGGGTGGCCCGGTGAGCAGCCAGCTTGGCCGCCAAAGGCTCGATGCCCGAACGTAATTCGCTGAGTAGTAGTAGTTGTTCGGCGCGCGCGGGCCCAGCCAGTTGCCAGCGGATGACCACCGGATCCAGTGAGTTCCAGTTCTCCGAACCCTGCACGGTAATCCCCACACGGCGGCGCACGGTCAATAACCCCAGCGACTCGAGAACCCGGACCACTTCGCGTACGACCGTCCGTGACACCGCGAATCGCACGGCGACGTCGTCGGCCGAGATTCGGGTTCCACTCGGGATCGCGCCGCTCACGATGTCGCGACCGAGCTCGTCGAGCACCGAATCGTGGAGTTGGCGGAAATCGTTGGTCTCGCTCATGTCCGATCGATCGTCCCACGGGTTGCCCGGTTTCTCGCGTCTGTCCGATCCGAGCGCCCCCGATGGAGCAGTATCGAGGGATGGCAGCACACACGACAGGTAGAGCGCATCATCCGGTTCTCGTGGTGATGGGAGTGTCCGGATCGGGCAAGTCGACGGTGGCGGGCATCCTCGCCGGTGCGTTGAAATGGGACCTCCAGGAAGGTGACGACCTGCATCCGGAGGCCAACGTGGCGAAGATGGCGTCGGGCCAACCCCTGACCGACGAGGACCGGTGGCCCTGGCTCGACATCATCGCGGAGTGGATCGCCGAGCACACCACCACGGGCCGATCGGGAATCGTGACGTGCTCGGCGCTCAAACGCTCGTATCGGGACGTGCTGAGCGCAGCAGCACGGGACGGGGCACCGGTGATCTTCGTGCACCTGGCCGGAACCAAGGACCGAATCAGTGGACGTCTCAATGCGCGGATGGATCACTTCATGCCGTCCTCGCTGCTCGACACCCAGATCTCGACGCTGGAGCCGCTCGGCGACGACGAGAACGCCATCGTCGTCGACATCGGCCCGCCGCCCACCAAAATCGCCGAACGGGTGCTCGTCGAGCTCGAAAAGCGCGCGGGGATGTCGGAAAGTCACTGATCGCCTCTGCGTTGGTTCAGTCGCTCTCGGCCGGGGCGGATCAATGTGAGTTTCAGTCGGTCTGAGTGCAACAAAGGCGCATTGATCCACAGTGGGAGCCGGAACCCGGGCAGCCGCCCCGGTCTGGATGTCCGGTAAGTGCGTGTTCCAAGCAAGCGTGCTTGATTTTAAGTACTACGAATGAACGAAAGGGCTTGTAAAAGTACGACGAATGAGAGAAGGTGAGCTTGTTCACTTCGTAGTGAGGAGACAGCTCATGGTGCGAGGCGCACCCGCCAGGCCCGTCCAACTTCCCGTCCCCAATGCAGATGTGTGGGACTGGCAACTCGACGGTCTGTGTCGTGGTCTGGACTCGTCCGTGTTCTTCCATCCCGAAGGTGAGCGCGGCCGCGCCCGCTCGTCCCGCGAGAAGGCCGCCAAGCAGGTCTGCGGCCGTTGCCCGGTCCTGGAACAGTGCCGACGGCATGCACTCGACGCGAACGAGCCCTACGGCGTGTGGGGCGGAATGTCTGCACACGATCGCGCCGACGTCTACCGCGGAGCAGTTCGCAGCGCCTGATCTCGCGTTCCGTGAACCTGTCGGTGGGCTCGTGTTTCATGACGACCCATGAACAAGGTCCTGCGTGCGACGCTCGTCAGTGCGGTCGTCATCACCACCGTCATCGGAATAGCGTCGTTCGTTCTCAGCTTCGCCGCACTGTGGGATCTCGCCACGATGGCAGGGGTCCCGCGATCACTGTCGTGGCTGTGGCCGGTGATCGTCGACGGCACCATTCTCCAAGCCACCATCTCCGTCATCGCGCTCGCCCAGTTCGAGGATCAACGCAGTGGCCGACGCTTCTTCTGGGGCGTGTTGATCACCGCAGCCCTGGTCAGTATCGGCGCAAACGCCATGCACGCCTTCATATCCGACGCCGGTACGCTGCATCCCGCTCTGTCTGCGGCTATCGCGACCGTCGCCCCGGTGAGCCTGTTGGCCGCGACGCACGGACTCGGCATACTTGTGCGCATCCCGGCTGAGTTGCCGACAAGCACGACCACCACAACGACCGACGATCTCGACGCCGTTGCAGCTATGGGCGAACAACCGCACCCCGAACAGTCGCACCCCGAAGCCCGTATGTCGGCCCCCATCATGCCGGTCCGCTCGGCACCGGCTCCCGACACCACCGAGACGATCCGCGCCGAGAAGATCCGCACCGAGGACATCCACATCCCACGACCGATGGCCGAAGAACGGATGCCGGAATCCTCGGTGCGCGTCGTCGAACCTCTCGACGAGGTCGATCGCTGGATTCTCGACGAAGAACGGGTGGACGACCTCTATCCCGTCGACGCCCCGTGACGGCCGGTGGCACCATCGAGTGATGAGTCCACAACTGCCGAGGTCCGTTGTTCCCGAGAAGCCGAAGCCCGGCCAGGAATCGGTCTGGGATTACCCCCGTCCACCCAAGCTGGAGTCCTCCAACCGTTCCCTCGTGGTTCGTCTCGGCGGTGAGGTGATCGCCCGCACCACCGCCGCCTATCGGGTACTCGAGACGAGCCATCCGCCCACCTGGTACATCTCGCCGGCCGACGTCGTTCCGGGCGCGTTGACGCCCTCGGCGGCGCGCTCGACGCACTGCGAGTGGAAGGGTGCGGCAACGTACTGGGACGTGCACGGGGGAGACGTCGTCTCGGAGGCAGCCGGGTGGAGCTACGAGAACCCCACGCCACGGTTCGCGGCAATCGCCGGTTATCTGGCGTTCTCACCGAGCCGTCTGCAGTGCGAGATCGACGGGGAAGCCGTCCGGCCGCAAGAAGGCGGGTTCTACGAGGGCTGGATCACCGACGACGTCGTCGGCCCGTTCAAGGGAATCCCGGGCTCGTACGGCTGGTGACCACTCATTCCGCGGGCAGCAGAGCCCGGGGGATGATCTGAATCGAACTCGCCGCTCCGGGGTCGCTGCCGGTCACTAGCACGTCCCCGGTGCGCGGGTCGACAGCGACCGAATTGGCCTGCGTCACCGTCGGGACGTCGCCCAGAATTCGCGGAGCAGCGGGGTCCGACACGTCGACCACCCGCAGTATGTTCGACGCGGTCAGAGTGACGTACAGCAATTGACGGGCGGGGTCCACGGCAAGTCCGTACGGGTTGCCCGGCGCGTCGATCGACGAGATCTGACGAATGGCTCCTGCATCGTCCACCGATGCGAGAAGGACCGCCCCGCCGTCGGTGTCGGCAAAGCCGGCCGTCGTCTCGTTCACCGTCACCGCGTGCGTGAGTTTGACGCCGATCGGGGCCTGCGCCACCTCCTGCTGCGTCGCACCGTCGTAGACCCACACGCCGTTGCCCTGTACGTCCGCGACGGCTGCATACGACCCCAGAGCCGCGACGCCACCGGGTTGAACAGGTCCCGGCGGTAGCTCCGACAGCACCGAGCCGTCGCGCAGGAAGATCACTCCTCCACCCATTTCGTTGGTGGCCACGATCGTGCCGTCGGCAGTCGAGACGGCATCGTGCGGCTGTCGGCCGACACCGGTGGCGGTCGACAGGATCGCACCGTCGTCGAGTGAGACCTCGACCAGTTCGTCACTGCCTTCGAGCGGTGCCAGTACCGGACCGTCGGGGCCCGCGAGCGAGAGGTGACGCGGCGCTCCGGTCGTCTGGACCATCTGCCGCACGACGCCGGTGGCCGCATCGAACAGCACCACGCCGTCCGGTTCTCGGACCGCTGCGGCCGCGATCCCGGATGTTCCGACCACGAGCCCCTCGGGAGCGCCTGGAAGTGCGACGACGGTGCCGATCGGGGCGGTCGAATCCGGAGCCTGTGCGGGCTCGGCGGCCGGAGTCGTTGCGGGAGTAGACGGTTCGGCGGGCGACTCGGCGCTTGAGCATCCGGCCACCAGCACACAGGCGGTGGCCACCGCCACCAGGCGCGCCTTCATCGGCCGTACCGCTCGAAGTGCACGGCGTCGTCCAGAGGACGCCGAGTTCGCCAACCGAAACGCTCCAGATCCGGTACCTCCTGGAACGACTCGACCGGGCCGACGCACAGCCACGCGATCGGACGGACCGGAGCGGGGATGTCCAGGAGCTCGGTCAGGTACTTCTCGTCGTAGAACGAGACCCAGCCGACACCGACGTTCTCGGCGATTGCCGCCAGCCACAGGTTCTCGATGGCGAGGACAGCGGAGAACAAGCCGGTGTCGTCGACGGTGTCCCGGCCGAGCACGTGCTGTCCGCCGCGGTTCGGATCGTAGGTGACCACCACTCCGGTGCCACTGGCCTCGATTCCCTCGATTCTGATGGGGTCGAACGTCTTTCGGCGTTCGGTATCGAGCTTGTCGGCGAAGTCCTGTCGGCAGCCCGCGACGTGGGCGGCGAAAGCGTTCAGCGTGTCGGGCTTGCGGATCACGACGAAGTCCCAGGGCTGAGTGTTGCCGACGCTCGGGGCCTGATGCGCTGCACCGAGGATGCGGCGCAGCGTGTCGTCGTCGACGACGGTTCCGTCGAACTCGGCGCGGACGTCGCGCCGAGATCTGATTGCGGCGTACACCGACAGGGCTGCCTCGGTCATGGTATCCGTTCTCCTGTAGCAGTTCTCAGACGAGTGTTCAATTCGGCGACGAGAGTGGGGAGCAATTCCGAGGAGGTGGGTCTGCCGAGGTAGAAACCCTGGGCACGCCCGCATCGCAGTTCTCGTAGCGCGATCATCGTCATCTCGTCCTCCACGCCTTCTGCAGTCACCGACAACCCCAGCGTACGGGCGAGCTCGACGGTCGATCGCACGATCGCAGCGTGCGCGGGATCGTGGGCCATCCCGCCGACGAAGGCTCGATCCATCTTGAGCTCCTGCACCGGCAACCGCTCGATGTAGGCGAGCGAACTGTAGCCCGTGCCGTAGTCGTCGATGGCGATCTGTACCCCCATCGCATGCAGAATCGACAGTATCTCGGTTGCACCCACCGGATCGGTCATGGCCGATGTCTCGGTCACCTCCAGAGTCAATTGATGTGGAGGGCAATGAAATTCGGACAGCGCAGTGCGTACTTGCTCGATCAGGGTGTCGTCGAACAGATTGCGGGTCGAGATGTTGACGGCTATCTGTAGATCCATCCCCTCCACAGCCCACAGGCTGCGTTGAGCGAGCGCACGGGTGAGCACGTGGCTCGTCAACGGTCGGATGAGCCCGGTACGTTCAGCGGTGGGCAGAAAAGCGCTGGGGGAGAGCACTGTTCCACTCGGATGATGCCAGCGCACCAGCGCCTCCACGCCGACTACCGTCATCGATTCGAGGTCGACCTGGGGTTGATACAGCAGTTCCAGCTGGTCGGATTCGAGTGCGGTGGTCAGCTCGCCGAGCATGATCAGCTGTTCGCTCGTGTCTCGGTCCATGGACCGGTCGTAGAACGCGATGCGAGACTGAGTGGCCTTCGCGGCCTGCACGGCGAGATCGGCGCGCTGCACCAGGCGATCCGGGGTGGTGTCCTCCTCGCCCTCGGCACTGGGAAGACTCGACGCCACACCTACGCTCACCTCGATGAGCAGCGTCATGGTGTCCACCTCGAGCGGGGCAGCGAACCTGCGCTGAATCTCGTGTGCCAACGCGGCCGGGTCCGTCGATTCCGATGTTCCGCACAACGCGAATTCGTCACCTGCCAAGCGCCCCAGCATGATCGAATCGTCGACGACGCTGCGCAGTCTGTCCGCGACCACGACGAGAACCCGATCGCCGAGTCCGCGTCCGAAGGTGTCGTTGATTTCTTTGAATCGATCGATATCGACCGTCAACAAGGTGGTGTCGCCCGCGTTCTGCCAGATTCTGTGTTCGAGAGCGCGCAGATTGGCCAGTCCGGTGAGGTGATCGGTATCGGCCACGGCGCGCAGCTGCACAGTTCGGGTGTGCAGCAAGCGCAGCAGGTCGGTGATCCGGAGGATAACCAGAATCACCAGCGCCCCCGCACACAGCAGTACCGCCCAGCCCCACTGCGCGATGGGCTCGTCGCGAATCACCTCGATGAACATCACCGTCGGAGCGGTCAGGGTGGCGGCGGTCAGGACGACGACCGTCGGGGTGGTGAACGACGCCATCAAGTGGGCGTCGGGTTCGATGTCCGGGCTGGTGATCCTTCGCATCGACGGATGCAGAGCGGCGACGCCGATCAGGATGTAGGACGTGGTCCACCCCACGTCGAACAGCGAGCGATCCGTCGCCGATTCCGAGACGATGGAGAAGTTTTTGATGATGTCGGTGACGACCAACAGCAGAACTGCCGCCGTCAGTAACCGGTAGGACAGGGCTCGCCACTGCCGCGAACCGACGAAGTGAGCGAGCAACCCCAGTAGGAAGATGTCCATGGCGGGGTATGCGACGTCGACCAGGCCTGCTGTCCCGGAGATACCGCCGTCGCCGAGCGACGGCTGCACGGCGAACACCCACGTGAGCAATCCGAACGCAACCATGACGATGGCGCTGTTGGCGACGTGGCCGCGCTCGCTGGCTCTCCACTTGTGCCGGACCAGCAGAAACAGACCGAACCCGTAGATCGGATAAGCCACCAGGTATATCGCGTCGGCGAGCGAGGGGTCGGGAACGCTGCCTCGTGTCACGTTGATCCACTCGAAGACGATGTCGCCGACGACCCAGAGACCGGTGCCCAGCGCGATGGTCAGCCACGCTGCGCGATTGCGGGGCCGGTTCATCCTGGTGCCGATCACGATGGCGAGGACAGCCGATGCACCGACGACAACAAAAATCGATTGGGCCCAGGCGGTGCTGGGGACCAGGAAGTAGGCGACGCAGCCGAGTACGCCGAGGGACGCGTACCACCGCCACCAGGCCGTCACTGTATCTCTCCAGCCGTTCACGCCGATCCGACGACTCCACAATGGCACACTCCGTGATCTGGGTCACTTCGGCTGTCCAGGTTGTTCGGGTTGTGTATTCCGAGACTGTCGGTAGCTCGTGCAAGCATGGGATCGTGGAGTCGACCAACCCGAGCCTGGCGAGCATCATGCACGCCGACCTCGACTCCTTCTATGCCTCCGTGGAGCAACGCGACGACCCGCGGCTTCGCGGTAAGCCGGTCATCGTCGGCGGGGGAGTGGTGCTCGCCGCCAGTTACGAGGCCAAGGCGTTCGGCGTGCGCACCGCGATGAGTGGCGGTCAGGCCCGAGCTGTGTGCCCACAGGCCATCGTGGTGCCGCCGCGGATGGAGGCGTACTCGCAGGCGAGCAAGGATGTGTTCGACGTCTTTCACGACACCACACCGCTGGTGGAGGGGATCTCCATCGACGAGGCGTTTCTCGACGTCGGCGGGTTGCGCAAGATAGCGGGCAGTGCCGCCTCGATCGGCGAGCAACTCCGCCGCGACGTCGCCGAGCAGGTGGGGCTGCCCATCACCGTCGGGATCGCCACCACGAAGTTCCTGGCGAAGGTGGCCAGTGCTTTCGCCAAGCCGGACGGTCTGCTGCTGGTGCCTCCCGGCGGCGAACTCGAATTTCTGCATCCCCTGAATATCGAAAGGCTGTGGGGCGTAGGAAAGGTGACCGCCGAGAAGCTGCACGTTCTCGACATCAGGACCGTCGGCGACATCGCGGCCTACGGCGAGCGGTCCTTGGCGTCGGTGTTGGGTAAAGGCGCGGGAGCGCATCTCTATGCGCTGGCCATGGGCCGCGATCCCCGACGCGTCCAGCCCGGAAAATCGCGTAGTTCCATCGGTGCCCAGCGCGCACTCGGCCGCGGTCGGCACGATGCGGCCGAGGTGGAGGCATCGTTGATCGGGCTCGTGGATCGCGTTACGCACCGCATGCGCGGCGCGGGAAGGACTGGCCGAACGGTCATGTTGCGCTTGCGTTTCGCCGATTTCACTCGCGCTACCCGGTCGCACACTCTCGACCGTGCCACTGCCGATACCCGGGATATCCTCGATGCCGCTCTCGAACTTCTTCGCGATGCTGCTCCGCTGATCGCGGAGAAGGGCATCACCCTGGTCGGTGTCACCGTGTCCAGTATCGACAAGGGCGGCGCAGAGCAATTGGAACTGCAGTTCGACGCGCCGTCGGTGCGCACGCCGCCGGAGGCATCTGCTCTCGATCGAGCCCTCGACGGGGTGCACAAGAAGTTCGGTTCCACGTCGTTGACTCGCGGGGTGTTGCTCGGCCGAGACCCGGGAATCTCGGTGCCCCTTCTGCCGGACTGATTACCGTCGAACGGTGGGCTGCACCATGAAGCCCTCGGGCATCATGGTCAGGCGCTCCTGGACTTTCAGACGATACGACGGATCGGCCTGCAGGTCGAAGCGCTGCAGAATGGTACCCAGTACCAGGACGGCCTCGTGGATCGCGAATTGCCTTCCGATGCATGCACGTTCGCCGGTGCCGAACGGCTTGTACACGTGTGCCGGGCGTGCCTTGATGCGATCGGGTAGGAAATTGTCGGGGTCGAAGTCGTTCGGACGGTCACCCCACACCGGATCTCGGTGCAGCGCCGTCACCAGGACGACGGCCCAGTCGCCGGCCGCCATGCGGTAATCGTCGCCGATGACGGTCTCGGCCCGCGCACCGCGTCCGAACGCGGGAACCGTCGGCCACAGACGCAGCGATTCGTCGAGGACTCGGCGGACGTACCGCAGTTTGGGAACCTGGCCGAACTCGGGCTTGCCGGTGCCCCAGACCTCGTCCACCTCGGCGCGGGCGCGTTCGAAGACCTCCGGGTGGTTCGCCAAGTAGTACAACGCGAAAGACAACGCGCCGGAGGTGGTCTCGTGGCCGGCGATCAGAAACGTCAGGATCTGGTATCCGATGTTGGCTTCGCTCAATGCATTCGGATTGTCGGCATCTTTCGCAGCATCCATCATGATCTGCAGTAGGTCGCTGAAGTCCTCCGCCGATCGGCGTCGGGTACTCACGACATCGGTGAGAACATCGGCCAAGTACTGCTTGTTCTGTGCGTATCTGCGGTCGGACCGTACGAACAAGGGCTTTGCGAACGCGGGGATGGACAGCAGTGACCGCCGCTGGTTGTAGGTCAGTGCGCCGACCATGGCGGCCACGAAGGGGTGCGGCTCGGCGCGCGCGAACGAGCCGAAGCTGTAACTGAAACCGGTGCGTCCGATGGTCTCGAGCGTCAGTTTGGTCATGTCCGCGGAGACGTCGGTGGACGCACCACTGCGAGAACGGCTTTCCCAATGCTCGATCAGATCGTCGGCCACGTCGACCATGATCTCGTGGTATCCGCGCATGGCACCTGCGGTGAATGCCGGACGCAGGAGATCATGGGCGCGTTGCCAATTCGGCTCGTGGTTGTAGGCGGTGAAGAGCCCGTCCACCCCGATGTCTCGCAGATTCTCCACTCCCGGAGGCAGGAACTTCTCGAAGCGCTTCTCGTCGCACAGCTCGCCCACCACGTCGGCACCGGAAGCGAAGACGAAGCGTCGCCCCAGAATTTCGCGCTCGAACATCGGGCCGAGTCGGGCGGCCAGGACGGTCGAGTCCTGAATCGGGGTGCGGGGATCGACGCCGACGACGTCGCCGAGAACCGGCAGCCGGTAGGGAGGATGCGGTAACGAGCCGTTCCGCACCGCGAACTGTGTCGACATCGCCGCTCCATGGTCCGAGTTTGTTGAATCGGTGTGCAATAGTGACCGTACTCACTGTTGAACTGGTGTCAAGTAAGCTTCGAAGCCCATGACCACACCCCGTAAGCGCATGACGCCGGCGCAACGTCGTGCGCAATTGCTCGAGATCGGCTCGTCGTTGTTCGCCGAGCGGCCGTACGAGGATGTGTGGATCGAGGAGGTCGCCGATCGGGCGGGAGTCTCGCGCGGGCTGATGTACCACTACTTCCCGTCCAAGCGAGAGTTCTTCGTCGAGATAGTGCGCACGGAATCCGAGCGCAACCTCGACGTCACCGCGCCGGACACCTCGCTGCCGGTTCTCGAGCAGGTCGCAGCGGGTCTCGACGCGTACATCGCCTACTCCGACGAGCATGCGCACGGCCTGCGGGCCGTCAACCGGGGAGCGTTGCTCGGCGACCCTCGCATCAACGACATCCTGACGCGAGAGTTCGCCGTTCAGCAGGAGCGGATCCTCGCCGCGCTACCTGCGGCGTACGCGGAAGACGAGTTGACTCGAACCGCGTTGCACGGCTGGATCGCATTCGTGCGAGCGGTATGTCTGGACTGGGTGGAGCGGAGAACGCTGGACCGCGAGCAGGTTCGCGACGTGTGTCTACGCGCGCTCTCGGGGCTTCTCGAGGTGTGAGCTGCGGGTCTATCGTCGAGGTATGTGCCGAAACATCACCACCTTGCGCGGGTTGGAACCGCACGCGACCGACGACGAGATCGAAGCAGCCGCGCGGCAGTACGTCCGCAAGATTAGTGGAGTTCAGAAAACGTCCGACGCCACCCGCGACGCCTTCGAGCTGGCCGTTGCCGAGGTGACCGCGACGACGCATCGGCTCCTGGATGCACTCCCGGAGCGGCGTCAGCCCCCTCCCACGGTGCCGCCGCTGCGGCGTCCGGAGGTGCAGGCCCGAATTGCCGCCAAGGCCGGCGGGTCCTAGCGCGGTCGGCAGGTTTCTCCAGGGCCGATGCCGATCGAACGGATGGTTTCGAGCAGATTCGTCGCGAGATCGGCACCTCGGTGGCACACTGGTTTGCCTGGCGGAGGGGGTGGAGATGGCGGATCGTCGACGACGAACGTTCGATTCACGAGACGGTGACGCGGAGGTGGTCGAGCCACTGCTGCGTGCGGTGCTGTCCTACGCCCCGCGAGACGAGTCGCCCACACCGCACCCTTCGGAGGGGATCACCCTTCGAGCCGAGAACGGCTCCGGCTGTATCCGGCTCGAACTGGCCATTGCCGGCGATCTCGGTACGGGAATCCCCGGGCCCTTCGGATCCAGGTTCTACGAGTGTGGATCCTACGAAGTGATTGTGCCGCAGCGAGATCCGCACGACGGCGCGCTCTTGATGATCCACCTTCTCGCTCCGCAGGCACCGCACAGATTCGCGTTCGCGACGACGATGCCGCCCCAGTGGAGCTTGCAACTCGAACACGACGGCTCGGTGTCGGTACTGGACGAATCCGGCGATGCCGTGATCTTCATCGGTCGCCCATGGGCTTTCGACGGCGATCTGCAGCCGGTGCACGTGTATTACACCATCGAGAACGGTCTGCTGGTTCAGAACGTCGCGGCGACCGCCGATACCGGGTATCCCATCCTGATCGACCCCGATCCCGATGCCATCATCACCGGCGACGGCCGGCTCGTCACCGAGGCCTGGACTCCGCGGCTGGTGGCAGGCGGGATCGTCGAGGACGCGCCGCCGAAATCGCTGTCCAGCTGAAAGGTGGTGCAGCGCAGTCAGAACGGATCGTGCTGAATGTGCTCCATCGGAGTGCCGACCCTGCGCAATGCGTACAGGGTGGTGCGGACCATCGACGGCGACCCGCAGATCTGAATCTGTCGATCGGCCCACGAGCCGAACTGGGTGACCACCTTGCCCACCGCACCGTGCAGGCGGTGATGCATTCCCCACGGTAGTTCGCGAGGCCGGCCCGAGTACCACCACGGATCCTCGAGCTCCTCGGTCACCGGCACCACCGTCAGCCACGGGTTGGACAGCGACAACTGCCACAGAGTATCCAGGTCGTACAGATCGCACGGGTACGTACCGCTGACGAACAGGTGCACTCGCGGATTGTTGCTTCGCTGAGCCATTTCCATCACCTGCGCGCGCAACGGTGCCAGCCCGGTGCCCCCGGCGATCATCAACACGTCCTCGCGAACGGCCCGATCGACGTGCATGCCGCCCAGCGGCGGACTGATCAGCCAACGATCGCCCACGGCCGTTTCGGTGACCATTGCCGGCGATACCCAGCCACCGGACACGCGTCGAACATGGAACTCGATCTCGCCGTACGGGTTGCTCGGAATGGCCGGCGACAGATAGCGCCACAGCTTGGGTCGCTGCGGGATCTGCACGCTGACGTACTGCCCGGGGAAGTACGGGATCTCGCCGTCGGTCTTCAATCGCACCACCGCGAGGTCGTCGAGGAGCCGTTGGTGTTCGACGACGGTGGCACTCCAGTAGGGCGGTAGTTCGTCGTCGTCCGCGGCGGCGGCCATCGCGTTGCTCACCACGGTCAGAGCGTCGTGCCAGGCCGTCTCGACCTCGTCGGTCCACATCTCGGTGCTCGCGAACGTACGGAACGCGCTGATCAACGCCGAGCTGCCCGCGCGGAAGTGCGCGCCGGAGATGCCGTGCTTGCGATGGTCTCGGCCCAGTTGCTGGAGAAACGGTTCGACGCGGCTGTCGTCGTCGAGGTGCTCGAAGATGTAGCCGAGGGCCAGGACGAAGTGTTCGCGGAGCGCGTCCATCGAAGCGGGAAACAGAGATCGAAAGTCGGGATACTCGGCGAAGAGGTGGGCGTAGAAGGACCTCGAGAGGCGCGCTGGGCCGTCCGGAGATGCGACAACCGACTTGAAGCCGGTACGAACCACGGAGATCGTCCGAGCATCGAGCATCGAAAAACCTCCACCCCACCGATTCGCCATCGGATTCGCCACCGATGACACAGCCCACTGTCGACGGACACCAAGGTAGACCGATCGAGTCGAACGCGCACAAGAAAACCAAGGTTGAGCGGAACAGACTCAACTTGTCTATGGTTGTACCCATCGACACGCAAGAACCGATCCGAGAAAGAAGGTGACCGGTGGACAGTTTCACTCCCACCACGAAGTCGCAGGCAGCGCTGTCCGCTGCCCTGCAGGCCGCATCCGCGGCCGGCAACCCGGACATTCGTCCGGCACATTTGTTGGTGGCGTTGCTCGATCAGACCGACGGCATCGCCACACCATTGCTGAAGGCCGTCGGCGTCGATCCCGCAACGGTGCGTCGAGAAGCGCAGAACCTCGTCGATCGGCTGCCCTCGGCATCCGGTTCGACCACCACTCCGCAACTCGGCCGTGAAACCCTCGCCGCGATCACCGCAGCGCAACACCTGGCCACCGAACTCGACGACGAGTTCGTCTCCACCGAGCACCTCATGGTGGGCCTTGCGACAGGCAACGACGACGTCGCCAAGCTCCTCTCCGGCCATGGTGCCGGAGCGAACGAGTTGCGCGACGCCTTCCAAGCCGTCCGCGGCAGCGCCCGTGTAACCAGTGCCGATCCGGAGAACACCTACCAGGCGCTCGAGAAGTACAGCACCGACCTGACCGCACTGGCCCGAGAAGGCAAGCTCGACCCCGTGATCGGTCGCGACACCGAAATCAGGCGTGTCGTGCAGGTCCTGTCTCGGCGTACCAAGAACAACCCGGTGCTCATCGGCGAACCCGGCGTCGGCAAGACAGCCATCGTCGAAGGGCTTGCCCAGCGGGTCGTCGCCGGGGACGTTCCCGAAAGCTTGCGCGGCAAGACCGTCGTTTCGCTCGACCTCGGTTCGATGGTCGCCGGCGCGAAGTTCCGCGGTGAGTTCGAGGAGCGGCTCAAGGCCGTGCTCGACGACATCAAGAATTCCGCAGGCCAGGTCATCACCTTCATCGACGAACTGCACACCATCGTCGGAGCCGGCGCGACCGGGGAATCCGCGATGGACGCGGGCAACATGATCAAGCCGATGCTCGCCCGCGGTGAACTGCGGCTCGTCGGTGCAACGACCCTCGAGGAGTACCGCAAGTACATCGAGAAGGATGCCGCCCTCGAACGCCGCTTCCAACAGGTCTACGTCGGTGAACCCTCGGTAGAAGACACCGTCGGCATCCTGCGCGGACTCAAGGAACGCTACGAGGTGCACCACGGCGTCCGGATCACGGACTCCGCGCTGGTCGCCGCGGCCACCCTGAGCGACCGATACATCACCGCTCGGTTCCTACCCGACAAGGCCATCGACCTCGTCGACGAAGCCGCGTCGCGTCTGCGCATGGAAATCGACTCGCGGCCCGTCGAAATCGACGAGGTGGAACGCGCAGTGCGTCGCCTCGAGATCGAGGAGATGGCACTGGCCAAGGAGACCGACGACGCGTCGAAGTCTCGCCTGGACAAGCTGCGCCAGGAACTCGCCGACCTGCAGGAGAAGTTGGCCGAGCTCAGCACGCGGTGGCAGAACGAGAAGAACGCAATCGACTCGGTGCGGTCGCTGAAGGAGGAGCTCGAGAACCTGCGAGGAGAATCCGATCGCGCCGAACGCGACGGCGATCTCGGCAAAGCCGCCGAGCTTCGGTACGGACGCATCCCGACGCTCGAGAAGGAGCTCGCGGCCAAGACCGAGGACTCGCCTGCTCAGGGCGACGTGATGCTCAAGGAGGAGGTGGGCCCGGACGACGTCGCCGATGTCGTGGCGGCCTGGACCGGAATCCCTGCCGGCCGGATGCTCGAAGGTGAAACCGCCAAGCTGCTCCGCATGGAGGACGAGCTCGGCAAGAGAGTCGTCGGGCAGAAGGACGCGGTGCAAGCGGTGTCCGACGCCGTCCGACGCTCCCGCGCCGGTGTGGCCGACCCCAACCGTCCGACGGGATCGTTCCTGTTCCTGGGCCCTACCGGTGTCGGTAAGACCGAGCTCGCGAAAGCGTTGGCGGAGTTCCTCTTCGACGACGAACGCGCGATGGTCCGGATCGACATGAGCGAGTACAGCGAAAAGCACGCCGTTGCTCGGCTCGTCGGCGCACCTCCCGGCTACGTGGGCTACGAGGCCGGTGGGCAGCTGACCGAGGCGGTGCGCAGGCGCCCGTACACCGTGGTGCTGTTCGACGAGGTGGAGAAGGCGCACCCCGACGTGTTCGACATCCTGCTCGCCGTGCTGGACGAAGGCCGCCTCACCGACGGCCAGGGCCGGACCGTCGACTTCCGCAACACGATCCTGATCCTCACCTCGAATCTGGGGGCCGGCGGTAACAAGGATCAGGTCATGGACGCGGTGCGACGCTCGTTCAAGCCGGAGTTCGTCAACCGCCTCGACGACGTCGTGGTGTTCGACGCCTTGTCCGAGGACCAGCTCGAATCGATCGTCGACATCCAGCTGGGCTTCCTCACCAAGCGTCTCGCCGCGCGACGGTTGACGCTGGAGGTGTCGTCGCCGGCGAAGATGTGGCTCGCCGCACGCGGCTACGACCCGCTCTACGGTGCCCGGCCACTGCGTCGACTGATTCAGCAAGCCATCGGCGATCAACTGGCGAAACTGCTGCTCGCCGGAGACGTACAGGACGGCGACGTGGTGTCGGTCAACGCAAGCCCCGATGGTGAACGCCTGATCCTGGGTTAGCAACAAGTCACAACGGGCCCGCGCGAGCGGGCCCGTTGTGCGCTGCACTCTCGCAATTGGATCGTTCCGCGGGCTCCACTCGCGCCACCTGGGGATTCTTCGGGTAGGTACCCTCGTGGCATGACGAATCCGGACGACCCGCGAGCACCCCGAGATCGCGGGCAGGACGCGGCGCAGCAGCCGGACTCGACCCAGCCGACTCAGGACTACGGACACCCAGGTGCCCAGCACTACCCGGATACCCAGCAATATCCGGATGCCCAGCAGTACCCGGATGCCCAGCCGACGGAGGCTTATCCGACGCACGCATACCCGAATCCGCAGGCCTATCCGCCGGGTGAACAGCCGAATCGGGCGTATCCGAATCCGGATCCACAGGCCTATCCGCCGGGCTACCAGCCGACGCAGGCATTTCCACCGTTCGACCCGCAGGACCAGGCGGCTGCCAACCAGGCCTACGGGCAGACGCAGCAGTACGGGCACACGCAGCAATACGGGCAGACGCAGCAGTTCGGACACACCCAGCAGTTCGGACACACCCAGCAGTTCGATCAACCGCAACAGTTCGGGGGTACGCCGCCGCCGGAGGAGCCGTTCGCCACCGACTCGGGCAGTAAGAGTCCGCGTCCCTGGTTTCTGGTGTTGCTCTGGTTCGTGGTGTTGGCCGTGGTCGTCGCCGCGGGAATCGCTTTTCTGGGCGGACGGTCCGATGAACCCGCTACCGCAACTGCTCCGTCGACGTCCGTGCGGCCCTCGCCGTCGAGTGCGCCGACGACCACTCCGCGCCCCACCGAATCGGGTGCGACGACCACGCCGGGACTCGTCCCGGGTGGCATTCCCGAGATCCTCGGTCAGCTCGGTTCCTCCGTGGGAACGATCAAGGCCAACGACGGTTCGAGTCTGACGCTCGACGGCATCGACGGTGCTCCGATCACGGTGCAGACGACGCCGCAGACCCAGATAATTTCACTGTCCGGTGCAGACCTGGCGTCGTTGCCGGTCGGTGCGTTCGTCGTGGTGCAGGGAGAGGCCGTCGAGGACGGAACGATTCGCGCGAACGTCATCATCGAGACTCCGAATCTCGGCGGATAACAAGGCGCGTTGTCGTAGGGATCGTTCACAGTGCCCGGTGGTGTTGGGCAGTGACGGCGTGGATGTCGATTAAGGTGGTTCGCGATGACGGCAATGTGGTTCGGCCTGGCGGCGATTGCACTGATAGGTGCAGTGGCCCTGCTCTACATCGACAGGTCCAAGCGAGATCGGTCCGGGCGGCTGCGGCAGATGTGGGCCAAGGCGCAGGGATACGACTATCGACCGCACGATCGAGAATTGGTCACCCGGTTCACTCGTGCGGCGTTGTCCAAGCCGGAATTCGACGTTGCTCTCGGCGTGGTGACCGGTATTCGACGGGGTGAAGAGTTCGTGCTCTTCGACGTCGAGGAGACGGCCACCATCGTCGCCGTGCAGCGCTCCGTCGGTTCCGATGTCGACATAGATCTGCGGCCCCGCTCGACGCCACCGCCCCGCGACGAGGACATGGAACTGCTCGGGTCCATCGGCCCGCGGGTGGTGTTCGCGACCGACGTCGACATCGCTCGTCGAGTCTGCGACCAGCGAATGGCTGCCTTCACGGAATCGATACCCGAAAACCTGCAGCTGTTGTGGAGCGAGAAGGACTGGACGCTCGGATCGTTGCCCCTGACCAGCTCGGGACGCGATTGGGACGCCGCGATCGACGCAGTGGCGCGACTGTCCGGCATGTTGCACGTACTGCCACCCGTACGCGGTAGCGCGGTCTACGGTGCCCGCGCAGGCGAGCCGGGCCGCGATCGAGGCGATCCGGGCAGGCCGCTGGTGCAGGAGGTGCGTCCCCAGCCCGTCCGCGGCGCGCAACCGCCGCAGGCAGAGGCGCGAGAGGCGCGGATGCCCGAGTCGCAGGGGCGACCTCAGGTGGTTCGCCCTCGAGCCGCTCGCCCCCAGGCAGCACGTCCTCAGGAACCCCGTCCGCAGGAGTCCCGAGACCACGAGTCGCGTCCGCAGGAACCGGGTGGTCGTCCTGGCCCACCCAGGCCCGATGCGGCGGGCCCACAGGCCGTCCGTTCGGCGAATCCGTCGCGGCCGGTACCTCGTCCGCCCGCGTCGCGTCCGGTCCCGTTCGATGCGGAGCGTCGGCGCGATCAGTCCTGATTTCTTTCGGGCGTGTTTACGGGCTCGGGAGCGCGGACGGGGCTAGATTCGTACCTCGTGACGGTTTTCATGGTTGTAGCCATCGTCGTTGTCCTGGTCCTGCTGATGGTCGGTTACGTCGTCGCCACGGTGCGTCGGCTCGGTCGGTACAGCGAGCAGGCCGAGCAGAGCTTGCGCCTCGTCGACGTGGAGCTCGAGCGGCGGCACCAGCAGTTGGTCCCGTTTCTCGCTGCCGCAGAAGCATCCGGACTGTCCGCAGAAGTGGTTCGCCAGCTCGGTGGTGCACGCTCCTGGTCCAGGGCCGTGCGCGAGCGCGGCCTGGGGCTGCCGGCACAGGCCGCCGCCGAGAATGCCCTCTCTGCCGCATTCCATGCCGTCGTCGCCGAGGCCGATGCAGGCCGAAATGTGCTGGGCAACTGGGCGTTCCAAGGACCGGCCGGGGAACTGGCGGTCACCGAGCGTCGCATCGCGGGCGCCGTGCGGGTGTACAACGACACCGCCTACCGGCTGTCCCAGGCGATCGGCTCCTTCCCTTCCTCCATCGTTGCCAAGTCTCGTTCGGTGAACGCGGCGGAACCGTTCGTGGAGACGCGAGACGTGCTCGACGAGCAGTCATCGGCCCAGGTCGCTGCGTAGACGCCGTGCCGCGGCAGCGACGAGCCGCCAAGGACAGACCGATGTGCTGTGGGTAAGTTCGTAGCGACCTTCGAAGATTCACGGTGCGACGAGAGGAACCCCGACATGGCCGACAGTGCCGCGAATTCGGACCGGCAGGAACTGGCCGACCTGGTGAAAGAGCTTGCCGTCGTGCACGGGAAGGTCACCTTGTCTTCCGGTAAGGAAGCCGACTACTACGTGGATCTGCGGCGCGCGACGCTGCATCATCGGGCGGGCGCGTTGATCGGCAAGCTGATGCGAGACCTGGTCTCCGATTGGGATTTCGTGTCTGTCGGCGGGTTGACCATGGGCGCAGACCCGGTCGCGATGTCGATCATGCATGCCGAGGGTCGTCCGATCGACGCGTTCGTAGTGCGCAAGGCAGCGAAGGCGCACGGTATGCAGCGTCAGATCGAGGGGCCGGACATCGTCGGCAAACGTGTTCTGGTGGTGGAAGATACGACGACGACCGGCAATTCGCCGCTCACCGCAGTCGCAGCTCTGCGAGACGCCGGAGCGACGGTCGTCGGAGTGGCCACGGTGGTGGACCGGGCGACCGGGGCGGACGAGGTCATCGCCGCCGAGGGGCTCGAATATCGATCCCTGCTCGGCTTGGCGGACCTCGGCCTGTAGACCGCGGCAGTGCGGCCGAATACCCGAAGGCACTCGGCCGCACCAAAGACGTCGGATCCGATGATCGAGGACTGTCAGGCGCGATTCAGGCGACCTCGACCTCGTGCATGTCCATGACGAATCCCGCTCCCGCAAAGTTGGCCATGTCTTCACCGCCGGCCTTGCCTTCGGGTGACCCTAGTGCTGCGAGTGCTTCGTCCTTCGACGGGAAATTCAAGTTCCCCACGACGAAGTGGGCGGGCACGGAACCGTCGAGAGTTTCGGAGACACCCCACTCGAACGAACTGATCCCAGGCATTGTCGCAGTCAACGGTGCGTGAACGCTCCGATAATGTGCGAGAAAGGCCTCGGGGTCTTCGGGGTGGTTGTACGCGATAGTGATGCGAAACATGCGTCGAACTCCTAGGTCGCGGTGATGAAGCCGGAGTAATTGTTGGCGGCAACTTTGTCGCAGGTCTCGCGGAAGACATTCAGTCCGCCGACGTACGACATGATCACGCGAGGCTTTCCCGGAATGTTGGCTCCCGTGTACCAGGAGTTGCCCTCCGGGTAGAGCGTCATGTCGGCCAACTCGACCGCGCGGGCCGTCCACTCCTTCGCAGCCGTCTCGTCGGCCTCGAAAGTCTTGGCACCGACCGATTCCAGGTGTGCGACGGCGTCCGCGGTCCACTCGACGTGCTGCTCGATAGCGCAGACCATGTTGGTCAGTACGTTCGGGCTCCCCGGTCCGGTGATGGTGAACAGGTTCGGGAACTCGTCGATGGCGATTCCGAGGTAGGTGACCGGTCCATCGGCCCACTTGTCCTGCAAACTTTTTCCGTTGCGCCCGCGGATATCGATTTTCATCAGCGGTCCAGTGATGGCGTCGAACCCGGTGGCGAACACGACGACGTCGAGTGGATATTCCGCATCGGCTGTTTTCAGTCCGGCCGGAGTCAGTCCCTCGATCGGTGCGTTCTTCACGCTGACGAGAGAGACGTTGTCGCGGTTGAAAGTCTGAAAGTAATTGGTGTCCAATGTAATCCGCTTTGCACCCAGGGGGTGTTCCCGTGGCGAGAGGGCCTCGGCAACCTCGGGGTCGTCGACGACGTCGCGGATCTTCCCGCGGAAGAACTCGGCAATGGTGTCGTTGGCCGCCCGATTGCTGAGCAGGTCGGGATATGCCGCGATGAGGTCGATAGCGCGATGACGATCCCACCGCTCCTCGAATACCGCCGCGCGTTCCTCTTCCGAATGATCGAACGTGTTGACGTCGAGAGTGTCGACGGGTTGTCCACCGCCGGACGCCTTGGACGCAACCTTGTAGTCCTCGATGAGCTCTTTGAACGAGCGCTTCTCGTCCTCGGTCAAGAGCCGATTACCGCAGTCGAGGCTGAACGCAGGTGATCTCTGGAACACCGTGAGGTGTGCCGCCTGCTCAGCGATCTTCGGAATCACCTGCACACCAGACGATCCCGTACCGACGACGCCGACGCGCTTACCGGTGAAATCGACGCCCTCTCGTGGCCAGGAAGCGGTATGGAGGGTAGTGCCTTCGAATGCGTCGAGACCTGCGAAGTCCGGGGTGGACGACATCGACAGGCATCCCGCAGCAGTGATCAAGTATTTCGCGCTCACGTACTCGCCCGAGTCGGTGCCCACCGTCCACAGCGAGGTGTCCTCGTCCCACACTGCGGATTCCACGCGCACATTGAATCGGAAGTGCTTCTTGACTTCGAGTCGGTCAGCGACGAAATCGATGTATCGGAGAATTTCCGGCTGCGCTGGGTAGCGTTCGGTCCATTCCCACTCGTCGATCAGGTCCTGCGAGAAGGTGAACGCGTACTCCGTGCTGAGGACATCGCATCGTGCGCCGGGGTAGGTGTTCCAGAACCAGGTCCCGCCTACCGTTTCCGCTGCCTCGAAGCCTCGCACAGACAACCCGAGCTGCTCGAGCTTGTGCGTCATGTAGATACCGGACAAGCCGGCACCGACCACAATTGCATCCGTTGTCATGATGTTCCTTTCACGCGCTCACAGCGTCGAGGTGGGTACGAACTGCGTTGCCCACGTAGGAGATACCGTCCTCGGCGCCGGGGAGAATGTTGACGAATTGGAAGAAGCCGTGCATCTGGCCGTCGAAGACCTCGACGTCCACGGGAACGCCTGCAGCACTCAGCTTGTCGGCATACTTTCGACCTTCGTCGCGCAACACGTCGTGCTCGGCGAGAAGAATCACCGCGGGGGCGACGCCGGTCACGTCACCGTGCAGGGGGGACGCGTCCCAATTGGTCCGTACCCCGACTTCGGGCGTGTAGAGGTCCCAGAACCAGATCATCGCGGTTCGATCGAGCATCAGCTGGTTGGATGCATCCTTGTACGACTCGTTGTCGAAATCGTGGTCTGTCACCGGGTAGATCAAAACCTGGAGCGCAACCTTCGGCCCGGCCTCGCGAACCGATCGCTGGGCGACGACGGCGGCCAAGTTGCCGCCCGAGCTGTCTCCTCCGACCATCAACGGGAGTCCGGAGTCGAACCGGGATGCGCTCCACTGCAGTACGTCCCACGCATCATCGGCTGCTGCCGGATAGGCGTGTTCCGGTGCGAGCCGGTAGTCGGGGAGTACGACGACGCAGCCGGTCTCGATGGCGATCTTGCGAGCGAGAGTGTCGAACTGATCCGGGTTTCCGACAACCCAGCCGCCGCCGTGAAAGTACACCAGCACGCCGCGTGGTTCGGACGAGGGAGTGAGAACTCGGACATCGATGTCATGTCCGTCGACGGCGGCAACCGTCAGATTTTCCACCTTGTGCATATCGGGACCAGGACCGTAGAGGTCGATGAAGCTGTCGTTCATCAGGCGGGCCTCGGCGGGCGTCATTTCGTGCAGCGCCTTGCCGCCCCCCTCTGCGGCTTGCGAGAGAAAGGCGGCGGTGGCTTCGTCGAGTGCCAAGACGTGACTCCTTCGATGGTTCGCGGTGGGACCTCTACGGCCGAGTGATGCAATTCACTTAATCACTGATAATGATTCGCCGCAACTACTCTTCGATTCGCGTGCTCGTGGCTGTGATCGGAGCGCGAAGTTCGATCTGGACATCCGCGAGTTTTGTCTCTAATGTGACACCGATCACCCAATCATGCGCATCATTGCCATGAAATAGGAGGAACCATGAAATTCACTTCCGGCCCCGGACGGTTGGCGATACTTGCGACGGCCGGAGCCATGATGACGGTCGCCGCGTGCAGTGGTGGGGGCCCAGCCGGATCCACGGCATCAGGGGAGATGCCCGCGAAAATAACCCTGCTCTCGACGACCGACAAGACCGGCGCGCTCACGTACGTGGGTGGATCACAGCTCGAAGGGATCGAACTGGCGATCGAAGAGATCAACCAACAGAAGTTCCTCGGGGATTCCGTCGTCGAACTCGACAGTCGAGACACTGCCGGTGACGCGCAGACGGCCGCGAGTCAGGTTACCGAGGGCATTGCCAACCCCAACGTCGCAGCCATCCTCGGAACGGTGTCGGGAGCTCAGTCCGTCGCCGTGGCGCCGATCGCCGAATCATCCAAGACGCCGATCGTGTTCACGCAATCCGGTAGCGCAGGGGTCGTCATCGGCGATTACACGTTCCGCTCGACCGCTCCGCAGGAAACCTACTTTCCCAAGGCGATCGATCACTTGAAGACGCTGGGAGCCAAACGAATCAGCGTCCTCTACAACGCAGGTCAGCCGACTCTGGCCGAAATTGCTGAGAATCAGCTGCCCGGTATGCAGGAGAGCGAGGACCTCGAGATCCTGTCCAGCACCAGCGTGCAGTCGACCACGCAGGATTTCGCGTCGACCATCACCAAGATCGTCGGCGAAAAGCCGGATGCCGTCGTGTTCCTTCTCGTCGGCGCACAGAACTCGACCGCCATGTCGCAGCTTCGTCAAGCCGGCTTCGACGGTCCGGCCGTCGGCAACCCCGCAGCAGGTGCGGGCAACCTCGCGCCCGCCGGGCCTGCCGGGGCCGGAATGTTCTGGGCTACGGACTTCAATTACCTACAGACGGCGCCGTCCTCTGTCGCGTTCGTCAAGGCGTACAACGCCAAATACGGCAAGAACCCTCTCAATTATGCGGCGGAAGGCTATGACGCTGCGTGGATGATCGCCCGCGCGATCAAAGAATCCGGGGGCGCATCTCGCGAAGACATCAAGAACGGTCTCGATGCGGTAGCCGCAGCAGGCTTCGATGGTGCGGTCGGCCCTGTGACGTTCGAGGGTAACGACCAACGGGTCGATGGGGTCGTAGTCGAGTGGGACGGCACCTCGGAAGGATTGCTGGCGGAATGACATACATCGAACTCCGACGAGGATCGGTGGTCTGAAGCCATGGGCCAGACTCTCGTCGACGCAGCGATTCTCGGATCGATCTACGTCCTGTTCTGCCTCGGTATGAGCCTCGTGTGGGGGACCGTCGGAATTTTGAACTTCGCGCACGGCGCGATATTCATGTTCTCCGGGTTCGTCGGTTACCTGGTGGTCGATGGCCGACAACTGCCGATGATCGGCGTCATCGCAGTGTCGGTGCTCGTCGGCGCGCTCCTGTCCACCGCCATCGAAGTGCTTGCCTTTCAGCCGATTCTCAAGCGAGCGAAGACCCACCGAATCGCGGAGCTGCAGATTCTGATCGGTGGCATCGGTGTGGCTGCCATCCCGCTGGCGGTCGCCCAGTACGTCACCAAGAGTGAACCGTTCGGATTCTCGAACAGTTCTTACGCAGTGGAGGTCTTCTCGTTCTTGGGCTTGCGGATATCGAACACCGGACTGGTGATCGTCCTGTCCGCCGTCGTCCTGACGGTCGGAATGGCAGTGTGGCTACGAAAGTCGATGGCAGGCTTGGCTTTGCGAGCAATCGGAGTCGATTCCGAGACTGCAGCCCTGATGGGAGTCGATCGACGCAAACTCTCACTCGCGACGATGGCATTCGCCGGCGGCCTCGCCGGTCTGGCCGGGGCACTGCTCACCTTCAACCTCGGAGCGATAACCCCGGAAAGTGGTGAAACGCTGTTGATCAAGGCTTTTGCGGTGATCATCCTCGGTGGCGTCGGAAGCACTGCGGGTGTCGCCGCCGGCGCGTACATCCTCGCTTTGTCGGAGACGTTGGTGCTGCGGTTCACCGGCGGGGGATGGGTCGACGCGGTCTGCTTCGGCATGATCTTCCTCGTTCTGTTGCTCCGCCCGCAGGGTCTCTTCGGACGCAAGGAGGTGCGGCGGGTATGAACGACTTCTACTTCTCGCACATCGTCCTCTTCCAGAGCACATTCACCGTGCTGTTGCTGGCTCTCAGTATTCAGGTACAGCTCAGGATGGGTGTCTTCTCGTTCGCGGGTGCAGGCTTCTACGGTCTCGGGTCCTACGGGGCCGCCATCTTCGTGATCCGTTACGGCTTCTCGTCGTTTGCGGCGATCGCGGCGATCATGGTGGTGTGCGGCCTGATCGGATTTCTTCTCGCCCTGCTGGTGCAGCGGCTCAACGGTCTCTATCTCGCGATGGCGACGGTGTCCTTCGACTTGATCATCACGGTTGTCGCGCACAACGGCGGTACCTTGACCGGCGCTTCTGTCGGACTGTTCGGAGCTCTTGCATTCCCGCAGTTGACGATCGGGCACATCATCGCGATCACTGTGCTGGTGGTGGTTCTGTTGGCACTGAGCGAGCGTGGCCGGCTGGGGCGGCGCATCGACGCGGTTCGTGAGGACCCCGAACTTGCATCGTCGATGGGCGTGAACGTTGCGCGCTATCGAATCTCGTCGTTCGTGATCAGCGGATTCATCGGCGCTCTCGGAGGTGCCATCAATGTGCTGCTGCGGACGACGGTGGCCCCCGAGAGCATCGGTTTCCCACTGGTCGTGCTCGGGTTGACAATCATCATCGTCGGCGGCGGAAGATCCTGGCTGGGCATCGTCATCGGGGCCGTCATCTTCACCTGGCTTCCGTACTACCTCGAAATCGTCGGGCAGTATCAAGCGATCGTGTACGGCATCATCGTCGCCGTTGCAGCTGTGTACGTCCCGGGTGGAATCTACGGAACTGTCCTCGATCTCATTCGTAAATCGAAGGCCAAGCGCTTTGCGGGGGATGAACGTGTCAAAGAGCCCGCTGATGCCGTCGAGAAGCTGGATCTGGCCGAGGCAGGAGACAAACCATGACGACCGACGCAGAATCGCGTGAGGCCACGCAGGACGAGTCGACAACCGACGTGGTCCTCGGGATCGACGACGTTGCAGTGCATTACGGCGGCATAAAGGCGGTCGACGGCATTTCCTTCGACATCACTCGCGGCAAGATATTCGGAATCCTCGGTCCCAATGGATCCGGAAAGAGCACTCTGCTGGCAGCAGTGACGAGATTGACCCCGCTCACGCGTGGTGCCCTCACCTTCGAGGGTGCACCGTTTGCCAGGGTGTCGGCGCAGAAGGTCGCCGAACTCGGCATCGCTCGGACATTCCAAACGGTTCGACTGCTGGCCGACCTGACGGTGCGGGAGAACGTCGCGCTCGGTGCCGATCTCGGGGCCGAAAAGGGCGGAATCCGCGAACTCCTACTAGGACGGAGGGCGTTACTGAAGCGGTCGAGAGACGCTGTTGCGGAGGCGCTCGAGCGCACCGGGCTCACCGGACTCGAGGACGTCCGGCCGGGAGAATTGTCCTATGGTCTGCAGCGGCGTGTGGAGATCGCACGTGCAATAGCGATGTCCCCCACACTGCTTCTGCTCGACGAGCCGACCGCGGGTATGAACAAGTCCGAACGTGAGGATGTTTCCGCGCTGCTGAAGAAGCTGCGTGAGGAGGGATTGACGCAGCTCCTCGTGGAACACGACGTGCAGATGATGGTCGATACCTGTGACACGTTGATAGCCATGAACTTCGGAGTCCTGATCGCTCAGGGCACGCCCCGTGACGTGGTCCGTGAACCCAGCGTGCAAGAAGCCTATCTCGGAAAGCGAGGAGCTCAGGATGCTCGAAGTGAGTGATCTCCATGTCAAGTACGGCAAGGTGAGTGCGGTTACGAATATCAGCTTGGCCGTCGAGCCCGGCCGAATCACGTTGGTACTGGGCGCGAACGGTGCCGGAAAGAGTACGACGCTGCGAACCATTGCAGGCTTGGTGCAACCGACATCCGGTAAAATCGTTCTCGACGGCGAGTCTCTGGTGGGCCTGAAGGCCAATCGCGTAGTGGGTAGGGGGATTTCGCTCGTACCCGAAGGTCGTCAGGTCTTTGCGTCATTGACCGTGGCCGAGAACCTTCGCATCGGTGGCTATACGTCCACCAAGGAGAAGCGCGAGAAGAACACCGAGCTGGCCTACGAACTGTTCCCTATCCTGCGGGAGCGCAAGGACGGCCCTGCTGGACTTCTGAGCGGCGGCGAGCAGCAGATGCTCGCGTTCGGTCGAGGCCTGATGTCCGACCCGAAATACATCATGATGGACGAGCCGTCGATGGGCCTTGCGCCGGCGATCGTCGATACCGTCATGGGCAGCGTCCGCGACATCGCAGACCGTGGGCTGGGTGTGCTGATGGTGGAGCAGAACGCGCAAGCCGGCTTGACCGTCGCCGATCATGTCGTGGTGGTCAACCGCGGTGAATCGGTCTACTCCGGGAGTGTCGAGGAAGCCAGGTCCCACTCGTCCGTGGTCTTGGCGTTCCTCGGTGAGGCGGCGTTGGAGTCATGAGTCGATTCGAGGGTCGCGTAGTACTCATCACCGGCGCTGCACGGGGTCAAGGACGAAATCACGCGCTTCGATTTGCGGCGGAGGGCGCGGACATCATTGCGGTCGACGCCTGTGCCGATGTCGACACTGTCGGTTACGACCTGGCCACGGAAGAGGATTTGGCAGAAACGGTTCGACTCGTCGAGGATGCTGATCGGCGAATTGTGGCGTCGAAGACAGACGTACGCAACCTCGACGAGTTGAAGGCCGCCGTCGATGTCGGGGTCGCCGAATTGGGTAGGCTCGATGTCGTCGTCGCTAATGCGGGTATCGCAGGGAGCGGAACGACTCACGAGCTCTCGGCACGGAACTGGCACAACATGATCGAGACGAATCTGACCGGGGTGTGGAACACGACGACGGCGGCCACTCCGCACATCTTGGCGGGCGGCAGGGGCGGCTCGATGGTGTTGATCAGTTCGGTCGCCGGTACGAAAGGCCTGCCCTACAACGCGCATTACACGGCAGCCAAGCACGGTGTGGTGGGGTTGATGAAGAGTCTCGCCAACGAGCTGGGGCCGCAGAACATCCGAGTGAACACGGTCAATCCCACAAACGTGGACACCCGGATGCTGCTCAACGACGCCATTTACAAGCTGTTCCTGCCGGACGAAGATGCGCCGACCCGCGAACAAGTGGTTCCGCTTCTCCACGACATGCACGTGCTGGACGTGCCCTATGTGCAGGTGGACGACGTCAGCAATGCAGTGCTCTTCTTGGCGAGCGACGAGTCACGTTACATCACAGGGATTTCCATTCCGGTCGATGCGGGTGTCCTGATCAAGTAGTGGCCCACCGAAGGTGCGGTTTGTCAGCCGCGCTTTCCGGTCGGTTTGAACTTCACGCGGAGCTCCGGAATGCCGCGTGAAAACTGCCCTCCTCTTCCGTCTGGCGCATGATCAGGTGAGCCGGTTCGAAATTCCGAAGAGTCGGTGCGACTGGGGGTTCGGCCAGGCTTGGATCACGGCCGCATCGCACGCACTGGTGTCGTTACGTGTCCTCATTCGACCCCTCCGGTCGGTGGGGCAGCAGTATGCGCTCGAAGATTTCATCGACGAACGGGTTCAGATCGATCGCGTCATCGTGGTAGAAGCTCGCGAATTCGGAGTATGTCATCTCGCCGTCGTACCCGAGTTCGTCGATGATGTCCGTCCACTGAGCTGCAGCAGAGGCCCAGTCCGACAGTGAGGTTCTCGGGTCGTCCAGAGCCTCGGACTGCTCGAGCAAGCCGACTTGCTCCTCGTTGATGGACTGCAGCCGCTCGCGGGCGTCCGGGTCGAACTCGGTGATGGCCCCGCCTGCGTCCTCGACCTCGTTCACACCTTGCGCGATCGCCTCCCAAGTCGTTCGAATGTTGGTTTCGATGAACACATCGAGCCGATCGAACAAGAGTTGCTGAGCTATCAGCGGCAGACCGTCCCAACGGTCCTGGTTGACCAGAACCGAGCCGAAGGTGAGCGCGAATCCGGCGTCGGGATCGATGACGACGTTCGGTGTCAGCCCGAGGTAGCCGCCGAGCACCGCGTTCTGAATCGACGTAGCGGTGCAATCGACGACGCCGCGCTGCAGGCTCTCGTACAGTTCCGCATACGAGGCTGTGACCGGAACAGCGTTCAGGCCGGCCAACTGCGCGCCCTGCGTGCGGCCCGCGGCCGCAATCTGACGGCCGGCAAGCTGGTCGAGGGAGGCCGCCTCGTCCGTGCACAGCAACGCCATTCCGCCACCGTTGTACGACGGCATGAGCAGGTGCATGTTGCGGTCTTCGAACTCCTGCGAAATCTCGTCGGTCCCGTACACGGATTGCAGCAGCCAACCGTGCGACTGCAACATTCCAGCAATAGGTGACGTATCGCCCAAGAATGACGCATTGATCAGCGTATTGATGGCGGGATACTCGGCGGGCCTTGTTGCACTGGAGAAACCGTCGATGTCGGTACGTCCGTCGCCGACCGCATCATCTATCTCGGAGGCGCCTGCGATCGCATTGGCGTAGAAGATCTCGAACGTGATCTTTCCTCCGGACCACTCGGTGATTGCGTCGTAATAGATTTCCATCTTGTCGCTGACGAGTGAGCCCTGCGGGCCCGGAGTCTGGGCGTACAACTCGATCGGTTCGACGTCGTCGAATGCGGTCTGATAGGCGTCCATCGACGCGCCGAACTCGATGCCTGGTCCGCCGGCTGCGGACGTGCTCGTGGCCGAGCAAGAGGCGACCACGGCACTGGCGGTCAGTATTGCGACCGCAGAAAGCGATCGGGAGAAGCGTGTGCGGAACATCGTGGGTACTACCCGCCCATCTGGCTCGGAATATAAGTGGCGATTTCCGGGAACATCACCAGGAGGACGACGAACAACAGGGCGATAGGGATTACCCATGCGACACTGGCGAATACGTCGCGCAGACTGATCTTGTTGCCCAAGTTGACCTCTGGATCCTGAGCGACACCGTGAACGATGTAGGACAAGATCCCGACCGGTGGAGTGATGACCGCGAGTTCTCCCATGAAAACCACGAAGACGCCGAACCACAGGAGCGAAATGTCGAGGTAGGCCAGCGTCGGGATCAGCAGCGGGACCGTCAGCAGCATCATTGCGAGCGCATCGAGGAACATTCCCATGATGAGGTAGACCACGGTCATCAGTGCCAGGAACTGCCACGTCGATAGTCCCAGGTTGACTGTCCAATCGGTGAAACCTGTTGTCAGGCCCGTCAGGGGCAGCATTCGCGACAGTGCAGTGGCACCGAGCAGCATCAGGAAGATGGAACCGGTGCTGGCAACAGCGCTCACTGCGGCGTCGCTGACTGCAGACCAGGGGCGGTCTCGTCTGCGCGCGACCAGCGCAACAACCAGAGCTACCATCGCAGCGGCCGCGCCGGCTTCGGTGGCGGTGAATAGCCCGGAGAACATCCCGACCACTACCACCAGGACCAGCACGGGAACGGGCCAGATGGATGCCAGCGCTCGCCACTTCGCCGCCGACTTCTCGAGAAGTGCCTGCGATTTCTCGGGTGTCTCTGGCTTCACGACGGTGGCCGCGATCATCAGTGCCAAGGAGAACAGAGCGGCTACGGCTACGCCCGGTCCTACGCCGGCGAGGAGTTGCTCGCCGACGGGAACTTCGGCAATACCAGCGAACACGACCAGGGTGATGGACGGCGGTATCAGCTGACCGGGCAAGCCCGCAGCCATGACGGATCCGATCGCCAAGCGCTTGTCGTATCCGGCGCGGAGCATCTCGGGGATACCGATACGCGCGAGTGCGTAGGTGGTGCCGACGGTCGATCCGCTGACCGAGGCGAGTCCGGCACCGGCAATGTTGGTTCCGACGGCCAGCCCTCCCGGCATCCAGCCGAGCCACGTGCGGGCAACGTCATACAACTTCTCGGTGACTCCGGAGCGCCACAGGAGAAGGCCCATGAAGACGAACATCGGGATGACGCTCAAGGTCCACTGCGCCACATTGTGATACGGCAACTTGCTGACTGTGCTCGTGACGACACCGAAGTCGCGCAGCGCCCACAGGCCCAGAAGCGCTGAAATCAGCAGAGCGAAGCCGATATGCATCCGCAGGAAGATCAGACTCAGCAACAAGACGATGGACAGGATGCCGATCGTTTCCTTCGATCCACCGAGGAACATCCCGGTAGCGGATCCCACAGCGGCAACAGTAAATGCCGTGAGTGTGAATGCACCGGTGGGGAACTTGTCCGCACGCACTCGTCCAGGTAGTGGCTTCGGGTTTTCCTTCGTGGCGACGGCGGTCATCGTGCTTTCTCGTTTTCGGTGATGGTGTCGGATTCGGTCTCGACGGCCACAGTCGACCCCGAGTCATCGATCGCGCTGTTCCGCAACTGGTGCGACGCCAGCACGAGATACTGGACTCCGAAGGCGCCGAACGCCAGAGGAACCAAATAGGTCAGTGGCCACGCCGCGATATCCGTCAAACCTGCTGTGAGCTCGATCTTCCGGTTGTGTTGTGCGTGACCGAACGAGTAGATCGTCGTCAAAAGGCACACTGCGGCGCAGATCATGCTGGCGGACGAGGCGACGTATCGCTTGGACGCACGAGGGAATCTGCTGAAGAACATGTCGGCCCATACGTGCTCACCGCGTTGCATGGCAATGACGAAACCGAACAAAACTATCAGCGGCATGTACCAATACTGAACACGTTCCAAGGTCCCGCCGATCGGCTCACCGAAAATGGTGCGCGAGAGAGCATTCGCGACGGTGTGCACCATCATTACGACTAGGCCGACGACTGCGGGGATTTCGACGAACTTGAACATCCGGTCGGACAACGGGGTGTTCAACAGAGGGTCTCCGATCGCTGGATGTGATGCACACAACCGTATCCGTACTAATGATACGAATCAATACAATTCGGACATTCGGTACTGTCCTGACGCCCCGATATCCGCGGCGTGTAGCCGGCGATGCCTGCGGTGTCGAAGGACTCGTTCGAACGCCTAGTGCAGCGACGTAGACATCGACGTAGACATCGACGTAGTCGGCAACCTCACCGCGCGTCGACACGTCCGCACAGTGTGCAAGAAACCGTGACGGTCGCCATTCGCGCGGTCGTCGCCTCGGCCGCGTCGCCGTCGACATTTATCGAGGGCACCGCTGCGCCGTGGGAAGACAGTTCGAGTGCTACAGCTCTCCCGCTTCCGCTGTCGGCACCGGTGACGATGGCAGCCAGGTCACCGGCCCTTCCAGACCGGTGTCCGCTTCTCCTTGAATGCTGAGGCACCCTCACGTGCATCCTCGGACGACCGCACCGGCTCGTAGATCTTCCACATCTCTGCGAACTGCTCGTCGTTGGACCAGTCTCGCGCCTTGGTGATGATCTCTTTCGTGGCACGGACTGCGAGCGGGCCGTTCGCGGCGATCTTCTTCGCCAGTTCCAGTGCCGTGGCCAAGGCCTCGCCAGGGGCGGTGAGTCTGTTGATCAACCCGGCGTCCTTGGCTTCCTGCGCGCTGACGAAATCTCCGGTCAAGGACCATTCGACGGCCAGGGCGTGAGGAACTCTCAGCGGAAGGCGCAACAATCCGCCGCCGCCGGCGAGAAGGCCTCGCTTGACCTCGGGGAGACCGAACAGTGCAGTCTCCGAAGCGACTACGAGATCGCAAGCCAGCACGATCTCGAAACCCCCAGCGATGGCATGACCCTCGACGGCCGCGATGAGCGGCTTCGCCGGGGGTGTCTCGGCTACCCCTGCGAATCCGCGACCGGGAATCGATGGCTTCTCACCGGCGAGGAATGCTTTGAGATCCATTCCTGTGCAGAAGCTTTTGCCTTCACCGGTGATGACCCCGGCCACGAGGTCGTTCCGAGCATCGAGCTCATCCATCGCATCGGCGATGGCCTGCGCGGTGGCAGTGTCGATCGCGTTGCGCACCTCGGGACGAGTGATGGTGACGACCTGCACCCCGTCGATCTGCTCCACGCGAACCGGTGCATTCTGTGCGCTCATCGCGGTGCCATCCTGATTGCGCCGTCGAGCCTGATGACTTCACCGTTGATCATGGCGTTGTCGATCATGTGAAGGGCAAGTTTGGCGTACTCGTCCGCGTCGCCCAGGCGAGCGGGGTGCGGAATCTGCGCGGCCAGGCCGTCGCGAATTTCCTGCGAGAAGCGCGACAGAATTGGAGTATCGAAAATTCCGGGCGCAATACTGTTGACGCGAACCAGCTTTCGGGACAGATCGCGGGCCGCCACCAACGTCATCCCTACGACGCCTGCCTTGGCCGATGCGTAGGGAATCTGTCCGATCTGGCCTTCCCAGGCGGCGACGGACGCGGTCATGATCACAACTCCGCGTTCGCCATCGACGGGTTCGTTGCGGACCATACGGGCGGCCGCGAGCCGTAGAACGTTGAAGCTGCCGATCAGATTGGTTTGGATCAGCGAGGTGTAGAGCTCCAAAGAGCCTGGAGTTCCATCTTTTTCGACCACCCTGACGGTGCCGCCGCGGCCTGCGCAGTGCACTACCGAGCGCAGGGGAGCCCGCGACTCGGCAAGGTCGAGCGCGGCGTCGACGGCATCGGGATCGGCGACATCGGCCGGTCCGAACTGCACGAGGTCGCCGAGCTCGCCAGCGACGTCCTTACCGGCCGACTGTGGGAGGTCGACGATGACAGTGTTCACGCCTGCGGCCACGAAACGCTTCACCGTTGCGAGTCCGAGTCCCGAGGCACCGCCGGTGACGACGGCGGAGGAATTGGTGAGGTCCATGAAACCTGTTCCTTACTTCAGAATTTCGATGATGGTTGCGTTGGCCATTCCGCCGGCCTCGCACATGGTCTGCAGGCCGTAGCGGCCGCCGATGCGTTCGAGATGGTTGATCATCGTGGTCATCAATCGAGCGCCCGACGCGCCGAGGGGATGCCCGAGGGCAATGGCCCCGCCCACTGGATTCACCGACTCTTCGTCGACGCCGAGTTCCTTGGCCCACGCCAGCGGCACCGAAGCAAAGGCCTCGTTGACCTCGAAGGCCGAGATGTCGGAGAGAGTCAGGCCCGCCTTCTTCAATACCTTCTCGGTAGCGGGGATTGGACCGGTCAGCATGAGCAGTGGATCGTCGCCGATCACTGCGGAGGCGATGATTCGGGCTCTCGGGCGCAGCCCCAGCTCGAGCGCGCGTTCTTCGCTCATGAGAAGCAGGGCGGCTGCGCCGTCGGTGATCTGGGAGGCATTGCCCGCGGTGACGGACCAGTCGAGATCCGGGAATTGAGTGCGTCGTTCCTCGGTTCCGAATACTGCTTTCAGTCCGCCGAGCTTTTCGGTCGTCGTACCCGTCCTGATGGTTTCGTCCGAAGTCAGCTCGCCGACCGGCACGATCTCGTTGTCGAACCAGCCGCTGTCCCGGGCGGTGGAGGCGCGTTCGTGGGATCTAGCCGAGTAGTCGTCGAGCTGCGCACGCGTAATTCCCCACTTCTGAGCAACAAGTTCCGCGGAAATCCCCTGAGGGACAAGGGTGGGAAAGCGCTCGCGCACACCGGCACCGAAAGGGTCGGCATCTCCGCGCGCACTACCCATCGGAACGCGACTCATCGATTCGACACCACCGGCAAGGACGATGTCGTATGCCCCGGCCGCGACGCCTTGGGCGGCGAAGTCGATTGCCTGCTGGCCCGAGCCACATTTGCGCTCGACCGTCACCGACGGAACGTGCACTGGGAAGCCCGCAGCGAGCACGGCCTGACGACCGGGGGTGGAGGATTGTTCGCCATTGCCGCCGACGCATCCGATGATGACGTCGTCGACGAGTCCTGCGTCCAGGGCAGAGCGATCCACCAACTGACGCAGCACTCGACCGAGCAGGTCCGCCGGGTGCAGGTGGGACAACCCTCCGCCGAGCTTGCCCTTCGCCATGGGCGAGCGAACGGCGTCGACGATGACCGCACGAGTCATGAAAACCCTCCTGGGGCAGGTTATTGGAAACGTGGCGTTGCATTCATGATTATGTTTAGCATGAACCTAGCGGAACCTGTGGAGATTCTTGTACCGTAGGTCACATCGGATTAGTATAATCATGAGCATGAAAGGGGTGGCTATGTCCGCCAGCACACTGACCGACGACGAGCGCGCCATCAAAGAGGTGGCTGCGAAGGTCGCCACCGAGCGCTATGCGCCCAAGGCTGCCCAGTGGGATGCAGACAGAACTGCCTTCCCGCTGGAGGAGCGAAAGTTCCTCGGCTCGCTCGGGTTCCTCGGCATCGCCCTTCCGGAGCGCTTCGGAGGAGGAGGAGCACCCCTTCAACAGGCGCTCAACGTCATCGAAGAGTTCGCTTACCACTGCAGGCCGGCGGCATTCCAGATATTCGAGGCAAACACGGGTCCAGCTCAGGTCATCGCGCGCATCGGGACCGAGGAGCAGCGAGAGCGTTTCCTTCCCGGCATCATCGCCGGAGACATCACCATGGCGGTCGCGATCTCCGAACCCGACGCCGGTTCCGCCGCTACCGATATGACCACCAAGGCAACCGTCGACGGCGACACCATTCGCGTAACGGGGAACAAGCGCTGGATCTCCAACGGGTCCGAGGCCGACGTCTACCTCGTGTACTCACGGATGAGCGATGCCCCGGGTGCCAAGGGCATCGGCGCAGTCCTCGTGGAGGCGAACCGAGAGGGTGTCAGTTACGGGGCGCGCGAGAAGCTGATGGGCTTTCGGGGCATTCCCTCCGCCGACATCTACTTCGACGACGTTGTGGTTCCGAAGGAGAACATCGTCGTGCGGCCCGGCGGCTTCCGGAAGTTGTTCACCGCGTTTTCCATCGAAAGACTCGGTAACTCGACGATGAGCCTCGCCCTGGGGCAGGCAGCTCTCGACCTTTCCATTCGTTACGTGCAGGAGCGGACGCAGTTCGGCAAGCCGTTGATCGAGTTTCAAGCGGTCCAGATGACCATCGCCGATATGGCACTGCAGGTGGATGCCGCCAGACTGTTGTTGCAGAGAGCTGCTGCGTCGGTGACCGATGGAGAGCAGCTTCCCAACTCGCTGCACGTCTCGCTTGCCAAGTGCACCGCGAACGAAATGGCCAAGAAGGTAACCGATCTCGCTATGGAGCTGCACGGCGGGAACGGTTACACCGAGGAGTTCGGCATCGAGCGTATGCACCGCGACGCACACGGATGGGCTCTTGCCGGTGGTACCCCGACAATGCAACGAACTCGAATAGTCTCCGAATTACTGGGACGTTCGTTCGATCAACGCGCATGAACAGCCCCGCCACTCGAGAAGGAGCATCACACATGCAGCGCTACGAAGGCCGCATCGCCGCCGTCATCGGCGGGGGGTCCGGAATGGGCCGAGCAATCAGTCACCGTCTCGCGTCCGAAGGTGCATTCGTTTACGTCACCGATCTGAGCGAGGAGTCCGCGTCGAAGGTTGCGGCCGAGATCGACGCTGCGGGTGGTCAGGCCACAGCCGTGACCGTCGACGCAACGAACAACGACGATCTCCGTGCGTTGTTCGCGAAAATCGACGAGGAGAAAGGCGTTCTGCACGCCCTTCACGCTCAGGTCGGCATGCCCGGTCCCGGGGGTCTCGACGTGGACGACGCGGCGTGGCAGAAGAATATCGACGTCAACGTCAAGAGTGCCTACTACTCGACGACGCTCGGCTTCGAGCTGCTCAAGAAGGCCGGAGGAAAGGGATCGGTCACGCTGACCTCGTCCACGTCGGCACTCATCGGGTCGCCGTTCAGTCCGATCTACTCCATGACGAAGGGCGCGCTCGTGCCGTTCGGCCGGTCCCTGGCGCTCAACGGAGCCAAGGACGGAATCCGCGTCAACGTCATCTGCCCCGGTCAGGTCAAGACTCCGATGCTTGCGCAGTTCTTCGGCCGCGAGCCCGGCTCGGACGTCTCTGCCCTGGCGGCGGATTTCGTCGCGACGATTCCCCTCGGCCGTGGTGCCGAGCCCGAGGAGATCGCGTCGGTGATCGCCTTCCTCAACAGCGACGATGCCAGCTACATCACGGGGGTCACCATTCCTGTCGACGGCGGCCTCACCGCTCAGTAAGCACGTACACCCCACACTTCTCGAAGGGATCGAACATGGTTCAGGTCGGCTTACTGCTCAGCGACGTGCCGAAGTCGGTGACGCCGGCGCAGCAGTTCAAGGACATCCTCCGGATAGTCGAGACAGCGGAGGACAATGGATTCAACTACATCGCGATCGGCCAGCACTTCCTCTACGGAGATCTGCGCTGGCTCCAGCCGGTCCCGCTGTTGGCTCGGCTTGCGGCGCACGTGGCTCCTACGACCAAACTCGTCACGCAGATCATGATTGCGCCGCTCTACCACCCCGTGATGCTCGCCGAAGAGATCGCGACGCTCGACGTAGTCACCGAGGGTCGGCTCATCTTCGGTGCCGGATTGGGTTACCGGCCCGAAGAATTCGACTACCTGCAGGTGCCCTACAAGGAGCGTGCCGGTCGGTTCGACGAGTGCCTTCAGGTCATGAAGCAGCTGTGGACACAGGACGAGGTCACCTTCGAGGGCAAGTACTTTCAGCTCGACGGCGTCAAGCCGCACCTGTTTCCGGTACAGCAACCGCACGTCCCTATCTGGATCGGAGCTCACGCGATGGGCGGCGTGCGTCGTGCTGGTAAGTACGGCGACGCCTACGCGGTTCCTCCGGAGACCCCGAAACACGAGGTCGAAGAGCGCTACCGCGTCGTGAAGGATCTATTCGAAGCGCGCGGCAAGGAGTTCGGCTCGCAACCGCTGCGGCGCAACGTCCTCGTCGCGGACAGCAAGGAAGAAGCCATGGTGGAGTATGCGCGTGTTGCCCAGGGGCGCTACTTGACCTATGCCGCAAAGGGACTCGACGTCATGGCCGGTCGCGATCTGGCGAATCAGTTCGCCGAGTCCGTCTCGGACCACGTGATCGTCGGTACCCCCGACGACGTCGTCGGCAAGCTCACCGATCTCGTCACCACCCTGCCCGTCGATCCCCTGTTGCTGCGTCCGCAGTGGCCGACGATGGACGGCGACGAGACCATCGCTGCCATAGAGCGTCTGGGCAAGGACGTCGTGCCGTCGATGCTGGCGATCGAGCCGTTCCGGGACTTCAAGTGACACAGACCTATCAGGACTTGCACCCCAACTTTTCCGATCCAGCAGGGTGGACGCTGAACAACGTGCTGCGTACCCATGCCTCGGCAACGCCGGATGCACCGTTTCTCCTCACCCCGGAGGAAGGCCTCGAGTTCAGCTATTCGGAGATGCTCGGTTCGGCGGAGCGTATCGCCGGATCATGGCACGCGGCGGGCGCTCGTCAGGGCGATCGCGTGGTGATCATGGCAGTGAATTCGTCACGGCTGGTGCGGAGTTGGTTCGCTGCGGCCGTGGGAGGCACCGTCGAGGTGCCGATCAACACCAACTACGAGGGTGAGTTTCTCCGCCACCAGATCGTCACGGTCGGTGCGCGATGGGCGGTCATCGACGACACGTTCGCCGAGCGCTTCGTCTCCATCGCAGAGCATGCGCGGGGCATCGAGAAGTTCTGGGTCATCGATACCGGAACGGCCGACAAGGCCATCGCGATTCTTCGTGACAACGGTTGGCCGGCAGCGACCTGGGACGAGTTGGAGACGGGATCTCCCGTCACAGTGCAGGCACCGCGTGCCCAGGACCTCGGCGCAATCTTCTTCACCTCCGGTACGACGGGCCCGTCCAAGGGTGTGGCCATGCCGCATTCTCAGCTGTATTTCTTCGCCCAGGAGGTGGTGTCGCTGACGCGTCTGACCCCTGCCGATCGCTACATGACCACGACTCCGCTCTTTCACGGCAACGCGCAGTTCATGGCCGTCTATCCCGCCCTGGTCGCCGGGGCCAGCGCAGTGGTGCACTCGAAGTTCAGTGCCAGTCGCTGGATCGATATGGTTCGCGCTTCGGCCGTCACGGTCACCAATTTCGTCGGCGTCATGATGGACTTCGCGTGGAAGCAGGCCCCGCGGGACGACGATCTCGACAACTCGCTTCGCGCGGTCTACGCAGCGCCGATTGCAGACACGGTCGTCGACGAGTTCAAGGCCCGGTACGGCATCGAGGCCTTCGTCAACGCATTCGGTCTCACCGAGACCTCGGCCCCGATCCTCACGCCCTACGGCGAGAAGATCCCCCCCGGCGCGGCGGGCAAGGTCGCATCGGACTGGTTCGACATCCGACTCGTGGACCCCGAAACCGATCGCGAAGTGCCGGTCGGTGAGGTCGGCGAACTCGTCGTACGTCCACTTCAACCGTGGACGTGCAGCATGGGCTACTACGGCATGCCGGAGAAGACCCTCGAAGCGTGGCGGAACCTGTGGTTCCACACCGGCGATGCACTGCGAAAAGACGAGGACGGCTGGTTCTACTTCGTAGACCGCTACAAGGACGCATTACGCAGGCGCGGAGAGAACATCAGTTCCTACGAGGTCGAGCAGGCCGTGCTCGGGCATCCGTCCGTGGTGGAATGTGCTGTCATCGGTGTACCCGCGGACGTCGAAGCCGGTGAGGACGAGGTGCTGGCCGCCGTCGTGGTCAGTGAAAAAGCCGATGCTGCAGAGATTCTCGACTGGTGTGCAGGGAAGATCCCAGCGTTCGCCACGCCGCGATACGTGCGATTCCTCGACGCGCTTCCGAAAACACCCTCGGAGAAGGTGCGTAAGGCAGTTCTGCGCGACGAGGGCATCACCGTTGACACGTTCGATCGCACCTCGGTGCCGGTCGTCTGAAGCTGGAGGGCAAGGAAAATGGACTACTCGAGCGACCCGACACACGATGACATCAAAGCGGCCGTCAAGACGCTGTGCAAGGCGTTTCCCGACGACTACTGGATGGAACACGACGACAGCCACGAGTTCCCCTGGGACTTCTACAACGCTGTGGCCGAGGGCGGTTGGCTGGGATTGACCGTCCCCGAACACTACGGGGGCGGCGGGCTCGGGGTGACCGAGGCGGCCATCGTCGAACGCGAGATCGCGGCATCCGGTGCCGGGATGGGTGGCTGCAGTGCCGTCCACATCGGCATCTTCGGCTTCGAGCCCATCATCAATCACGGCAGCGACGCCATGAAGCAGAAGTACCTTCCTCGCGTCGTCACCGGTGAGTTGCACACGTCCTTCGCGGTCACCGAACCCGACGCCGGCACCGATACCACCAACATCAAGACGTTCGCCAAGAAGGTCGACGGCGGATTTCTGGTCTCGGGCAAGAAGGTCTGGATCACCAAGGCGCAGGAAGCGGAAAAGATGCTTCTGTTGTGCCGAACCAGTCCGCGTGTCGAGGGTGAGAAGCGCACAGCCGGAATGACATTACTGTTCGCCGACATGGACCGAAGCAAAGTCCAGATCCGACCGATTCCCAAGATGGGTCGCAACGCGGTCGACACCAACGAGTTGTTCATCGATGAGCTGTTCGTAGCCGACGAGGACGTTGTCGGCGAGGTCGGCCACGGTTTCCGCACCATCCTCGGCGGTCTCAACGCGGAGCGTGTGATCTCGGCGAACGCGGCTTTGGGGATCGGCGAAGCGGCCCTTCGCCGCGGCACCCAGTACGCCAAGGAACGTGAAGTCTTCGGCCGGCCGATCGGCAAGAATCAGGGCATCTCCTTCCAACTCGCCGAGGCACGAATCAAGCTCGACGCGGCGACGGCCGTGGTCGACAAGGCAGCCTGGTTGGTCGACGCAGGTTTGCCCTGTGGCCGAGAGGCGAACGCCGCCAAGTACTTGTGCGCCGAAGCCGGATTCTTCGCCGCGGACGTCGCGCTACAGGTGCACGGCGGATTCGGGTTCGGCAAGGAGTTTCATGTCGAACGGTACTTCCGAGAGTCCCGCCTCATGCGGATCGCGCCGATCAGCCAGGAAATGGTCCTCAACTACACCGCCGAGCACGTCCTCGGTCTGCCGCGTAGCTACTGAAGGGAAGTGACATGCAGCCGTACCGTTCCATTCTGTTCGTGCCCGGTCACCGACCGCGCTGGGTCGACAAGGCCGTTGCGTCGGGAGCGGACTGCGTCGTTCTCGATCTGGAAGATTCGGTGCCCGTCGCCGAGAAGGAGTCCGCCCGAGCCACGGTGGCCGAATCCATTGCACGAGTGCGGCAGACCGACTCCGATGTCGGCCTGTTCGTCCGAGTCAATCCACTTGCGACGCGTCTCACCGGCGCAGACCTCGAGGCCGTCGTCGTGCCCGGTCTGACAGGCGTGTTCGCGCCGAAGATCGAAAGTGCCGTCGACGTTCTGCAGTACGACGCGCTGCTCGATCACTTCGAGGCGCGCAACAAGGTGGACGATCTCGAATACATCGTCCCTGTCGAGACGGTGAAGGCCATTCACAATTGCCTCGAGGTTGCAACGGCCTCGCCGCGTGTCGGTGCCATGATCGGACCGTCCGCCGAGCATGCCGATATCGCGCGAGAGGTCGGCTACGAGTGGACGGCGGAGGGTCTGGAGACCCTGTACCTGCGGAGTCGGGTGCTTCTCGCATGCCGGGAAGCGAACATTCACGCACTGACCGGATTGTGGGAGGACCTCGAAAACCTCGACGGGCTGAGGGAATTCGCGGTCAAAGGCCGGCAGTTGGGCTTTCGCGGAATGATCGCGATTCATCCCTCGCACGTGGAGACCGTCAACGACGTGTTCAGTCCGTCCGAGCAGGACATCGAGTTCTACCGCGGGCTGGCAGAGGCGTACGAGAAAGCAGAAGTGCAGGGGACCGGTGCCCTGCGTTACCGCGGCCTGCACATCGACAGGGCACATTACGACAAAGCGGTTCAGTGGCTCGAACGCGCCGAGGCGATCACGAAGAGGAGTAGCAAGTGAGAGGTCTGTATTTCGAGGAGTTCGAGGTCGGCAAACACTACAAGCACGCCATGACCCGGACCGTGACCGAGATGGACAACGTCATGTTCACGTCGTTGACGATGAACATCCAACCGCTGCATCTCGATGCCGAGTTCTGCAAGGGCACCATCCACGGACAACGAGTGTTCAACAGCCTCTTCACCGTTGCGCTCATCGGTGCGTTCCACGTTCCCGAACTCACGATGGGCACCACCCTCGGCAACCTCGGCTACGACAGCGTCAAGTTCCCGAACCCGGTGTTCCATGGCGATACTCTGCGCGCCGAGACCACCATCCTGAACAAGCGCGAATCCAAGAGCCGTGACGACTCCGGCATCGTGTGGTTCGAGCACAGAGGATTCAACCAGCGAGACGAACTCGTCTGCCTTCTGGAGCGAGTCGGCCTGATGGCCAAGCTCCCGGCGGACTTCCCCAGCGAAGGAGCGTGACATGACTGCAGTAGCAGAAGTTCGACAGGATTGGGTACCCAGCACCAGAACGCTCCTGATCGGCGATACCGACGCACAACCGCAGGGTGAAAGCTGGGACGTCTTCAATCCGGCTACCGAACAGGTCATCGCTACCGTCGGAGGGGCGTCGAGCAGCCAGGTCGACGATGCCGTCGCTGCGGCACGAAAGGCGTTCCCCGGGTGGGCGGCTCTCAGCGGTGAGGAACGTTCGGTACACATCCACCGATTCGCGGATGCCCTCGAGAAGGCCGCTGATCGGCTGCTGCCCTCGATCGTCAACGAGGTCGGCTGCCCCGTCTCGCTGGCGTCGTATCTGCAGGTGAAGATGGCCGTCGATGAGCACCTGCGGTGGGCCGCGGAGGCTGCGAAGACCGACCGCACCATCCACCTGGGTGGCTACGACAAGCCTGTTCCGACGATGAGCGATGTAGTGCATCAGCCTGTGGGCGTGGTCGCTGCGATCACCGGATACAACTATCCCCTCAATCTCGCGATCTTCAAGTTCGGCGCAGCACTGGCCGCCGGCTGCACCGTCGTGCTGCTGCCGTCGCCGCGAACCCCGCTGACAACACTGTTTCTCGGGGACCTCATCAAAGAAGCCGGGCTGCCGCCGGGCGTCATGAACGTCATCGTCGGTGGTGCCGATGTGGGACAGCAGCTTTCCTCGCACCGCGGCGTCGACAGGGTCTCCTTCACCGGGTCGGACGGAGTCGGAGCCAAGATCATGGAGCAGGCCTCGGCCAACCTGGCCGGTGTCACGCTCGAACTCGGCGGCAAGTCCCCGAACATCGTGCTCGAGGGCGTCGACGTCAAGAAGATCGCCGTGGAGATGCATTTGCGCTGGGCTCGCAACGGCGGCCAAGGCTGCGCTGCACTGGCGCGGCTACTGGTGCACGACAGTGTGTACGAGGAGTTCCTCGAGGCCGGCGCGTCGGCATTCGACCAGATGGTCGTCGGAGATCCGTGGGATCCGGCCACCAACATCGGACCGATGATCCGGCCGGATCATCAGGCTCGCGTCAATGGATTCATCGATGGTTCGTTGGCCGAGGGCGGGACGAAGCTACTCGAAGTCACCAAGCCGCTTCCGGAGAAGGGCTGGTACGTCAATCCTGTTCTGCTGGGCGGACTCCCGCACAGTGCACGCGCAGTGCAGCAGGAGATTTTCGGACCCGTCGCCGTCATCGTTCCGTTCAAGGACACCGAAGAGGCCATCCGTTTGGCGAACGACACCGCGTACGGCCTCGCGGCGAACGTGTACTGCGACGACCCGATCGAGGCGCGCCGCGTCGCTGAGCAGGTACGCGCCGGAACCGTCTGGATCAACGGCGGCGGGTCGATGCGTCCCGACGCTCCGTTCGGTGGCTACGGCAAGTCGGGAGTAGGCCGCGAACTCGGCGAGTGGGGAATGAAGGAATACCTCGAGGTCAAGCACATTCAGTGGAGGGTCTGATGAGCACCGAGGGCCCACTCGCGGGTATCAAGGTGGTCGAGCTCGGCACCATGTATGCCGCGCCGACGACAGGACGTATGCTCCGTGACTTCGGCGCAGAAGTCATCAAGGTCGAGGACCCGGCGTCGGGCGACTATGCACGGCAGTGGATTCCGCAGAAGGACGGCCTTTCGCTCGGCTTCTCGCGGCTCAATGCCGGTAAGCGTTCGGTCGGTATCGATCTGCGGGACGAAGAAGGCCGAGAACTGGTCAAGCGCTTGATCGCCGGTGCCGACGTCGTCATCGAATCTTTCCGTCCCGGTAGGCTCGAGGCCTGGGGGCTCGGCTTCGACGAACTTTCCAGGATCAATCCGGGTCTGGTGCTTGCACGCGTCTCCGGGTTCGGCCAGACCGGACCCAACCGGCTACTGCCTGGCTTCGGCACGGTTGCCGAGACCGCCAGCGGTTTCGCGAACGTCAACGGATGGCCCGAATCGCCTCCGACATCGCCGCCGTTCGGCTTCGCCGACTCGATCGCCGGATTGTCCGCGGCGATGGGAGTGGCGATGGCATTGTTCAAGCGCGAGAGGACCGGTCTCGGTGAGGAAGTCGATGTCGCGCTGTACGAGCCGCTGATGTTCATCGTCGGCGATATGTTCCTCAAGTACACCGCGACCGGCGAGATCCAGCAGCGCATCGGAAACTCGACCGGAGCCGCCTCGCCTCGTGGAATCTACGAGGCAGCCGACGGGAAATTCCTGTCGATAGCCGCATCGAATCAGACGATCGCCACGCGGCTGTTCGCAGCCATGGGTATGCCCGAGGTGATCGAGGATCCGCGCTACGCGACCAACGCAGACCGACTGCGCAACAACGACGATGTCCAGAAGATGGTCATCGACTGGTGTGCAACGATGCCTCGCGCCGAGGTGTTGGCTGCGCTCGAGAAATTCGAGGTGGTCAGCGCGGCCGTCAACGACGCCTCCGATGTGGTACAGGATCCGCACTTCCTCGAACGAACTCTGGTCGAGATCACCGGCAACGACGTCCTCGGCAAGGTACTCATGCCGGGGCCTGTGTTGCACATGAAGAGCTACGACGGCCCGGTGTACGACGGCGTGCCGGGAATCGGTCAGCACACTGCCGAAATCCTGGCGCGTGAATTGTCCATGACTGCAGAGGAACTGGCAGATCTGGCAGGACGAGGAATCGTGAGTAAGTAGGTAGGTGTGAAGAACAAGAGAGTGCTCGTAACAGGCGGCGGCTCGGGAATCGGACGTGCTATCGCTGTCGAGGCAGCAGCGCAGGGTGCCGAGACTGTCATCGTCGCAGACATCTCGCCCGAGTCCCTCGCGGAGACCGAAGCCCTGATCTCCGCGGCAGGTGCGAACGTCGTTGCACTGAGAGTGGACATGTCGGATGGCGAGCAGGTGCGAGCAATGATCGCCGACGCCGTGGCTGCCGCAGGAGGTCTCGACACGCTGGTGAACAACGTCGGCGTCATCGATACCGGCTTCGTGCCGGGGGAGCAGGCGAATATCGTAGACCTCCCCGAACAGGTGTGGGACGCCGTCATGAACATCAACGTGAAGTCGATGTGGCTGGCAACCAAATATGCTGCGCCACATCTGCGAGCGTCGGATCGCGGTCCGTCGATCGTCAATGCTGCGTCGGTGTCGGGAATGATGGGATACAAGACGCCGGCATATTCCGTGAGCAAGGCCGCGGTGATTCAGCTGACGCGGACGACGGCGATCTCGCTTGCCGATGAGGTTCGATGCAACAGTTTCAGCCCCGGAAGTTTTCGAACGGCCATGGCGCAGAGGCACATCGATGCCGCCACTGATCCGGTGGAGCAGGAGCGCCACATGAGCGGTGCCCATCTGATCCCGCGTCTCGGTGACCCGGTGGAGGTCGCGCGTGTTGCGTGCTTCCTGGCCTCTGATGCGGCATCGTTCATGACCGGGACCAATGTTCCCGTGGACGGCGGAACGATGGCCTGGCGAGGTTTACGCGCCTGAGCGGGTAAGCCCTACATTCCGCCGTCGACGGTGATGATGGATCCAGTGGTGTAGCTGGAGGCGTCGCTGGCGAGATACAGCGCAGCTCCGACGATTTCGTTGGGATCACCGCCCCGCTTGGCGGCGAAGGTTTCGGCGCGCTTACCGAACGCCTCCATGTCCCAAGCATTGGAGACATCGGTGAGGAACGTCCCCGCCATGATCGCGTTCGTGCGCACACTGGGCCCGAACGTCTTGGCCAAGCCGGCGGTGATGGCGTTGAGACCCGCTTTCGCCGCGGCGTAGGGCAGCACGTCGGGTCGGGGCTTGGTCGATGCGGCGCTCGAAATATTGATGATCGAGCCGCCGTCGCCTTGGGCCATTCGAGTTCCGACGAGTGCGGCCAGGCGGAAGGGCCCTTTGAGGTTGACCCCGAGCACCTTGTCGAACAGGGCCTCGGAAATGGTGTCCACGGAGTCGTACAGCGGGGACATACCCGCGTTGTTGATCAGGATATCGACTTTGCCGAAGTGTTCGTACGAGGCATCGACGAGCGCATCGAGCGCGTCCCATTTGCCGACGTGGGCTGCGATCGGGAATGCCCGACGCCCTGTCGAGTTCTCGATTTCCTCGGCCGTTACTCGGCAGGATTCGAAGTCACGGCTTGCGATGATCACGTCGGCCCCCGCCTGCGCGAGGCCGAAAGCCATGGCCTTGCCGAGGCCGCGGCTACCTCCGGTGACGAGGGCGACGCGCCCGCTGAGATCGAACTGGGAGGGGGCGTCGAACTGGGGCATCTGATTCTCCTGGATCCGGACCACGTCGAGCAATTCCTTAGTATGGTAATCATAGATTGACGAATGGAGACATGGTGTCGGAATCGGAACAGGGACTGTTCGAGCTCCCAAGGAAGTATCTCGAACTGCAGGCCGAAGCGCGCGCACTGGCAGAATCGGTCCGAGACATAGCCGCGCGCGCCGACGAGTCGGATGGTATCGACGTCGACGTACGCAAGCGACTACAAGCGACAGGTCTGGCCGAGGTGACTGTGCCGTCTCGGTTCGGCGGCCGCTTCGACGAGGTCGACTCACTGGCCGTCACAGTTGTTCGTGAACGCCTCGCGGCAGAGTGTGGGCACCTCGATTCACTCTTCGCGATGCAGGGAATCGGCAGCTACGGTTTGTCGGTCGGCGGCAGTCCCGCGATGCAGGAGTACTGGCTCCCGCGCGTGGCCAACCTCGACGCGATCGCTGCACTGGGCCTCACCGAGCCCGATGTCGGCTCGGATCTGAAAGCACTGACCACATCCATCGAGGAGATCGACGGCCAGCTAGTGGTGAACGGGCACAAATCGTTCATCACCAATGGTGGCGACGCAGATTTTTACAGCATCCTCGGACGCGAGGGCGACGGTTACTCGCTCGTGCTCATTCCGGCGGACACGCCGGGCGTCAATACCGAACGGCCGCATCAGATCATCGCGCCACATGTGCTCGGTGACGTGATCCTGAAAGATGTCAGGGTTCCGCTGGATCACCGGATCGGACTGCAGGGCAAAGGTTTTTCGTTGGTTCTGGCCACTCTGGCGACCTTCCGCGTGTCGGTTGCCGGAGCGGCAGTCGGCCTTGCCGAGGCCGCACTGAAGGAGGCCGTGCGGCATGCGAACGGCCGAGAACAGTTCGGCGTCAGCCTCTCTCGGCTCGGTTCAGTGCCAGAACATTTGGCCATGTGCTGGACCGACATCGAAATGGCTCGCTCGCTGACCTATCGTGCGGCCGCGGCCTCTGCCCGTGATGCGCGCGCCAATCTGCACTTGTCCTCGATGGCGAAGGTCGCAGCGACGGAGGTCGCCGGCCGGGTCGTGGATCGCGCAGTGCAGGTGATGGGTCGCTACGGAATCTCCCGTGGCAGCACCATCGAGCGTCTGTACCGCGAGGCCCGACCCATGCGGATCTACGAGGGCTCGACCGAGGTCATCCTCGACTCCCTGGCGAAGCAACTCGTCAAGGACGGCACACTCTAGAGATCGCCCCAGCACGATTCCCGTCCGGTAAAGCTTGACACCGGGCGGGATTCGTCGTGCACCGGCAAGTGCTGATGGCGTTGAAATCGCCCTTGACGCAACATGATTCATGATTATGATTGGCCTTGTTGTGATCACCGTCACGCCTGCCTCGAGGAGAAATCTCATGTCGTCACGCCCCGGAATCGAGAACACACTCAGCCGCTACGGCCTCGGTTATGACGATCACCATCCCGAGATGATCGTTGCCTCGTTCACCAAGGATGCCGTTCTGACCATGAAGATCGCCGACGGAGATCCGATCGGCCCCTTCGACGGAATCGACGCGATCATGGAGTTGATGAACGGCTCTGCTCACTCGCAATCGGACCAGCGCCGCCACCTGACGACGAACATCCTGATCGATGACGTCGACGCTGCTCACGCGACCGTGATCTCGTACCTGACAATCATTTCTGTCGCCGACGGAAAGCTGACCGTGCTCTCCACCGGAAAGTACGAGGACGAATTCGTCGAGGTCGACGGAACTTGGTTGATCGAAAAGCGCCACATCGCTCTCGATCTGCCGTACTGAACCGGAACTGCCGTACCGATTCTCACGTGACGTACCGAGCCTAGGAATCTTCGATGCAGAATCAGGGATTGATCCCCGCCAAATGGGCGGCACTGACGCCGGATCGGCAGGCAGTGTTCGACGTACCGAACGATCGGCGCATCACCTTTTCCCAACTCGACGAGCGGGTTCGACGCCTCGCCAACGGTCTTCGAGGACTCGGGCTCGAGAAGGGCGACCGGGTTGCGGTGTTGACTCGTAACAGTGTCGAGTTCCAGGAACTGTATTTTGCAGCCGGCCGTGCCGGTTTGGTTCTGCAGCCGCTGAATTGGCGACTCGGTGTCAAGCAAATCGTGGGTCTGATAGCGGACGCGACTCCCAAGGTGATCATCACTGCTTCGGAATGGTCGGAGACCAAGGAGGAACTGCAGCGCTCGGTCGATGTCGATCATTGGCTCGAATTCGGCGTCGACTCCGACGGTAGTTACGACGAGCTTCTTGCGCGGTCGAGCGCTGACGAGCCGATGTGGACGCCGTCCGTCGGGGGAGACGATCCGTTCTTCATTCTGTACACCGGGGGCACGACGGGTGAGTCCAAGGGCGCGATCCACACCCACACCAGTGCCGCAAACGGAATGCTCAATCAGACTGTGGCAGAGCGCATCGTTCCTACCGATGTCTACATGCTGACAGGGCAGATGTACCACATCCCAGTGGTCCTGTCGATGAACTACATGAAGCACGGCTGCCCGGTGGTGCTGGTGAACTTCGAGGCGAAGCAGGCGCTCGAGATCATCGAGACCGAGAAGGTATCGGCGTTCCTGGGCATCACCACCATGCTGAATTGGATGATGGCAGTCCCGAATTTCGGGTCCTACGATCTCTCCAGTCTGCGGAACATTCAATACGGAGGCGGCCCGATGCCGTCGACCATCGTCCGGGCGGCGCTCGATTCTTTTCCATGCACCCTGATTCAGGGCTACGGTCAAACCGAGGGCACGACCATGTCGTTCCTTTCTCAAGAGGACCATCTCAACGCCGTCAAAGGTATCGACGTTCATCGCCTGAAGTCCTGCGGCCGTGAAGGGTTCGTCACCACCATCCGAGTCGTCGACGCCTTCGGTGAAGAAGTTCCGCGGGACGGCAAGACGCCCGGCGAGATCGTCGTGCGCTCCGAAGCGAACATGATCGGGTACCTGAACCGTCCCCAACTCACCAAGGACACGCTGCGTGACGGCTGGATGTGGACCGGCGACATCGCAACCTGGGATGAGGATCGCTACGTGTACATCGTCGACCGCGCGAAGGACATGATCATCTCCGGCGGCGAAAACATTTTCAGTGTGCAGGTCGAGGAAGCCATCGGCGCACACCCCTCGGTATTGGAATGCGCCGTCATCGGGGTCCCCGACGACGAATGGGGCGAGGCCGTGAAAGCAGTGGTCGTGCTCAAGCCTGGAACGGAAGCCACCGAGCAGGAGATCATCGACGTGGCGAAGCAGAACTTGGCGTCGTACCAGAAACCGCGATCGGTGGATTTCGTAACCGCCCTACCCAAGGCGCCCACCGGCAAGATCATGAAACGTGATCTGCGAACGCCCTACTGGGAGGCCGCAGGTCGCACCGTATGACCGAGGAAGAACTACACGCAATGATCGGAACCCGGATGCCGGGGGGCACCCGAACGTTGGAGAAGTGGTGGGTCGGCCTGGTTCTCGATGCGATGGAGTGCGCGGCCGACGACGGCGCGGCGCACCCGACCTTCGTGTTTTTGGTCGCCACCGGATCGATGGGGTGGACGTGGGACGAACTGTTCGCGGTGTTCTCCGCGACCGACGCAGACGGTCCGATGTTCGGCGAGACCGACACCGTCGTCCACATACCATTGCGGACCGGTTCCACGTACACGGTGACCGGCGAGATCGTCTCCGCCGCGCGGAAGACCGGTAAGAAAACCGGAGTGTTCGACATCGTCGGATATCGATTGGACATCCATGATGCCGCGGATACGCTCGTGGCCTCCACCACCAACTCGATCGTTTTCCCGCGTCGAGAGCAGGCCGCATGAGTCCCGAAGTAGGACAGGTGCTTCCGTCGCGAATCATCGACGGAGTCGATCCAGAGAAGATGAAGTTGCTCTCGGCGCTGATGCGCGATCCCAACCCGATTCACTTCGACCGCACTGCAGTCACCGAACTCGGCATGGGGGACAAGACCGTCAACCAGGGTCCGTCGAACATGGCCTACGTGCTGTCGATGCTGGGGTCCTGGGCCGGCGGCGTCGACCGAATAGCCCACTACCGATTCCGTTTCCTCGGAAACGTATTCGAGGGCGACCGACTCGAAGCGGGCGGGGTCGTCACCGCAGTCCGCGAATTCTCGGACTCTTTCGCGGTGGAGTGCTCGCTGACGCTGACCGTGATCGACGGTGCCCAAGTGCTGACCGGCACCGGGACCGTAACAATCGATAAGGAGTGACCATGCCAGGCCGCCTAGAAGGAAAAGTTGCATTCATCACCGGAGCCGCTCGCGGCCAGGGGCGAAGCCACGCAATCAGATTGGCGCAGGAAGGCGCTGACATCATTGCCGTCGACATCTGCGAGAACATCGACACCGTCACCCCGTTCTACCCCCTCGCCACCGAGGACGAGTTGGCCGAAACGGTGAAGCAGGTCGAGGCTCTCGATCGACGCATCTTCGCCCGACGCGCCGATGTGCGTGATCTGGAGCAGCTGCAAGCAGTCTTCGACGAGGGCGTCGCCGAACTCGGCCGCATCGACATCGTCGTTGCCAACGCCGGAATCGCAACGTACGGGCTCTCCTGGGAGCTGACGACTCAACAGTGGAAGGACATGATCGACGTCAACCTCACGGGCGTCTTCCATACCGCGAAGGTTGCCATCCCGGCACTGATCGAGGCGGGCCGCGGCGGATCGATCGTGTTCACCAGCTCGATCGGCGGACTCAAGGGCATCCAGCACGTAGGGCATTACGTGGCCGCGAAACACGGCATTGTCGGGTTGATGCGCACGATGGCCAATGAGCTGGGCCAGTACAAGATTCGGGTGAACACCGTCCATCCGACGAATGTCGACACCATCATGATCCAAAACCCTGGCACCTATTCCATGTTCGCGCCGGGCGATCCGGAGCCCACGCAGGAGAAGGCAATGTCGGGGTTCGCGTCGCTCAACACACTTCCGGTGCCGTGGATCGAGTCCGTCGACATCAGTAATGCCGTGCTCTACCTCTCCAGCGACGAGGGCCGTTACGTCACCGGAGTCACCCTGCCCGTCGATGCGGGCGCTTACGTCAAGTGAAAGGACCATCATGACAACCACTCTCGCTACCCAGGACCTTGCCCACCGTGCACAGCAGGCTCTCTACCGGTACGCCTGGGCCGCCGATGCGGGCGATCTCGACACCCTTCGCGGTCTCGCCATGGAGGACATCAGCGTCACGCAGACGACGGAGACGAAGCAGGGGATAGAAGATTTTCTCGACATCTATCGGGCCTTCGCGGCGTCCGACACCGAGGTCTCGCGGCACGCCGTGACCAACACGGTGGTGACCGAGGATGGCGGCGGCGTTCGCATCGATGCGTATTTCGAGGCCACCCTGTTCAATGCCGACAGCACCTCCCGCATCTTCGGTCGATACTCGGACTCCTTGGTCGAGGTGGACGGGGAGCTCAAATTGGCGCACAAGCGCATTCTGGTCGACCGGGTGATGGCCTTGCCTGTCGCGACGTCGGCGTTCGTCCCGTACGGTTCCGCCTCTTCGTGAGCCGGGTGGGGATCGACGACAACGAGAATCTCGAGTCGGTCCGGGCGACGGCCGAGGGGCGCTCGACGTTGATCTCGACGCAGACCGAATGCACGTTCGCGTTCACCACCGAGGCCGGGTGGCCGGCGGGCGTCGTCATGAGCTACCTCTTCACTCGTGATCGCTTCTGGTTGACGGCGGCGGCGGGCCGCGCCCACGTGCGGGCCGCGGTCCGTGACCCTCGGGTGACGCTGGTGATCTCCAATGCAGGCACGACGTTGCCGGGGCGGCAGATGTTGTCCGTTCGCGGCACCGCGACTGTGCATTCCGACGAGACTGTGAAGGCGTGGTTCTACCCGGAGTTCTCGCGCCATCTCGCGCCTGCGGATCCGGATGCCTTTGCGACATTGCTGGACAGTCCGAAACGCGTCGTCATAGAGGTCGAAACGGTTCGTGTTGCGGTGAGCCATGATTCGACCAGGATGCCCGGCGACGGGCGGGGCGGTTACCGGTCTCGGTAGGTGGACCAGGTCGGCGAGGATTCGGGGTAATCCGCGCCGGCGTACCTGGTCTGCGGCCACCGGATGCGCTGGTCCGTGCGAAAGCTCGCACCCATGGCCTCGAACGGAACCGCGTACATGAACGACACTCGGCGGTGCTGAAAGCGCCAGCGATCGGTCTTGACATATCGATCTGCGTAGCGGAAAGCGCTCATCATCAACGTGTCTCGAACAGCCAGCTCGGCATGCCCGGTCATGCGGCCCGTGGCGTGCCTGGAATCGTCGACGGTGATCAGGTGGATCTCGGGCGTATGGAGCATCGTGGTGTAGCGATCCATACTGTCGACGTAGAACGTGCGTAGTTCCTCGCGACCGGTGAGAGTCTTCCCCGCGATCGTGAGTGTTGCGTCCGGTGCGTACATCTCGAGTACCGACTCGATGTCGTGGTCGTCTACGGCCATCGAGTAGGCCCCGGCAAGGTCTCGCACAGCGTCCTTGGCGATCAATCTGTCCAACGGTTCCATGGTGTTGTCCGTTCCAGCACGACACGTACGTGCGTGTGCGCTGAGTACCAGCACACACGCACGTACGTGTCGTTCGTCGTCAGGCCTCGAAACCGTCCATCTGCGGCGGCGTCAGAGGTGAGATCACCCGGGAGGAAATCTTCCACCCGTCTTCGGTCAGAACATACGTATCCTCGTTCAGTGCAATGGCTTTGAACGCGGCACCACCCTTCGTGTTGCCCTCGGAGAACACGTAATTGGTTCCATGAGCTGTGGTGTCCGAATCGGCGTGCACGATGTGGTTGGTGATGATGTGAAATTGGTTCTCGATCTGCTCCGCATCTCGCTCGAAGAAGTCGAGTATCTGCTCGTGTCCTTCGTAGCGTGCCAAGCCCACCGGAGTTGCGTCCCAAACGGCGTCTGCGGCGAACGCACTCAACGCGAGTTTCGGATCGAACGTGTCCAACCCGAGCGCGTAAGTGTGCGTTGCGGCGATGATGTCTTCTCGCATGTTTCGATCTCCTACTCGTCGTACATGATGACGCCGCGGATGTTCTTGCCCTCGCGCATGTCCTTGATGGCCTCGTTGATCTGCTCGAGCTTGTAGGTCTTGGTGACCAGCTCGTCGAGCATGAACTCGCCGCGGCGGTACATGTCCGCGATCAACGGGATGTCGCGGCGCGCCGTCGTGGTGCCGTACAGCGTGCCCTGCAGCCTCTTTCCGGACATCGCGAAGGTGAACAGGTCGAACGGGACGTCGCGCTGCGTGACGGGCGCTGCCGAGGTGAGGACGAGGGTTCCGCCCCGTCGGGTCATTTCCTGGGCGGGGTTGAGCAGGTGTCCGTACGCGACGTCGACGGTGATGATCACCTTGTCGGCACCCTGCCCGTTGGTGAGACTGTCGACCAGTTCTTTTGCCTGGTCGAGGTTTTCGACGGTATGTGTGGCACCGAACAGCTTGGCCTGGTCGCGCTTGTACTCGACCGGGTCGACGGTGATGATCGTCTGCGCGCCCTTGTGGCGTGCGCCCTGGACGGCGTTCATGCCCACGCCGCCGGTGCCGATGATCACGACCGTTTCACCGAGGGTGACCTCGGCGGCATATACCGAAGAACCCCAGCCGGTGGGCACGCCGCAGCCGATGAGCGCCGCCTTGTCCAACGGGATGTCCTTGCCGATCTTGACGCACGAGTCGATGTTCACCACGACGTACGGCGAGAACGTGCCGAGGAACGAGAACGGTCCGACGCCCTGGCCGCGGGCATGCACGCGGTGGGTGCCATCGGGGGCGAAGCCCGCGAGAACGCCTGCGCCCATTTCGCACATGTTCGAACGGCCGATCGTGCACATCTGACAGTGGCCGCACGAGGGAAGGAACGAAAGTACGACATGGTCGCCGATCTCGAAGCCGGTGACGTCGGGTCCGAGTTCCTCGATGACGCCTGCGCCCTCGTGGCCACCGATGATGGGAGCCCAGTCGAGCGGGATGTCGCCGGTGTCCACGTGATCGTCGCTGTGGCAGATTCCCGAGGCTGCGAGCTTGATGCGGACCTCACGGCTTTTGGGCGGATCTATCTCGATTTCTTCGACGCTCCAGCCCGAGCGAGTGCCCGGTTCCCAGATCAAGGCTCCGATGGTCTTCATTGATGCTCCTTCTTCGAGACGAACGCTGTTGTGCACGTGCGTTGTTGAATTGATGCGCATTGTTTGATGTGACTACAGTCACCATAACCATGATAATGATTAGTGTAAAGAGCGGGATGCTGGACAATGAGTGCAGAAAGAGGTGCGAAGATGGTCGAACATCCGACTAGCCAGACGTTCACGCTCGCGTACGGAGACTGCGACGCGATCGGTATCTCGTATTTCGCGATGAACTATCCGTGGATGGAGCGCACGTACAGCGTGTGGCTGCACACCCATGGTCTGGACAGTCACACGATGATGGAGACGGCTGGGGTAGGTACGGTCGGGTTCGCGTCGGAATGCAGCTATCTGACCTCCTGTCGGGTCTTCGACGAGATCGTGTGCGGTATGGAACTCGAACACCTGGGCACTACCTCGTACGTCATCGGCTTCCCGTTCACCCGGGGCGACGAGCGGGTCGCCTACGGCAAGATCAAGTACGCGGTACGCGGACCCGACGGTCTCAAGGCCCCGATTCCCGACGTCCTGCGCGCGGCTCTCGAGTCACTCGACCGTCCGTGAGCCTTCCGGCAGGGGCCGGGGCTGTTCGGGCCGTCGGCACTCGGCGTAAGCGACTACTCGGGGCAACGGCGGCGGGTGCGTTCGCCTCGCTCGTCGTGGGTTCGAACGTGCCGGGGCCGTTGTTGCCGCTGTACGCCGAGCAGATGTCTCTGTCGACGTTCACGGTGTCGGCTCTGTTCGCCGTGTATCTCGTTGCGCTGGTACTGACTTTCACGCTGATGGCTCGGACTCGGCTGACGCGATTCGCCTGGGCGCTGTTGCCCGCTGCGATGCTCGGAGGCGTCGTCGCGGACTTCTCGCTTCTCGCCGGTCGCGAGAATGTCGTATTCCTCTTCGTCGGTCGTTTTCTGACGGGAACCTGTGTCGGGGTGGCAACCGGGGCGACGGCGACCATCGTCGTGGCAGCACGCGGTGAGAAGGGGCGCACCATCGCGTCGTCGGGAGCGATCTTCGGATCGTTCATCGGTCTGATTCTCGGAGCCGGTGTCGCCGAGTATCTTCCCGGGCCGACGGTCACGGTCTATGTGATCCACATGGCGTTGGTAGTGGTCGTCGCTGTCGTTCTCCTGATGGCACTCTATGCGGCTCGGCAGACGCTGCGGACTGCGCTGATCGAGCCGAAGGGGCAGAGTGAGGTCCAGGCCGGACCGTATATCGCACCGAGGACCCGCGCTGCCGGATACGGAATCGGCCTGGCGGGCTGGGCCATCGGCGGTATCGCCGTCGGGATTCTGCCGACAGCGGTACTCGAGCAGACGGGCAGCGACTCTCTTGTGGTCGGGGCTCTCGCGCCGGTAATGCTGTTGTCGATCGCGTGGTTGTCACCGTTCGCGTTCTCAGCGCTCGGGACGTCGCTTCGTCCCGTGCACTCGTTGGCTCTGATCGGGTGCGGGGCCGTTCTCACTGCATTGGGGGTCGGGCTGCCGAGCCTGCCGCTGATTCTGGCCGGGTGCGTGTGCTGGGGACTCGGCCAGGGTTTCGCCTACGCCTGCGGTCTGCGCCTGTTGACCCGCGGACTGTCGGCAGTCGAACAAGGCCGCACGGCATCACGTTTCGCGTCGTTCTGCTATGGCTTCACCGCGGTGCTTGCATTGATCACCGGTGCCGTCTCGACCGGGTGGGAAACCGGAGCCGGCATGGCCTTCGCGGGTGTGGTGTTCGTAGTGCTGTGCACAGCGGTCGCGGTACTGGGCCACGGGCGATGGGATCTGCCGATAATGACGGGGTCGTCGACTTCGCAGCCCGTCGCCGCCCCGGGCACGGTGTGAGCCGCACGCCTGGCTAGCGCGCCTTGCCGGGCGTCGCAACAGGAAAATACCGGGCCAACCAGCTGCCGTCGCCGTCGTGCAGGGCGTCGGGCCAGTCTGCGGGCCGGTGATCTCCGTACGCGCGCATACTGTTCGGATCGCCGAGCCCGGATTCGTACTCGGTTATCGGTAGGTAGTACATGTAGGACATGAGGCGGTCCTCGAACTTCCAGATGCCGTCGTACCGTCGGTAGGTGTCGCGGTAGCGCAGGGCGGCAACCATCGGTACCGAGTTCCGCACCAGTTCGGCGTGCGACTCGACCGATCCGTAGGCAAGATCGGGATCGGAGTCGTCGAAGCGGATGATGTGGCCGTGGGTGACATGATTCGTCGGGCCCAGGGCATCGAACCGACCCTCGAAGGCCGAGACGATCTGTGCGAGCCCAGACGCGGTGAACACCCCATCGATCGAACGCATCGATGCAGTCTTGGAAAAGATGGCCCGGATTCCGTCGACATTTCGTTCGTCCATGACGAGGCAGTAAAGGATCGGGAGTTCGTGTATGGCAGCACGGGATTCGATTCTGTCGAGGCGTGCGGCAAGCTCGGCGGCACTCAATTCTGTTGCCTTCCTTGAATTTCACGGAAATCATGACACCGAATACGGGAACGCGCATCATGGTGAAGTACATTCTATGCGCATCATTATGAGTAAATGGGGTTTCTGATGAGATTGCTACGGATTCCGGTGGGGATCGTCGCGCTGGTGCTGACCGCCGCGGCGTGCAGCGGTGGGGGAGGGGGAGCGACGGCCTCGGGTGAGATGCCATCGGAGATAACGCTGTTCTCCGTCACCGACAAGACCGGAAACGTGTCGTTCGCGGGAACGAACCAGCTGAAGGGGATCGAACTGGCGGTCGCGGAGATCAACGACCAGAAGTACCTCGGTGATTCGACCGTCACGCTCGAAAGCCGCGACACTGCAGGCGAAGCGCAGACCGCAGCGAGTCTGGTTACCGAGGCGACCGTCAACCCGCAGGTCGCGGCAATTCTCGGAACGGTCACCAGTGCGCAGTCGATCGCTGTAGCTCCGCTCGCGCAAGCCGCGAAGGTGCCCATCGTTTTCACGCAATCCGGTAGCGAGGGCACGCTCGTCGGAGAGTACACATACCGTGCAACGGCACCCATGACCACGTACTACGACCAAGCCGGTGAGTATCTCGAGGGCGAGGGAGTCACGAGTTTGGGGATTCTGTACAACAGCGCCAACCCGACCCTGACCGAACTCTCCGAACGGACCATCCCCGAGATGGCCGACGAATTCGGCTTCGCGGTGACGTCGACCTCCGGGGTTCAGAACACCACGCAGGACTTCACCGCCCCGATCGCCAAGATTCTCGCGGACAATCCGGACGGGATCGCGATCATGATGAACGGTGCTCAGAACGCAACCGCGGTAGGGCAACTTCGGCAATCCGGTTTCGACGGCACCCTCATCACCCATACCGGTTCCGGCGCAGGCAATCTGACCCCTGCAGGCCCGGCGGCCGCAGGCATGACCTGGCCGACCGATTTCACGTACCACGGAACGAACGCCGCGACGCAGAAGTTCGTCGAGGCTTACCGGGCGAAGTACGACGGAGAGAATCCGAACAACTACGCAGCAGAAGGATACGACGCCGCCTGGATGATCGCCCGCGCCGTCGACAAGTCCGGTGGAGCATCCCGCGAGGACATTCAGAGCGGACTGCAACAGCTGGTGAGTGAGGGCTTCACCGGTGCAGAAGGAGAGATCACCTTCGACGGAAACGATATGCGCGTCAAAGGTGCTCTCGTGCAATGGAACGGAACCGAGGAAGTTCTGTTGTCGGAAAAGTAGATCACTCGGGCGCGGGGAAGACGGCCTTCCTCTTCTCGAGGAAAGCCGTCGCGCCCTCGATCATGTCCGGGCTGCCGACTGCCTGATTCAACATGCCCAGGCCCGAGGAGAACGAATCGCGGGCGGCGTTCCACCACAGGTTCGAGCTCGTCTTGGTGATCTCGAGGTAGCGAGGGCTCAGCGCGGAGATCTCGTCGCACCAGGATTGCACCGTCTCTTCGAGTCGATCGTCGTCGACCACTTCGTTGATCAGGCCGAGGTCCAGCGCCTGCTGGGCGGTGTACCGCCGGCACAGCATTGCCATCTCCTTGGCTCGCTTCTCGCCGATCTGAACGCCCATCACGTTGGTGGCTCCGGTGACCGGTGCGCTGCCGACCCGGGGGCCCGTCTGTCCGAAGGTTGCCGACCGCGCTGCGACCGCGAGATCGCAGGCCACGATCAACTCGTTGCCGCCGCCTGCCGCAGCCCCGTTGACGGCAGCGATAACGGGACGGGGGCAATTGCGAATGGAGTCGAAAAGCCTCAACGAACCTCGGTAGAGCCGACGCATCTCCTTGGGAGACGGCTCGCTGAGCTTGGCAAGCGAGCCGCCGGCGCAGAAACTACCCCCTGACCCGGTGATGACCACCGAGCGATACCCCGATGCGTCGTCGAGGGCGTCGGCAATGTCGGCGGACATCTCGGGATCGAAGGCGTTGCGTCGCTCGGGTCTGTTGAGCCTGATCCACAGGGTTGCCGGTGTACTTTCGATGATCACGTCGGGCATGAGATTCCTGTTCCGTGGGGGCCGGGGTTCAAAAGCAGGTGGATATCAGTTCGTAGTCCGCGCGCAGCTCGGGCCGATTGTTATAATCAACCGCCTCGATATTCGGGGACGTGGTGGATCGCAGTGTTGATCCGCTTGCACGTGGGAGGACTCAACTGATGACCGTGACCAATCGCGCTCCCAAAGCGGCAATGGTGATCGCGCAACAAATCATTCGCGACACGTTGCGGCAAGGGCTCACCGTCGGCAATCTCCTTCCGCCGGAGAAGGCGATGCTGGAGAAGTATCAAATCGGGCGCGGAACCCTCCGTGAAGCGCTTCGGCTCCTCGAATTCCAGGGTGTCATCGCTCTCAAGCCGGGCCCCAAGGGCGGCCCGGTCCTGCTCGATCCCGACGCTTCTCATCTTGCCAGCACGGTCATTTTGCTGATGCAGCTCAAGAACGCGCCGTTCAAGGCAATCGCCGAGGCCCGCGTCGCGATGGAACCGATGATCAGCAGACTTGCCGCCCAACGCATTACCGACGAGTCCATGGTCCAGCTCAACGGCACCATCGAGACGATGCGAGATTCCCTCGGTGACCAGTACATCTTCCTCGAGGCGAACAAGCAGTTCCACGACATCATCGCGTGGTCCTCGGGAAACCCGCTGTTCGGGTACCTGGTCGATTCGCTGCTGGGCATCATGGACGGCACGATCATCGGCATCGACTACCCGGCACCGCGTCGTGCCGCAATCCTGACTGCTCATCAATCGATCTACGACTCTCTTCTGGTGCGTGATCCCGAGCTTTCGCAGGAGCGGATGGCGCAGCACATCAACGAGTACGTTCGCTATGCGGAGCGCAAGTTCCCGGGCGTGATGAGCTCGGTCATTCAATGGGACCGCGCGCTGTAGGCGCTTCGCGGACGTGAGTGGAAATGCTGCCGCGCACTTCCACTCACGAGCGGTCACTCGACCGAAATCGCGCGCTCCGGGCAGCTGTCCGCTCCTGCCCTCGCCTCTCCGAGGTGGTTCGGCTCTTGTCCCTCGGGCAGCACATAGGCGTGCCCGTCCTCATCGCGCAAGGCGAAGACCTGCGGCGATGTCATCTGGCACAGTCCGTGGCCCTGGCACTGGTTCGCGTCGACCGATACGTTCACGATTCCTCCTTCGAAAAGTGTTCGAGGCTCTGCTCGAGTCTGGCCACCTCAGTGACCTCCTACCTATGCTGCCACTGTTGTGATGTTGACAACAGCTGAATCTAGTATAACCATTATCAGGACATCGCTCGACATGGTTATGCCAGATTTCGCCTGTAGGAGGACTGAAAGACATGACGGAAAGCGGCCGTTGCCCGGTCATTCACTTCGACCACAACTCGCAGGAACACTCCGCGGACCCCGTCGGCTCCTATCGGAACCTCAGGAACGCGGAGAAGCGCGGATGGTCGGAAGCGCACGGCGGGTACTGGGTGCTGTCCGATTACGAGTCCGTGTTCGACGCCTCCCGCGACGACGACACGTTCTCTTCGGCGCGAAACGAATACGGCGGCGAGGGATTGTCGGTGGTCATTCCCAAAACTCCGATGCACTTTCACATTCCGATCGAGCTCGATCCGCCGGAGTTTCGCAAGTACCGCAAGATCGTCAACCCCATCACCTCTCCGGCCGCTGTAGAAAAGATGAAGGATCTCGTCGAGCATCACACGACAGCGTTCATCGACAGTGTCATCGAAGAGGGCGAGTGCGATTTCACGTCGGTCATCGGTGTGCCCGCCATCGTCACCGTCGACTGGCTCGGGCTCGGCATCGAGGACTGGAAGACGTACGCCTCCGCGCACCACGAGGCCCTCGCCGGAGTTCCCGGTAGCGAGCACTACGAGCATGCGATGAAGGTCGACTTTCCGTACCTGTCGGAGAAGATGCGTACCGTCATCGCCGATCGCCGAGAAAACCCCAAAGACGACGTCATCAGCTACCTCGTTCAGCAGGAAGTCGACGGACGGGTGCTCGACGACTTCGAGGTGTTCGCGATGGTCGAGCTGTTGGTTGCCGGCGGAACCGGCACGACCGCCTCGCTCGTCAGCCAGACCCTGGTGTGGTTGGCAGACCACACCGACGTTCGCCAGCGGCTCATCGACGATCCATCGCTCATGGACCATGCGGTCGAAGAATTCCTGCGTTATTTCTCGCCCACCCAGGCGCTCGCTCGAACCGTGACCGACGATGTGGAATTCAAGGGATGCCCCATGAAGAAGGGCGACCGGGTACTGCTGTCCTGGGCATCGGCGAACCGAGACGAAGCGTTGTTCGAGAATCCCGACGACATCGATATCGATCGATGGCCCAACCGCCACACCGCATTCGGCATCGGTGTACATCGCTGCTCCGGATCCCACCTGGGCCGGCTCATGGCTAAATCGCTGCTCTCGCAGATACTCGAGCGTATGCCCGATTACACGATCGAGCGAGACAAGCTCGAGCGTTACCCGCACCAGGGAACCAATATGGGCTGGCAGCGGATCCCCGCTCATTTCACCCCGGGCAAGAAAATTCTCGCCGAGGGTGAAGCCGTCGCGGCGTCCACCGCGCCCGCGGCACCGATGTACTGATGACGAAAGTAGTTGTCGTCGGAGGCGGGCTCGCCGGGGCTCGCACGTGTGAAACGTTGCGGGCGCACGGGTTCGACGGGGAGATCGTCCTGCTGGCCGCCGAAGCGCATCTGCCGTACGACCGGCCTCCCCTCACCAAAGCCGCCTTGCGGGGCGAGCTGAACACGCAGCTGCGTACCGACTACGACGCGCTGAAAGTCGAAGTCCGAACGTCCACTCCCGCTACCGCTCTCGATACCGGTGCAAAGCAGGTGCTGACTGGAAAAGGTCCAGTGGATTACGACGCCCTGGTCATCGCGACCGGTGCCGCCCCGATTCTGTTACCGGGCTCGACCCGGCAGATCGCCGTCCGGACTGTAGAAGACTCCCGCAGCCTTCGTGAACAGTTGGTACCGGGCGCGAAAGTTGTTCTGGTCGGCGCAAGTTGGATCGGAGCCGAGGTTGCGACCGCAGCTCTTGCTGTGGGCGCCGACGTGACGTGCGTCGAGTTCGGTCCCGCGCCGCTGGTCGGTGCGCTCGGCGAAAGAATCGGGCTCCGATTCCTCGAGTGGTGGTCGGCGGTGGATCTGCGGTTGGGCGCAGGGGTCACGGTAGTGACCGACACCGGTGTCGAGTTGAACTCCGGCCAGCATATCGATGCCGATATCGTCGTTGCCGGTATCGGTGTCAGGCCGGATACGGCGTGGCTCGACGATTCCGGCCTGAAGATCGACCGCGGCGTGGTCGTCGACGAATATCTGCGCACATCCGACCCCCATGTGTTCGCCGTCGGAGATGTCGCGGTTCGCTGGTCGCCCCGCGCGGACGACCGACTTCTGGTAGAGCATTGGGACGACGCCCGCACGGGTCCCGATGCGATCGCCCGCACCTTGACGGGCAACGAGCTCGTCGCCCACGATCCGGTGCCGTACTTCTGGAGCGATCAGTTCGGACACAAGCTCCAGTACGTCGGCCACCACGGTCCAGGGGACTCGCCCGTGATCAGGGAAGGTGACGACGGGAAGTGGGCTGTCGCCTGGCTCGATGAAAAAGGTGTGCTGACAGCGCATTTGAGCATCGACAACCCGAGACTCATGATCGGTGCCCGCGCTGCCATAACCACTGGTGTAAGGCCTGATCCCGATGCCCTGCAGGACATTACACAACCGCTCGGCCAATAGAGGAGACACACACCATGACCGCTACAGTTCCGACCGCAAACACGTTGAAGAGCTACGACAAACTGTTCATCGGAGGAAAATGGGTGGAGCCATCCTCCGACAAGGTGATCGAGGTGGTCTCGCCGATCACCGAGGAACTCCTCGCGACAGTTCCGGAGGCGATGCCCGCAGATATCGACAAGGCTGTTGCCGCGGCGCGCAAGGCATTCGACGAGGGTCCCTGGCCGCGCATGACACCCGCTGAGCGAGCGCCTTACCTGATCCGCATTCGGGAAGAAGTGGAAAAGCGTTTCGACGCGATGGCCGAAGCGTTCACCGCGGAGATCGGAGCTCCAGCGGGCGCGAGCGTCGCGTTCCACAACAACGCACTCAAGATGTGGGGGGACGCGTCGACTCTGCACGAGCGCTTCGAGTTCGAGGAGGAGCGCAGCTGGGCCGAAGGCCACGGCATGCTCGTCCGCGAGCCCATCGGGGTTGTCGCCACGATCATTCCGTGGAACGGTCCTGTCGCCACCGCGTCGCTGAAGATTGCACCGGCCCTTGCCGCGGGATGCACCGTCGTGCTCAAGCCCGCGCCCGAAGGGCCCATCAGCACCATGATTCTGGCCGAGGCGCTCGAAGCCGCTGGTCTGCCAGAGGGTGTCATCAGCCTCTTGCCCGGTGGACGAGAGACGGGGGAGCATCTGGTGCGGCACAAGGACGTCGACAAGATTTCTTTCACCGGATCGACCCTTGCCGGTCGCAAGATCATGAGTATCTGTGGTGAGCGAATTGCCCGCGTCACTCTCGAGCTCGGCGGAAAGTCGGCAGGCATCATCGCCGACGATATCGCCCTGGACAAGGTGTTTCCGGCTCTCGCGTTCGCCGGTATCGGACACAGTGGACAGGTGTGTGCGGCCATCACACGCATCGTCGTACCGCGTCACCGTCAGGACGAGATCGTCGATACCATCAAGGCCATCTTCGAGTCGGTCCCTGTCGGTGATCCCCGCGAGGAAGGGACGGTCATCGGGCCACTGGCCGCCGAACGTCAGCGCACCCGCGTTCTCGACTACATCGAGGTCGGAAAGGCAGAGGGGGCACGTCTGGTCACCGGTGGTGGCCGGCCGGCAGGAATCGACAAGGGCTGGTACGTCGAACCGACGTTGTTCGCAGATGTCACCAATGACATGCGCATCGCCCAGGAAGAGATCTTCGGCCCCGTTGTCGTTGTCATTCCTTTCGATTCCACCGATGAAGCCGTCGCGATCGCCAACGATTCCGATTACGGACTGTCCGGTGCCGTCTACGCCGACGACGTGGCGTTGGCCGAGAGCATGGCCCGACGGATTCGCACCGGCCAAATTTCGGTGAACAGCTGGGACATGTGCGTCACACAACCGTTCGGCGGCTACAAGCAGTCCGGACTCGGTCGCGAGGGCAATGTCGAGGGATTGAGTTCCTTCCTCGAAACCAAGCTCATTCAATTCGCCAACTGACGCGTACGAAAATGGGCCCCTCGCGTGAGGGGCCCATTTTTCGTTGAGTCTGACTATGCAGGAATGTCCACGCGCACCGAGAGCAGACTTGCATCTCGGGTGTTCTCCCGTTCACGCTCCGACGACGAGGGTGCTGCGCACGCGAACAGGGTCTTTCCGTCTCGGCCGCCGAGTGTGCACGCGAAAACACCGGTGTCGAAGGTCTTTTCGTCGACGATATCGCCGCCTTCGACGACGCGAATCAAGCGTCCGTGAAGTGCATCGGCTACCCAGATACCCCCCTCTGAATCCAGGCCGATGCCGTCGGGGGCAACTTGGGCCGCGCTCATCGCCTCTTTGACTGTGGTGCGGGGAACTTCGGGGCCGAATGCCGCCCAGGTGCGACGGTTGGACAGTGCGCCGGCGTCGTCGACATCGAACGCAGTCATCCGGTTGCCCATCGATTCTGCGACCACCAATGTACGGTCCTCGGTAATGACGGAACCGTTGGGAAACAACAGATCTCCCGCAGCGATATCGGCATCACCGTTCGGTGCAACGTGTATCAGCACCGCAGACTCGACGTAGGAGCGACTGCGGAACTCGAAACCGAACGTGCTGATGTAGGCGTGGCCTCGGTCATCGACGACCATGTCGTTGAGTTTGCCGGTGGCGAGCGCAGAAACGTCGGCATGGGTGACGAGCGTCCCGTCGAGTTCGCGGCGAAGGATGAGCCCGTCGGTCATCGATACGATCAGAAGGCGGCCGTCCGGCAACCACCCCAGTCCCGACGGTCTGTGCTCCACGGTTGCTTCTATGCGAACAGCCCCGTCGTCGCCGATCGAAATCACCTCGTGGGCATAGAGATCCGATACCCAGATTCGTTCGTCATGCCATCGTGGGCACTCGAGGAATGCCCGATCGGTGACCACGGTGGTGACATCGGCGGTGCTTGTCATGTTCTGCGTCCTTGTCAATTCGATACCTTGTCGGGCTCGGATGCCTTCAGCATGTCTTCGCGTTCGACGACTTTGACGCGTTCGCGGCCTTCTTCTTCACCGAGGGAGCGTTCGTGTGCGTCGAGGCGGTACCAGCCGTCCCAGGTGGTGAAGGGAACCTGCTTGCTTTCGAGGAACGAGGTGACGGCGTCGAGGTCGGGCTCGGCGGCACCGGTGAAGTTCGGC